>NZ_JBKBXW010000004.1:0-146957 GCF_046313735.1 Hyphomonas sp.
GGCCCGCTTCGCCTGAGCTACGCAAGAGCTCCGCTCAGCGGGCCTTGACCACCCACCCCCAACCAGAAAGAAAGGCGAACAGAGTCTCCAATTAAACGGCCCGGATCAGGGGGCTGGGTCAGCGGCACTTTCAGGCGATGAGGAGCTTATCAATCTGTTCAACTCCAGTGATATGTACGACAGCTTTGCTCAAAAGTATTTGGGGATGACCAGCTTTCGAAAGCAGGCGAAGCAGCTGTTTCTGTCGTACGCTTATGGCATGCCCAGAAAAGCGGTAGTGGATGCTGCCGTATCCTTGGGCGTGGAGAGAAGCAAGGCGAAGGCAGCCTTCGCACAGTTCAGTCGATACGAAGCTTGGAAAGGTGAGATGGCTCAAAAATACGAACTAGACTCGAGAATCTCGACTGTGCTCGGGAACTATATCGTCGCCAACACTACCCCGCCATTTGGAAAACGCGAAATGCGTTCCATGATTAGTCAGTGTGTTCAGGGAACTGGATCTCTGATTTTCAAGAAGGCGCTGCTCAAGCTTTCATCGCTGCCAGACTGCCGGATATTGCTGCCGATGCACGATGCGTTTTTATTCGAGCACTCGGACAAGAATACACCTCAAGCAGTGGTCGATTGTATGAAGCAAGCAATGACCGAGACGCTGGAAAAAAGAGTCACAGGAAAAGCGAGCCTTGGGGTTTTTGCCGCCTAGACTCCTGGACAAGTGCCAAACACTTCTCTACGCGACAATTTTTCCTAGACATCACTATACCCCCCCCTGCGAAGCGGGGGAGGTGCCCGAAGGGCGGAGGGGCCCCTACCCCTTGCGCACGACAGCCAGGTTGGACCGCGTCGTCTCGACCACGATGGTGTCACCGGCAAGGATCGCCCCCTCGCCTGCCGCAGCTTCAGCGGCCCAGACGGTGTCACCTATCTTCACCTGCCCATTGCCGGCGGAAAAATCCTTCGTCGCCGACCCCCGCTGGCCGACAAGGCCTTCCATGCGGCGATTGAGCGTCGGATGCTCGCTCGCCTGGCGCCGCGCGCCGGAGAAGAACATCCGCCCCCCGGCCACGAGAACGGCGGAGGAGACGCCGAACACGACCAGCTGGCCCTGCCATCCGGCGGCAGCCTCCGGGGCGAGACCCGCAAACAGCGCCGTCACGATCGCTGCGATGAAGATCATCAGAAGATCGAACGTGCCGGTCATCATCTCGATGCCGAACAGGATCAGCGCCAGCGCCAGCCAGTGCCACCAGGTTAGTTGGGTGAGCAAGGTTTCCATCGGTCAGGTCCTCCCTGAAATAAACTGGCCTGAAATGATCCCGAAACGTCAGCCGCCGGACCGGGTCGGGGGCACCGCGCCGGAGCCGCGCGGGGTACTTGCCGTAGACTGGGCCGCATCGGTCAGCCCGCGAATGCCTTCGATGGTGCCGATGATGGACGAGAACTCCGCCGGGATGATGACGGTGCGCTGCTGGCTGGAGGTTGCGAGCTTCTCGAAGGCGGCGACATAGGCCTGGCCGAGAAAGTAGTTGATGGCGTTCACATCGCCGCGCGCGATCGCCTCGGAGACCATGGCGGTCGCTTTCGCTTCGGCTTCTGCTTCGCGCTCGCGCGCTTCGGCGTCGCGGAAGGCGGCCTCCTTGCGGCCCTCAGCTTCGAGGATGGCGGCCTGCTTCTGGCCTTCCGCGCGCAGGATGGCGGACTGTTTCTCGCCCTCTGCCTGGAGGACTTCGGCGCGGCGGAAACGCTCTGCCTTCATCTGCCGGGCCATCGCCTCGGTGATCTCGAGGGGCGGGGTCAGGTCCTTTATCTCGATCCGGGTCACCTTCACGCCCCAGGGGGTGGTCGCCGCATCAATGGTGCCGAGGAGGCGGGCATTGATCTCGTCGCGGTTCGAGAGAACCTCATCGAGGTCCATCGAGCCGACCACGGTCCGGATGTTCGTCATGGAGAGGTTGGTGATCGCGAAGTTGAGATTGTTGACCTCATAGGCGGCCGACATCGCGTCGATCACCTGGATGAAGACGATGGCATCGCAGGACACCATCGCATTGTCCTTGGTGATGACTTCCTGCTGGGGCACGTCCAGCACGGTTTCCATCATGTTGATGCGCCGGCCCACCCGCTCGATGAAGGGGGTGATCACGGACATTCCGGGGGTCAGCGTGCGGGTGTAGCGGCCGAAGCGTTCGACGGTCCAGTTATGGCCTTGCGGCACGAATTTGAACGCCGAGAAAACAAGAATGAGCGCGACAACCGCGATCAGCAGCATGACCGAAAGAATGATGTCCATGGGTCCCTCTCCATAGGTTTCGTCAGTCTGAGATGGGTGGCGATTTTCCGTTTTTCAATAAATACGGCACGAAAATCGGCCTGTCCCAACCCGGAACAGGCCGATCATCGGTCAATTCGGTAAATCTTTGTTAACGCCCTCTGGCCGGGGCGCGAACCGTCAGAGCTGGCCGAGCAGATAGTCGGCGCTGGAGACCTTGAACTCCCCGCCCTGCTCGACATTCAGCTCCGCCACGACGCCGTCCTTGACCAGCATCGAGTAGCGCTGGGAGCGCTGGCCCATGCCGAAGCCGGAGGCGTCGAGCTCAAGGCCGATGGCCTTCGCGAATGCGCCGTTGCCATCTGCCAGCATCCGCACCGTCTCGCCGGCGCCGGAAGACTTGCCCCAGGCGCCCATGACGAACACGTCATTGACCGAAGTGCAGACGATGTCATCGACGCCCTTGGCTTTCAGGTCGCCGGACTTGTCGACAAAACCCGGCAGGTGGCGGGCAGAGCAGGTCGGCGTGTAGGCGCCCGGCACGGCAAACAGCGCGACCGTCTTGCCACCGAACACCTGCGCGGTGGTCACCGGCTTCGGGCCGTCGGCGGTCATTTCCATGAATGTGGCTTCAGGCAGTTTGTCACCCACTTTGATCGACATGTCAGCGCGCTCCTTGATTAGGCGTCTCGCTCATAGGACGCTCTCCCCCGGGCTGCAATGCCCTGAGAGGGGCCAATCAAGGCTTGCCAAATCCGCCACGGTGTCCCAGCGTGACGCCTCGGGAGCCCGCACCATGCAGATGGAGACTGACCTCACCGGCAAGCTGCTGATTGCCATGCCCGGTATCGGCGATCCGCGCTTCGACCGCACCGTGATCCTCGTCTGCGCGCACTCTCCGGACTTTGCGATGGGCCTCGTCGTGAACCGGCCGATGGACGGCATCGACCTGCAGACCGTGATCGACCAGATGGACATTCCGCAGGAGACCGTGCTGGACGGCGTGACGGTCCTTGAAGGCGGTCCGGTGGCTGCGGAACGCGGCTTCGTGCTGCACACCGATGATGTGATCTGCGACGGCGCGACCATGGAAGTGGATGACGAGCTGTGCATGACCGCGACGCGCGAGATCCTCGCCGCCATCGCTTCGGCTACACCGCCGCGCAAGTTCGTGATGGCGCTCGGCTATGCCGGCTGGGGAGCGGGACAGCTGGAACGCGAACTGGCCCAGAATGCCTGGCTCGTCGGCGCACCGGATGCGGACCTGATTTTCGGGGAGGCGCATGAACACAAATGGCGCCATGCCCTGACCCGGATGGGCGTTGACCTTTCGCGGCTGCAATCGGATGCGGGAAACGCTTGAGCGTCTCGCCCGCCTGTCCTCGCGCGGCCCCTCTCGCGCAGCCCCTCTCGCGCAGGCCGGCATCCTCAGCTACCACAGGCAGCCATGACCGAGACCCCGCCTCCCCACTGGCACGGCCACCGCGACCGGCTGCGCTCCAAGCTGCTCAATCGGGGCGCCGAGGCGCTCGACGATTATGAAGTCCTGGAAGTCATCCTCATGGCCTTCATTCCGCGCCGGGACGTCAAGCCGATCGCCAAGGCGCTGCTGGCGCGCTTCGGCGGGCTGTCCGCCATCCTCGCCGCACCGGCCGCCGATCTCGTGAAAGTCGATGGCATCGGTGAGACCGTTGCCGCCTACTTTCGCGCCATCAGCGAGATGCACAGCCGCGCGGGCCGGGAAGAGATCAAGGCGCGCGAAGTCATCTCGTCCTGGACCGTGCTCGTGGCCTATGTTCGGCGGGAGATGCAGCATGAGCCGCGCGAGCAGTTCCGCGTGCTGTTCCTCGACCGAAAGAACCAGCTGATCCTCGACGAGGTCATGGGCCGGGGCACGGTCGACCATGCGCCGGTCTATCCGCGCGAGGTGGCGCGCCGCGCGCTGGAGGTGCAGGCCTCCAGCCTCGTGCTGGTCCACAATCACCCCTCCGGCGACCCCCAGCCCTCGCGCGCCGATATCGACATAACCCGCGGGCTGATCGACGCGCTCGAACCCTTCGACATCAATGTCCACGACCATCTGATCGTCGGCACCAAGGGCGTCGTCAGCCTTAGATCATCCGGCCTCATCTGAGGCTGAGGCGCCGGATAATGCCGATCCGCTCCAGAAATGTCTCGTCATGGCTGACCACCATGAGCGCGCCGTTATAGCCCCTCAGGCCGGCTTCGACAGTTTCCATCGAGGCGATGTCGAGATGGTTGGTCGGCTCGTCCAGGAACAGGAGTTGCGGCGGGCGCGCGCCGCCGAGCACCGCTGCGAGCCCGGCGCGCAGGCGTTCGCCGCCGCTGAGCGTGCTGGCCACCTGCAAAGCTGCGCCCGCCCGGAAGCGGAAGCGGGCGAGCGCGGCGCGGCAATCCTGCTCGCCGGCCTCCGGGTTGAGCCGGCGGAACGCCGCAAGGATCGTCTCCGACGGGGCCAGCAGGCTGACATCCTGGTCCAGCATCGCCATTGCGACCTGGACCTTTACGCTCCCCGCCAGAGGAGACAGGCCGCCCGCAACCGTGCGAAGCAGGGTCGACTTGCCCGCGCCATTCGGCCCGGTGATCGCAACCCGCTCCGGCCCCCTGATTTCGAAAGTGAGGCCGGAGACCACCGGCGGCGCCCCCGGATAGCCCACCGACAGGCCCTCTGCCATGAGCACGGCCCGCCCCGCAGGCAGGCCAGCCGGGGCGAGGGCAACGGTGAACGGTTGCACCACTTCGACCCTTGACCTTGCCTCTGCGGCGGCGGCTTCTGCCTCATGCCGCTGGCGCTCCGCGAGCCGGTCCAGCGATCCGGATGAGGCTTCCGCCCGGCGCTTCTGCGCGCCGAGAAGGATCTTCGGCGCCCCGCCCTTCGCGGCCTTGCGGGCGCCGGCCCCGTCGCGGCGCGCCTTGCGCTCTGCTGCGAGGCGGGCCTTGTCATGGACGGCTTCGACGTCCCGCTGCGCGCTGTCGAGCGCGGCTTCAGCAGCGGCAAGTTCGCGCGCCTTGATCGCCTCAAATGCGCTCCAGCCGCCACCATGGCGCGATGCGCCCAGCGAGGTGAGTTCGAGGATGGCGTCCATGCCTTCGAGCAGCTCCCGGTCATGGCTGACGACCAGCGCGCCGCCGCGCCAGCCCGAGAGCAGGTCCGACACTGCGGCGCGCCCTTCCCGGTCGAGATTGTTGGTCGGCTCGTCCAGCAACAGGAAATCCGGCTCGTCAAACACCAGCGCCGCAAGCGCCGCCCGCGTCCGCTGCCCGCCTGAGAGCCTCGCGAGCGGTGTGCCCGGCCCAATGCCGCTGAGCCCGGCGCGGGCGAGGGCCGCTTCAAGACGCGCCTCCAGCGTCCAGTCCGCCGCGTTCAGGTCCGCCTCATCGGCGCTTCCGGCAACGATCCGTTCCAGCTGCGCGAGCGCGCCCTCGAGCCCGAAAAGCGAGGCTAGTGTGTCGCCGGGGCCCTCAACTGCAAACTGGCGGAGCATCGCTGTGCGCCCCTCGACCCGGATGGTTCCGGCAGTTGGCCTCAGCGCGCCGCTGACAAGATGCAGCAGGCACGACTTGCCGATGCCATTGCGGCCGACAAGTCCGATGCGCTCTGCGCCGAGAACGAATCCGAGATCTGAAAAAAGAACCCGGCTATCCGGAAGTGCGAAGGTAACCGAGGTGACGGTGATCGAAGCAGGCATTGACGCGACTCATCCGGGAAACTGATCCAAGGGCGGCTGTTTTCCGGATCGTGTTCATGGGAGGTCCTGCCTGTTCGCCGGGCGCACTGCGCCGCGCTGGCCGGGTACACGCGCGGCGCGAAAAATTCAAGCCTTCGGGGGCTGGCGCCAGCAAGCGCAGCTGCTTCCCTAACGATAACACTTGCAGGCTGCGAGCGGTCGGTTACCGTCCTGTCATCACAGCCGCGCCGCAAGAAGCAGCGGACGTTCAACAGGAAAGAGGAGCGCGTATGCAGTCAGCGGCAGGCAGTGGCACGGCCGAGTCTGGCCAGGGCCACCTCACGGGGTATGGGACGTTTTCTTATCGCACTTATGTGCTTCTGACGCTGACCCTTGTTTACACGCTCAATTTCGTCGACCGGATCCTGATCAGCGTCGTAGGCGGCCCGATCATCGAAGAATTCCAGCTGACGAATTTCCAGTTCGGCATCCTGTCGGGCATTGGCTTCGCATTGTTCTACACTCTGCTCGGCATTCCGATTGCGAGCTTCTCAGAGCGATACAACCGCGTCCGCATCATCGGCATCTGCGTCATCCTGTGGTCGATTGCGACCGTGCTTTGCGGCTACAGTGTCGGCTTCCTGACGCTGCTCCTCGCGCGCCTGGCTGTGGGTGTCGGCGAGGCAGGCTGCACGCCGCCGGCCAATTCGATCATTACGGACTATTACAAACCGCTATCACGCCCGACCGCGCTCGGGATCTACGCCATGGGCATCACCATCGGCGGCGTGCTGGCGCAGGTATTCGGCGGCTGGATCGTCCAGAACTTCACCTGGCGCGAGGCCTTCATCTATGTCGGCGCGCCGGGCGTCCTCGTTGGCATCCTCGTGCTGATGACCATCAAGGAACCACCCCGCGGATATACCGAACCTCCCGGCGCCAAGATTGTAGACAAATTGCCCTTCCGCGATGCGGTGAAGGAGATTTTCAGCAAGCGCACCTTCTGGATGATGTCGGCAGGCGCCACGCTGGCAGCTTTCGCAGGCTACTCGCTCGTGGGCTTCCAGCCGCTCTACATCCAGTATGTCTTTGGCTATACCGCTGGCGAAACAGCCATCCGCTTCATGGCTATTCTCGGCCTGATGGGTACGCTCGGCGCCTTCCTCGGCGGCTTCCTGACCGAGAAAGCCACCCGCTTCTCGCCCAGCGCCGGTGCCTGGGTGCCGGGGTTGGCCCTGCTCGCCTGCTTCCCGATCTATGCTGCCGGTTTCCTTGTCGATGCTGGCGTTGCGGTCATGTTCGGCCTGTTCCTCATCGCGAACCTGTTCCAGTATTTCTATCTCAGCGCCCAGTACAATATCGCCACCGCGGTGGTGAGTGTGCGGGCCCGCGCGACGTCTGTCGCCATCCTGCTGTTCATCGCGAACCTGATCGGCTATGGCGCCGGCCCGCCGGTGATCGGCTCGATTGCCGACTTCCTGACGACCCAAGCCATCAATTCCAGCGCCTATGCCGACATATTGACGAACCGGTGTAGCGTGTCGGTCGCCTCGGCGGGCGAAGAACTCGCCGCAGCCTGCCGGGAGCTGAAAGGCATCGGCATCCGGCAAGCCTGCGCGCTTGCGACAGCGATGTTCGGAGTTGCAGGCGTCTGCTTCCTGATTTGCGCCCGAACCTTCGTGAAGGACCGCTGGTCCAACGCCCCTGCTACCTGATCCACCCAACACGCATTACGGGACCCTCGCAGATGTCTGATGCTGCTGCCAAAAGCGAGGCGCCCATTGCGGCGCCCGCTGGTTACCTGACGGGCTACGGTACGCCCCAGTACCGCGCCTATGTGCTCAGCTCGCTGCTGATCGTCTACATCTTCAATTTCATCGACCGGTCGATCTTCAACATCCTGGTCGAGCCGATGAAGATCTCGCTGAAGCTGGAAGACTGGCACATGGGCGTGCTGGGCGGCCTTGCCTTTGCGATCTTCTACACGACGCTCGGCATCCCGATCGCGCGCATCGCCGAGCGCCGCAGCCGTATGCTGATCATCGTCATCTCGCTCGCCCTGTGGAGCCTTATGACCGTGATGTGCGGCTTTGCCGTCAGCTTCCTGACGCTGTTCATTTTCCGGATGCTCGTGGGTGTTGGCGAAGCCGGCTGCACGCCGCCCGCGCAGTCGGTCATCGCGGACTATTTCAAGCCTACCAGCCGCGCGACAGCCGCCTCGATCTACGCCCTCGGTGTTCCGCTCGGCGGCATGTTTGCAGGCCTCGCCGCCGGCCCGATCAATGATTACGTCACCGGCGAGAACGTCCACCACCTTCTCGAATCCTGGGGCTGGACCTGGGTGCTCGGCCTGTTCGACTGGAAGAGCCTTGAAGGCTGGCGCATCGCCTTTATCGCGGTCGGCCTGCCCGGCGTCGTGTTCGCCATCATCCTTCATTTCACCGTCAAGGAACCGCCGCGCGGCTATTCCGATCCGCCGGGCGCGCCGAAAAAAGCCGTGCCGGATGGATTCGGAACGGTTCTCAAGGAACTGATGAACAAGCCGACTTATGTGCACGTCGTTGCCGGGGCCGCGATTGCCTCCTTCGCCGGATACGCAGTCGGGGCGTTCTCCACCTCTTTCCTGCTGCGCACCCACGGCCTGACGCTGACGGAAGCCGCGCTGATCTTCTCGCTTGTGCTCGGCCTGATGGCGGCGCTCGGCGTGTTCCTGTCGGGCTACCTGGCGGATAAATGGGCCGTGCGGTTTCCGAAATCCCTCTCCTGGCTGCCGGCGCTCGGCATGGGCCTCTCGGTGCCGCTCTATTGGATAGGCTACCTCGCCCCGAGCGTGCCGCTGATGATCCCGCCACTGATGCTGGCAGCGACGCTGCACTATTTCTATCTCGGCCCGATGTATGCGGTCTCTGCCGGCGTCGTTGATGCCCGCACGCGCGCAACGGCGGTGGCCATCACGCTGTTCGCGGTGAACCTGATCGGTATCGGCCTTGGCCCGACGATGATCGGTTTCCTGTCGACCTTCCTGAAGACCACCTTCCTGAGCGGCAACGATCTTGGCCTGACGCTGCAGATCTGCCGCGACCTCACTGTCCTGTCGCCTGAACAGGTCGCCGAATGCCGCAGCGCCGACTCGCGCGGGCTGCAATGGTCGATCATCGTCTTCGCCTCGCTTTATGGCTGGGCGGCGATCCACTACCTGATCGCGGGCAAGACGCTGCAGCGTGACATGATCGCGAAAACTGCGTAAGGCGCCCGCCTATGGCGGTCTACACGCAGGTCTCTGACGAAGCGCTCTCGGCCTTTCTGGCGGAGTATGATCTCGGCGATGCCCTTTCCTTCAAGGGGATCGCCGAGGGCGTCGAGAACTCAAATTACTATCTCGAAACAGAAAAAGGCAGGTTCATCCTCACCCTCTTCGAGAAGCGGGTGAACGCGGCGGACCTGCCCTTCTTCATCGGCCTGAAACAGCACCTTGCGGCCAAGGGCTATCCCTGTCCGCAGCCCGTGATGGGGCGCGACGGCGAAGCGCTGCGTAGCCTCGAAGGGCGCCCGGCGGTGATCGTGACCTTCCTTGAAGGCCTGTCGCCGCGCCGCCCGAATGTGCGTCAGTGCCGCGAGCTGGGCGCGGGGCTCGCGCGGATGCACCTGGCGCTTCAGGACTTCGCGATGGTGCGCGAAAACTCGCTCGGGCCGAAAGCCTGGGCGCCGATGTGGCAGGGGCGCAGCGAGGCGGCTGACGCCCTGCAGCCCGGCCTTGCCGCAACGGTGGACGCCGCCTTCGCGCGCATCCGCACGGCGCGTGCCTTTTCCGGAAGCCTGCCCCGCGGGACGATCCACGCGGACCTGTTTCCCGACAACGCCTTCTTCCTGGGCGACCGCTTCTCCGGCGCCATCGACTTCTACTTCGCCTGCACCGACGCGCTCGCCTATGACATCGCAGTCTGCCTCAACGCCTGGGCGTTTGACGAGGGCAATGCGACCGACGCCTCACGCCTCGAATACAATTTCTCCAAGGGCGCTGCGCTGATCGCGGGCTATCAGTCTGTCCGCATTCTTGAGCCTGCCGAGCTGGAGGCCCTGCCTGCGCTCTGCCTTGGGGCAGCGATGCGCTTCTTCCTGACCCGGCTGGCGGACTGGTCGTCGACGCCGGCAGGGGCCCTCGTAAAGCCCAAGAATCCGCTTGAATATGCCGCGCGCCTTGCATTCCATTCACGGATGGAGAGCGCCGAAGGGTATGGTGCCTGACAGGGGCAGCTGGGGAGACCGGTTTGTTGGCAACAGAAGACGCGGCCAGACCCGCCTATGCCGAGCCCGCGCGCCCGCGCCGGGTGAAGCGGGTGAAACTCGCCCTGTTCTGCGCCTCGATGATCGCCAGTGTCGCCGTGAGCATCATCGGGGGCCTCACCCTCGGGCTGTTCGACCTGATCGGCGGCGCCGTGGGCCGCGACCTCGGCGTGACCATCGCGCAGGGCGGCCCGGTCGGCGGGGCCATACTGGCCGCGCAGCTCTCGATGCTGAATTTCATCCTTTTTTTCCTGACCATCCCGGCGGCGGCGATTGCCCTCGGTCTGTCGATCGCGCGCCTGCCTGGGCGCGGCATCACGGCGGGCAAGCCTTACCTGCGCTGGGGCGGCATCTGGGGCGGTGTGCTGGTCAGTGTGACAACCGCCCTGTTCGGGCTGTTCGTGGATGTGCTGGCGGGGATTGGGGCTTTCATCACAGGCGGCCTGATCGGCGGGCTTGCGGGCCTCTTCTGCGGCCTTGTCTTCCATTCGATCGTGCGCCCGGCGCGCCAGCTTTCACAGGAAGACATTTCCGTTTTCTGACGCGCGCTTGACGGCGCGGCCAAAGCCCCCCACCCCGCATGCATGACTGATGTGATTGAAATCTGGACGGACGGCGCCTGCAGCGGCAATCCCGGACCCGGCGGCTGGGGCGCGCTGATCCGCTGGAACGGACATGAAAAGGAACTCTTCGGCGGCGATCCGGCGACGACCAACAACCGCATGGAAATGATGGCCGTGATCGAGGCGCTGAACGCGCTGAAACGCCCCTCGAAGGTCACGCTGCATGTCGACTCCACCTATGTGAAGGACGGCCTGACCAAATGGATCAAGGGCTGGAAACGCAATGGCTGGAAAACCGCTGACAAGAAGCCGGTGAAGAACCAGGATCTCTGGATGGCGATGGAAGAGGCGTGCGCGCGCCATGACATCACCTGGAAATGGGTCAAGGGCCATGCCGGCGACGAAGGCAATGAACGCGCCGATGCGCTCGCCCGTCAGGGTACGGAAGAAGCGCGCGCCCGGAAATGAACCCGGAAATGAAAAGGCCCGGCCATTGAGGGGCCGGGCGCTTTGTTCAGGGTACTGCCGATCAGGCCAGAACCATTCCGGAGATCAGGCCGCCTGCCCGACTTCACCAGCTTTCTGGCCGGGTCGTGGGTCCCTCAGCACATAGCCGCGGCCCCAGACCGTCTCGATGTAGTGGTTGCCGCCTGTCGCCTGCTGCAGCTTTTTCCTCAGCTTACAGATGAACACGTCGATGATCTTGAGTTCCGGCTCGTCCAGGCCGCCATAAAGGTGGTTGAGGAACATCTCTTTCGTCAGCGTCGTGCCCTTGCGGAGCGACAACAGCTCGAACATCGCATATTCCTTGCCGGTGAGGTGCACGCGCTCACCCTCAACCTCGACCGTCTTGGCGTCGAGATTGACGAGGATTTCGCCGGTGCGGATGACGCTCTCGGCATGACCCTTGGAGCGGCGCACGATCGCGGTGATGCGCGCAATCAGTTCGTCCTTGTTGAACGGCTTGGTCAGGTAGTCGTCCGCGCCGTAGCCGAGCGTCTTGACCTTCGCTTCGATGTCCGGATTGCCGGAGAGGATCATGACCGGCGTGTTCACACGGCTCATGCGCAGCTGTTTCAGCACGTCAAAGCCGGTAATGTCGGGCAGCGTCAGATCCAGCAGGATCATGTCGAATTCATAGACCTTGCCGATATCGACACCGTCTTCGCCGAGGTCTGTGAGATAGACATTGAAGCCCGCAGCTTTGAGCATCAATTCGATCGAGCGCGCCAGGGCCCGGTCATCTTCAATTAGCAGGACGCGCATGGCTCGTCTCCCGAATCAACTTAAACATCAGTAGCCGGATTGGCCCGAACTGTGAATCCCAGCGTTTACCTTTTTCCACATGAAAGGTTTTCAAGGGGTAAACGCAGCCCCAAAACCCCTGAATAATTCTTCATACTTCCCGGCACGGATCAGTTCCCGAGCTCGGCATGAGATTGTCCGATCACGACCTGTGCGATCGCAAGCACGTCCTGAACCGGCTGCGCAGCCGGGTCCGAGGAAATCAGTGTTTTCTGGCAGCGTACCGCGTTGCGCACCTTCGGATCGTTCATCACGATGCCGGCAAGGCGCGGCCGGAATCCGAGGAAGGTCTGGCAGGCGCGGGCGACGGCTTCATAGGTGCGCTGGCCGGCGGCGCGCGTGTCAGCAAGGTTGATGCAGATGAGCGGCTCAACGCGCGGGTCATAGCCGCGCAGCACCTTGATGAAGGCATACCCATCCGTCATTGAAGAGGGATCGTCGGTAATCACGATCAGCGCGCGGTCGCCGGTACGGGCAAGGCGCATACAGTTCGCCTCGATCCCGGCGCCAAGATCCATGACGACATGGTCATACTGCAGCGACAGGGCGGAGAGACCGGCGGCAAGCCGCGCGACCTGGTCGGTCGGCAGCTCGGCGAGTGCGCCGGAGCCGGAGCGGCCGGGCAGCACATCGAACCCGCCATGGCCAGCACCGCCATCAATCGGTGTAACGGCATCCTCGAGCTCGACCCATCCTGCGACGACCGCCGCGAGGTCTGTTTCCGGAGCGATGCCAAGCTGCACGTCGACATTGGCAAGGCCAAGGTCGCCATCAACCAGCAGCACCCTGCGGCCCAGCTGGGCGAGCGCCGAGGAGAGGGAAATCGACACGAAAGTCTTGCCGACCCCGCCCTTGCCGCTGGCAACGGCGATGAAGGAAGCGGGGGTCACACGGGGGGGCGGGCGCACGGGCGGGCGGTCCTGGGATCTGCGAAGCGCGAAACTCATGGGATCAGGCAGCTCCTTTGAGGGAGATCACGTCGCCTCGTGCGTCTTCCATCAGAAGGGCAGCGAGGCGGGAGGGGGCAGCCGGAACGAGCCCGCCGCCGATGAAAGGGGATATTGCAAGGTGCGAGAAGGCAATGCCGGCAGATGTCAGCGCTGCAATCGCCCCGCCCCGGCGGCGCACCACATCCAGCTTGGTCAGCACAGCGCGGCGCACGCCGGCGCGGTAGAAGGCGCGAGCGGATTCGGAAAGATCGTCCGGATGGCCCTCCGCCGAGAGCACCAGAACCGGCTCGGCGCGGATCGCGGCGACAAGGTCGCCAAGGCTTGCCAGATCCTCGCCCTCGAACGGATTGATGGCCGGCAGGTCGATCACGCAGCGCCGGCTGGCATCGCGCAACTCCCGCAATTGAGCAAACAAGGCATCCGGCGTCTCGGCAATGCGGATCTGGCTGCGCTCCCGCTCCAGATAGGCCGCAAGCTGCTCTCCGCCGGCAGAGCCATCGAGATCGGCCGCAAGCGGAGTAATTTCGGTGCGCGCCACCGAGGCCCGGCGCGTCAGCTTGGCAGCCACCGACGTACGGCCATGACCCGGCGGGCCGACCAGCAGGATATCGCGGTCAAGACGGGCCGGAACCGGATCGCAGGTGACGAGCCGGTCGAGCCCCTCCGCCATGGCTTCTTCCGGCGTCGCAAAGCCGCCCGGCAGGCGCCCTGCACCCTCATTGGCCACGCGCTCTGCAAAGCGCTGCGGCGCGCCGTGCCAGAGGAGCGCATCGCGCACCCGGGCAAAGACCGGATTATCCAGGCCGCGGCCATGACCCATGCCGCGCGCTTCACGCAGGAAGACAGGCTCATTCCCGATGGCGGCCTGCCCTGCCCGCTCGGTCGCGGCGCGCACTTCCACGCCGCCGCCATCCACTTCGCGCTCGGACAGGATCACGGCGTCCTCGCCCATCTCAGCAAAGATCATCGCCTTGGCAGCTTCCATGGATTCTGCGGCGAACATCTTCATGCGCATGGGCGGGCGTCCTCGTGCTTACGCGGGGCGCGGCAACGGCCTGAACCAGGGCCCGGATGCCGGCGTACTCAAGGAGATTGAGCCGCCCAAAAGGTTAATTTTCTGGAAAATTGCGTTAGGGTTTACGAGAAATTCAGGAAACCAGCTGCGTTTTGCAGGCGTTCCTTCTGGCGGGCTGGCACCACAGAACTTGCAGCAGAGAAAGCAACCCGATGCAGCTCACCGAGATCGCCGCCGTCATCGGCCTCAGCCTCGGCGCCCTGATGGGCCTCGGGGCGATGATCTCCCCGCGCTGGGCCTCCGGGGTCGTCAGGCTGGTGGCAGATCCCGCAAAGCCCGGGGGATATTCAGAATTCCGGGGAACCTATGGCGGCCTGTTCTTCATGGTGCACGCCGTTGCGCTGGCGATTGTGCTGGCAACGCCGCCCACGGCGTCTGCATTGGCGACCCTGCCTGTGGCCGCAGGCTGGCTCGGCGCAGCCCTCGGGCGGGCCCTGTCGCTACTGCTCGACCGCGAGCAGGTCGCCGGCGCCCGCATCATCCCGATCTGGATGGCGACGGAGGTGGCGCTCGGCCTTGCCATCGGGGCGCCTGTCCTGCACTTGCTGGGTTAGCCCGCACGCCCTGCGGCCCACAGAAAGACATTGCCATGCCGGAACGTCGTGAGACGGCCCGCCCCCGCCGGAAACCCTCCGGCCCGAAACGGACCGCCCTGCCCCGCAAACCTGCTGCCACGCCGGCAGACTGGAGCGAGGGCGAGCGCATCGCCAAATATCTCGCGCGCGCCGGCATCGCCTCGCGCCGCGAGATCGAGCGGCTGATCGAAGCCGGCGATGTGAGCGTCAACGGCCAGAAACTGACATCACCCGCCTTCAAGGTGACGGGCCGGGAGCTGATCAAGGTCGGCCGGCGCACGGTCAAGGCGCCGGATGCCACCCGGCTCTGGCGCTATCACAAGCCCTCCGGCCTCATCACCACAACCAACGACCCGGCCGGGCGGCGCACGATCTTTGACGAACTGCCCAAATCCCTGCCCCGCGTGGTCACCATCGGCCGGCTCGACCTGACGACCGAGGGCCTCCTGCTGCTGACCAATGACGGGGAGCTGGCGCGCTTCCTGGAGCTCCCGAAGAACGCGCTGGAGCGCACTTACCGCGTCCGCGCGAAAGGCACCGTCACCCAGCTGAAGATAGATGAACTCGCAGCCGGCATCACGGTCGAGGGCGTAAAGTACCAGCCGATCAAGGCCGTTTTCGACCGCGAGCTCGGCGCAAACTCCTGGCTGACGGTGACGCTGACCGAGGGGAAGAACCGCGAAGTGCGCAAGGCGCTTGAGTCGGTCGGCCTGACCGTCAACCGGCTGATCCGGGTCAGCTATGGCCCGTTCCTGCTGACCGATCTCAGGCCCGGCCAGGTGGACGAAATCCCGGGAGATATCCTTTCCGAAACACTCGGAATTCTCGGCTTCACGCCAGGTGCCGCACCGGCAAAGCCACAAGCTGACCCAAAGTCACGCCTTGGCAGGCGGGGGCCTTCGGATAAATTGAAGGGCAAGCGGCGAGCGAAGCCGTAACCCCGGACCCGAAGGATACGCACGCGATGTCTGATACGGCTGTTCTGGCAGTACCGCCGGACACGAAGAAAGATCCCTCCCGCACGATGACCGCAGCAGCGGCAGCGACATGCGACCAGATCGTGACCCCGGCAGTCTATGCCGATCAGAAAGTGCTCGACGCCGCCTTCGCCCGCCTGCGCGCCGAGGATCCGCTCGCCTGGTGCGAGCCGGAGGCGTTCCGGCCCTTCTGGGCGGTGACCAAACATGCCGACATCATGGAAGTGTCGCGCCAGAACCAGCTGTTCACCAACGGCCAGCGCGAGATGCTGTCCTATCATGAGGCCGAAAAGGGCGTTTACGCCAAGTTCGGCCAGCCCCACCTTCTCAAGACCCTCGTCCAGCTCGACGACCCGCTGCACTACAAGCTGCGCCACCTGACCCAGGAATGGTTCATGCCGCAGAATGTGAAGAAGCGCGAAGACGCGGTCAAATCCATCGCAAAGCAGTATGTCGACCGGATGGAAGACCTCGGCGGCGAATGTGATTTCCAGCGCGATGTGGCGCTGTATTACCCGCTGCGCGTGATCATGCAGATCCTTGGCGTTCCGGAATCGGACGAGCCGATGATGCTGAAACTGACGCAGGAGATTTTCGGCGCGCAGGATGAAGACCTGATGCGCGACAAGTCGCTCGCCGAGGAGCGCGATGTGGAGAAAGGCCTCGCCTCCATTCAGGCGACACTCGCCGAATTCTTCATGTATTTCACCTCGATCACCGCCGACCGGCGCGCCAATCCGAAGGATGATGTGTCCACCGTGATCGCCAACGGCATGGTGGACGACGAACCCATCGGCCAGCTCGAAGCGATGAGCTATTACATCATCGTCGCGGCCGCCGGCCATGACACGACGAGTGCCTCAACCGGCGGCGGCGTGCTCGGGATGCTGCAGAACCCGGCTGAGTTGAAGAAGATGATGGCTGATCCCAAGGCCATCTCTCGCACGGCGGTCGATGAAGCGATCCGCTGGACGACGCCTGTGAAGCATTTCATGCGCACCGCGCAGGAGGATTATACCCTCCGTGGCAAGAACATCCTGAAAGGCGAAAGCCTGCTGCTGTGCTACCCGTCCGGCAACCGCGACGAGGAAGTCTTCGACGACCCCTTCACCTTCAAGGCCGACCGAAGCCCGAACCGGCTGATCTCCTTCGGCTATGGCGGGCATATGTGCCTGGGCATGCACCTCGCACGGCTTGAAATGCAGGCGATCTATGAGGAGCTGTTCAGCCGCGTGAAATCGATCGAGCTTGCCGGCGAGCCGACCTTCATCAAGGCAAACTTCGTCGGCGGGCCGAAATCGATCCCGGTACGGTACAAGTTCTGATCCTTGTGGAGCGCCGCCCGGCGCGCCTGCAATCCCCACCGTTCAGGAGGCAACCATGGCCCTGGTGAATGTGACCGACACCTATCAGGTCGAAAGCCCCCCGAAGGACCCTAAGTTTGGCCGGGCGTTTGACTTTACGCCCCCGGTGAACCTCACTGATCCGGAAGTCTTTTCCCGCCATGGCGGCTACACGCATGACGCCTTCGCCGAGATGCGCGCCCATGCGCCGGTGATGTGGCATCCGGAAATCATGGGGGCCGGTTTCTGGGCCGTGACGAGCTATGACCTTGTGAAGAAGGTTGAGCTCGATCCAGGCACTTTCTCCTCGCAGAAAGGCGGTATCCTGATGAATTACGGCATGGAGGGCGTGCCACGCCATCCCCTGCTGCATTCATCCTCCTTGAACTCGCTGATCAACCTCGACCGGCCCTACCATACGCCCCTTCGCATGGAGCATATGGCATACTTCCGCGCCGATTTCGTCTCTGAACTGAGGAAGCGCGTCGAGGCGGAAGTCACCCGGCTGCTCGATGCCATGCAGGCCCGTGGCCCTGTGGTCGATATGGTGGAAATGTTTTCCGCCGAACTGCCGCTGTTCACGCTGTGCGAAATTCTCGGCGTGCCACCAGAAGACCGGCCAAAGCTCGTCCACTGGATGCACTTCCTCGAGACGTCGCAATACCAGGCGCAGCAGGAAGGCCTCGGCAATGTCACGCCCGAGCAGATCATGACCTTCATGACTGAAATCCAGGCGATGTTCGAGTATGGCCGCTACCTGCTGGACGAGCGCCGGAAAAATCCGCAGGCTGATCTTCTCTCGGCCATCGCCAATGTCGAGATTGACGGCAAGCCGCTGTCACCTGAATTCCTGGACGGCTCCTGGCTGCTGATCGTGTTCGCGGGCAATGACACAACGCGCAACTCGCTCTCCGGCACGATGCGCCTGATCACGGAGTTTCCGGAAATCCGCGAACAGCTGAAGGAAAAGGCGGAACGCTTCCCCAATTTCGTGCACGAAGCTATCCGGATGGTGACACCGGTCACCTATATGCGGCGCACGGCAACAACCGACACGGACCTCGGCGGCCAGAAGATCGGCGAAGGCGAGAAAGTGGTGATGTATTATCCTGCCGCCAATCGCGATCCGTCAAAGTTCGACGATCCGCACCGTTTCGACATCGACCGCGCCAATGCGAAGGAGCACCTCTCCTTCGGCCACGGACCGCATGTCTGCCTTGGCCAGCGGGTTGCCAACATGCAGCTGGAGGCCGCCTATCGCCAGATTCTCGGGCGGTTCCCGAATGTCCGCTGGACCGGCGAACAAGTCCTTGCCCCGAACAATTTCGTTCATGCCATATCATCCCTGACGGTTGACCTCGGCTCCTAATCGCGCGACAGGCGAGTGGCGCGGACGGGACACGCGCAAAGGGGATAATCATGAGCGATTTTCTGATCCGGCGGGGCAATCTTCGGGAAACAAGCTGGACCGACGTGATACCCGCCCCCCTGGCAGAGGGCGCCGCGAGGTTGCGCGTCGATGCCTTCGCGCTGACGTCAAACAATGTGACCTATGCCGCCTTTGGCGAGGCGATGGGCTATTGGAACTTCTTTCCGGCAGCCGACCCGTCCTGGGGCCGCGTGCCGGTCTGGGGGTTCGCGACAGTGATCGAATCCCGGGCAGCGGGTGTTGAACCCGGCACCCGGCTTTATGGCTACCTGCCGATTTCCGAAGTGTTTGATGTGACCCCTGCCCGCATCAGCGCGGCCGGGTTTCTGGATGGCGCTGCCCACCGGCAGGGCCTCGCGGCGATCTACAACACCTATATCCGCAATGATGCCGACCCCTCCTATGACCCGGCCTTCGAGGCGCAGCAGATGCTGTTCCGGCCACTCTTCACGACGGGCTGGATGATTGACGACTGCCTGATGGAGAGCGGCGCAGCGATCCCCGAAACCGTGGTCGTCTCCAGCGCATCGTCGAAAACCGCCCTCGCCCTCGCTCACTGCCTGAAGCAGCGCGGAACCGTCGAGGCTGTTGCGCTAACATCCGATGCCAACCGTGAATGGGTCGAGGCTACCGGTCTTTATGCGCGGACGATCCCCTACGAGGATGTCGACCAGCTGCACGCGCGCGGCCTTGCCGCCTATGTGGACTTCGTCGGCCGGCCGGCCCTGACGGCAGATGTGCACCACGCGCTGAAGGACCGGCTGGTGCGCAGCCTCGTCATCGGCGTGACGGACTGGGAAGCCAGCCGCAAGCCGGTCGAGGCGCCGGGCCCTGCGCCTGAATTCTTCTTCGTGCCCACCTATGCTGCCGAGCGGGCCAAGGCCCTTGGTGCAGACGAGCTGAATGCCCGAACGGCGCGCGCGCTCTCGGGCTTTTATGCGGCCTCCGCAAAATATGTCACACCTGTCGAAGCCCGGGGCCCGAGCGCGATCGAGGCTGCCTGGACGCGCACGCTCGATGCGGCGATTGCGCCGGATACCGGCCTCATCCTCGGCTTCTGAAGCGGGGCGGCGCTCAGCGGCGGGCGGTGACCTTGAACTCTGTGCGCCGGTTGCGGGCCTGGGCCTCTGCCGATGTGCCCGTGTCGAGCAGCCGGCTTGCACCATAGCCCACGGGGGCAAGCGCGTCCGCCGGTACGCCCAGCCCCGTGAAGTGATCGCGGATCGCATTGGCGCGGTCCTGCGAGAGCCGCAGATTATAGTCCGCCAGCCCGCGCGAGCCGGTATGGTTGCCAATCTCGACAGAGAAGGACTGGCAGAGGCTGGCTGTGCCCGCGAGGGCATCCAGCAGCGGCAGGCTGACGGGCGAGATCGTCGCGGCGTCCGCCACGAAGATGATCTCGCGCCCCTCGAGCACCCGCCGGAAGGTCGCTTCACAGGCATCGGGGGTCACTGTGCGCCGCGCGAGCATGGCCACTGGCGCGCCGGGGCCGGTCTCGCCGCCTTCCACTTCAATCCCGTCGAGGATGATCAGGCGCACTTCGGAGGCGCGCGGATGCGCCGTCAGCGAGGCGCGCGCCGCAGCGAGGCCGCGCTGGCGAACTTCTGCGCTGGGGGCGCTGCCGGCCATAATGGCGACACTGTCGCGAACGATGAGCTGCGCCCAGCTGAAGCCAGCGGCCTGCAGCCCGGACTGGATTTCCTCAACCCATACCGCCGGGCTGGCTGCAAAGGCTTCCGGCGGGGTGGTTACAGCGAGGAAACGGCCATCGCGGAACTCATAAAGCCCATCGGCAATCGGAACACAGTCCTCCGATCCGGCAACGCTGCTGGCGGCTGAACGGGCCCCGGGCTGAGCCGGGTCGCCCTCCGGCGCGCTGCAGGCAGCCAGCGAGATCAGGGCCGAAACGGCCAGGAGGCCAGGGCGAAAGCGCATGTTTTTCCTCATCGCGGGACACCCCGATTCTTCAGGGTTTACCCTCATTCCTGCATAGGACACTGCCCGCGCGCGGTCAAAACGCACAGGCACTCGCTGTCTGCCATGCAAATTACCTGCCGGACTTGTAGACCTCGCCGCCCTTCATGACGAAGGAGACGTCCCCGAGGCGGCTGATGTCGCGCAGCGGATCTGCCGCCACCGCGATGATATCGGCGAACTTGCCGGCCTCGATCGTGCCGATGTCCCGGTCCATCTGGACATGGCGGGCGGCCACGACGGTCGCAGATCGGATCGCTTCCTCCGCCGTGAAGCCTGCCTCAACCATCAGGGCAAGCTCGCCAGCATTGTCACCATGCCGGGAGACGCCGGTATCTGTGCCGAAGGCGATGGTGACCCCGCCTTCCCGCGCCCGGCGCAGCATGTCCAGCATCAGCGGGCCGACTTCGGCCGCCTTGGCGCGCGAGGCCGCCGGCAACCAGGGCTCGTTCGTCCAGCCGGTCACCGTGACGCCTGCCAGCACCGTCGGCACCAGCACGGCGCCCCGCTCGCGGAACAGCGCAATCGTCTCGGTGTCCAGATACGTGCCGTGCTCGATGGAATCGACACCGGCGCGAAGGGCGGACTCGATCCCGCCCTTGCCATGGGCATGTGCGGTGACCTTGCGGCCCATCGAATGGGCTGCCTCGACGATTGCGGCGAGCTCAGCGTCCGAGAATTGCTGCTCGAGCCCCGCCGCAGTGTTCGACAGGACACCGCCGGTTGCGGTGATCTTGATGAGGTCGGCGCCGTCCTTGATCTGCTGGCGCACGGCGCGGCGGCAGTCGTCGGCGCCGTTGCAGATATTCGTGCCGGTAAAGCGCGCCATGACTTCGGGCGCCCAGCCATTCATGTCGCCATGCCCGCCCGTGACCGCGACCGACCGGCCCGAGGCGCGAATGCGCGGGCCCGGCACGGCGCCGCGCGCAATTGCATCCCGCAGCCCGAACACAGCCGAATTGTTCCCGCCGACATCCTGCACCGTGGTGAAGCCCGCCCGCAGGGTGCGCAGCGCATAGGCCGCGCCGTCGAACGCCGTATCGACCTCGGAATTCTCGAACACCCGAAACCGGCTGTTCGGTCCGTTCTCGCTGGTGATGTGCACATGGCTGTCGATCAGCCCGGGCAGCACATAAGCGTCGCGCAGGTTGATGACGGGATAGCTCCGCGGCGTGGAATAGCCGGGCGTCACCGACACGATCCGACCGCCCTCGACCAGGATCGTCTGGCGGGTCAGGTATCCCTCGCCGGGCTTGGCGAGGACGTGGCCGGCATGGATCACGGCGTCCTGCGCTAGTACGAGCATGGCGGCAATCATTGCGCCCAGCACAGCGCTCACGAACTTTTTCATGGCATATCCTCCCAGACAGGCGGAGACCCTACCGCGTCCGCAACCGGAAACAATCGGGCGAGCCAGCTCGCTTCTGAAATTGAACCGGGGGCTGCGCCTCAGCCCGGCATCCCGGCCCGGCGCGCGTATTCATAGGCAAATTTCGCCAGCGGCACGACGCGCGCCGCATTGGACTCGGCATTCGCGCTGTTGGCCGTGCCATCGCGCACACGCCCGATGATGCCTTGAAGAATGCCGGCGAGGCGGAAGGCGTTGTAGGCGAAATAGTAATCAAGCTCCGGCAGGCCCTTGCGGCCCGTATGCTGGCAATAGAGCGCAACATATTCTTCCATCGTCGGGATGCCCCAGGCCTTCAGGTCCGGGATCGCCATGATGGATCCGCGGGCTGAATCGCCCGGCGGCATCACCCAGTTCATCAGGTGATAGGAAAAGTCCGCAATCGGATCACCCAGCGTGCAGAGTTCCCAGTCGAGCACCGCGATAACCTTCGGCTCGGTCGGATGCAGGATCATGTTGTCGAGGCGGTAATCGCCATGCACAATCGTCGTCGTGTCGCCCGGCGGGATGTTCTTCGGCAGCCAGTCGATCAGCTGCTCCATCTCCGGAATGTGCATCGTTTCCGATGCCTTGTATTGCTTGGTCCAGCGATGGATCTGGCGGGCAACATAATCGCCTTCCTTGCCATAATCCTGGAGTCCGGCCTTGCGCCAGTCGACATTGTGAAGCTCGGCAAAGGTCTTGACCTTCGCCTCATAGATCGCGCGGCGCTCGGCTGGCGCATAGTCCGGCAGTGTGCCATCCCACAGGATGCGGCCTTCGACACAGTCCATCACATAGAACATCGTGCCGACGACGCTTTCATCCGTACACAGCCCATAGGGCCGGGCGACCGGATAGCCAAGCGGATGGAGCGCGCTGATGATGCGGTATTCGCGGTCGACCGCATGAGCGCTCGGCAGGAGCTTGCCCGGCGGCTTGCGGCGCATGACGTATTTCTTGTTTGGTGTCACCAGCTGGTAGGTCGGGTTGGACTGGCCCCCCTTGAACTGGCGCACTTCCAAGGGGCCCTGATAGCCTTCGACATTCGCTTCCAGCCATGCGGCGAGCTTTGCCTCATCGAACCGGTGGGATTCGGCGACTTCCTTTGTCCCGGAAAACAGGTCCTGCGCGCTCTGGGCTTCCGCCATGTTGTTCCCTCTCAATTCTGCCGGATTTTAGCGCTTAGCATACCCGGGCAGGCGCGCACGCCAAGACCTGCCGCGACGTACACGCGCCAGCGCCGGAGGCTATGAAATGAAGACAGCCGGACTTTTGTTCACCTTGTTTCTGCTGGCCTTTTCGATCGTGAGCCCGGCATGGGCAAACCCGCTAGACCCCGAAGGCCGCATCCGCCCGGAGCTTCTCGCCGCCGCCCTGCAGGCGCGAGACGCCGCCGCGCCGGAACGGACTACAGCCGACAAACTCGTCATCGTCGATTACAGCCTTCACTCCAGCGAGGAACGCCTGTTCATCGTCAATCTAGAAACCGGCGCCGTCACGGCCTATCGCGCCGCCCATGGCCTCGGCTCTGACCCCGATCATGACGGCTATCTCGACAGCTTCTCCAGCGTCCCCGGCTCGCAGGCGAGCCCGGAGGGCCTGTTCCGGCTTGCGGAGGCGTATCATGGCCAGCATGGGCGCTCCGCACGGATGGACGGGCTGGAAGACAGCAATCGCAATGCGCGGGCCCGCGCCATCGTCATCCATGCCGCCTGGTATGCCGAGCCCGGCTTCCTCGCCCGGCATGGCAAGCTCGGACGCTCCAATGGCTGCATCGTCTTCTCTGCGGCGGATCTTGCCCGGTTCTTGGATGAGGTCCCCGAAGGCGCTCTGATCTTCGTCGGCAAATAGGCTGGATGCGCCCTCTTGATCGCCGGGCACGCAGGCGGCTAAACCGGCGCGCATGACCGACACACCTCCCGACCGCCTCTCGATCTATCCCGACAGCCCGCATTACGACTATGACGCGCTGGCCCGCGGCATCGGCGTGCGCTTTCGCGGCGAGGAAAAGACCAATGTCGAGGAGTATTGCATCTCCGAAGGCTGGATCAAGGTCGCCGCCGGCAAGGCTGTCGACCGCAAGGGCCGCCCCCTCCTCCTCACCCTGAAGGGCGACGTCGAGGTCTGGTTCAAGGACGCCTAGGGCTTTACGCTTTGAGCGCCCGCCAGCCGATATCGCGGCGGCAGAAGCCTTCCGGCCAGTTGATGGCATCAACGCCGGCATAGGCGCGGGCCACCGCTTCTTCCAGCGTCGCGCCGCTGGCGGTGACATTCAGCACCCGCCCGCCTTTGGCAACGAGCCTGTTGCCCGGCCCAATGTCCGTACCCGCATGGAATACGGTGACGCCCGGCAGCGCGCCGGCCGCCTCAACGCCCTCGATGACGCTGCCCTTCTCATATGCGCCGGGATAGCCCTTCGCGGCGAGAACCACCGCGGCGGCCGGCTGGAACCGGTCCAGCTCCAGCAGCGCCTCGAACGCGGCTTCATTGCCTTTCAGGCCGCCGGTGGCTGAGGCGAGGATGGCGGGCATGATATCCCCCGCAAGGCCCTTCATCAGCACCTGGCATTCGGGATCGCCAAAGCGGGCATTGAACTCGACCACTTTCGGGCCTTCGTCCGTCACCATGATGCCGATATAGAGCACGCCCTGATACGGTATCCCGTCCTTCGCCATGCCGCGCAGCATCGGCTCGGCAATCTCGCGCTTCACGCGGTGCATGATCCCTTCACTGACGACCGGGGCCGGCGCATAGGCGCCCATGCCGCCGGTGTTCGGGCCAGTATCGCCATCATGCGCGCGCTTGTGGTCCTGCGCGGCGGGCAGATAGATCGCGCCTTCGCCATCGGTGATGACGAACACGCTCGCTTCCTCGCCATGCATGAACTCCTCGATCACCAGCGTCGCCGAGGCCGAGCCGAACTTGCCCGACAGCATCTCGTCGATCTCGGCGTCTGCCTCTTCCAGCGTTGCGGCGATGACAACGCCCTTGCCGGCGGCGAGACCATCCGCCTTCAGGACATAAGGGGCTTGCATCTTGCGCAGGAACGCCTTGGCGGGCGCAGCCTCCGTGAACTCGCCATAGGCCGCCGTCGGCACGCCATACTTCACCATCCGCGCCTTGGAGAAGGCCTTGGACGCTTCCAGCTGCGCCGCCTCACGCGAGGGGCCGAACACATCAAAGCCGCGCGCCCGCAGGATATCCGCAAGGCCCAGCGCCAGCGGCGCCTCCGGCCCGATCACGACCAGGTCCGGCTCCACCTGCAGGGCGAGCTTCACCAGCGCGTCCACATCATCAGCGGCCACATCGAAGCACGGGCTGATCTCGTCCATGCCGGGATTGCCGGGCGCGGAATGCACCGTGTCCGCTAGGGGCGACTGCGCCATCTTCCAGGCCAGGGCGTGTTCACGGCCGCCCGATCCGATCAGGAGTATGTTCATGGGCGGGCTTGATGCGCTGAGCCGTGCATGGGATCAAGCGGAAATGCCCGACTCGCCGTCCTCGAACCAGCCTGAACAGAGCGTCTCGGAGCTCGCCGCGAGCCTGAAGCGCACGATCGAGACGAATTTCGACCATGTCGTCGTGCGCGGCGAGCTGGGCCGGGTCACCATCGCAAAATCCGGCCATATGTATGCCGACCTGAAAGACGACCGCGCCGTGCTGAACGCGGTGATGTGGAAGGGCCAGGTCGACCGGCTGACCTTCCGGCCGGAGGAAGGCCTCGAAGTGGTCGCCACCGGCCGCCTCTCCACCTATGAGGGCCGCTCCGCCTACCAGCTGATCGCCAGTTCCATGCGCCCGGCCGGCGCCGGCGCGCTGATGCAGCTGCTGGAGGAGCGCAAGAAGAAACTCGCCGCCGAAGGCCTGTTCGAGGCGCGCCACAAGAAGCCGATCCCCTTCCTGCCGCGCACCATCGGTGTCGTCACCTCCCCCACCGGCGCGGTTATCCGCGACATTCTCCACCGTATCCGGGAGCGTTTCCCGGTGCGCGTCATCGTCTGGCCGGCGCTCGTGCAGGGCGAACAGGCCGCCGCGCAGGTCACCGCCGGCATAAAGGGCTTCAATGCCATGAGCGGGCCGGACCGGCCGGATGTGATCATCGTCGCGCGGGGGGGCGGCTCCATCGAGGATCTCTGGCCGTTCAATGAGGAAATCGTCGTGCGCGCGGCCTTCGCAAGCGAGATTCCCCTCATCTCCGCCGTGGGCCATGAGACCGACACGACGCTCATCGACTACGTCTCCGACCGCCGCGCGCCTACGCCTACGGGTGCCGCCGAAATGGCAGTCCCCGTGCGCACAGAGCTCCTGCTCGGCGTTGAGGAGTCCGGCCAGCGGCTGAAGCGTGCGCTGACCCGCAGCCTCGGGCGCGCCGGAGACAAGCTCGCCGCCGCCCGCCTGCCCCGGCCGGAAACGCTGCTCCAGTCGAAGCGCCAGCGCCTCGACTATGCCGCCGCAAGCCTGCCCAGGGCCGCCCTTGCCCTGACCCAGCGCGCGCGCGTGCGCCTCTCCCGCCTGCAGCTCTCCCCCGCCACCCTGCGCGCCGAGATCCGCGCCCAGCGCCAGCGCCTGCGCGAAAGCGCCGTACGCGCCCGGCCGGCCCTGATGCGGCTGATCGAGCAGAAGAAGACCGCGCTCGCCTCCGAGGGCAAGCTGCTGGAAACCCTGTCCTATCAGGCGACCTTGAAGCGCGGCTACGCCATCGTGCGCGGCGCCGATGGCCAGCTCATCCGCTCCGCCGCGACCGCAGCCGGCGAGGACGCCCTGCGCCTCACCTTCTCAGACGGCGACGTCACCACCCATCCCGGCGGCGGCGGGACGCCGGCCCGGAAGCCCCCCGTCCGCAAGGGCGACCAGGGCAGCCTGTTCTGAACCCATGCACCCCGCGCCCATCTTCCGGGAAGCAGACACGGACGCCCTGCTCGCCCGTATCCGCGCCTATCCGCTCGGCCTGATCACCTTGAATGGCGGCCCTGCGCCGCTCGCCGCGCACTCCCCGGTACTTGCCGCACGGCTGGACGATGGCAGCGTGCGCCTCCGCTTCCACCTTTCGGCCGGCAATCCTATGACCCATCGCCTCGAAGCGGGCGCTGCCGCCCTCATCGTGTTCACCGGGCCGGAGGCGTATATCTCGCCCGACTGGTACGGCCCTGTTCCGGATCAGGTGCCGACCTGGAACTACCTCTCCGCCGAGGCGGAAGGCACGGTCGTCCCCACTGACGCCGAAGCCTTCCTCGATGATGTCTCGGCCGAATTCGAAGCCCGCCTGCTGCCGAAACCGACCTGGACGCGCAGCAAGATGGATCCGGCCGCGTTTGCCCGCATGGTCCGCGCCATCCGCGCCTTCGAAATGGTGCCGCACCGCTTTGAAGGCATCACCAAGCTCAGCCAGAACAAGACGCCGGACATGCGCGCCGGCGTGATGGACGCGCTGGGCGAGCACCCCATCGCCGCCGCGATGCGCCGCTCCGAGCGCTGACTCGCATCCGGCCAGCCATTTACTTGGCGCGGACCTGCGCTAGGCTGCCCCAACTGGGAACTGGAAGGAGCCGGGGCATGCGTGGACTGATGATAGCGGCAAGCGTACTGGCGCTCGCAGCCTGCGGCGGCGCTGGCACGGACACCGGAAGCGCCGAAGCAGCCAAAACCGGCAGCGACAGCGGCGGCCTCATCGCCCCCGCCGGCATCGCGGGTATGCCCGTGGGCGAGCTGCGCACGGCGGACGCTTCCCTCATCGAACTCTATCGCCACCTTCATGCGAACCCGGAACTCTCCTTCCGCGAAGCCGAGTCCTCGAAGCTGATGGCCAGCGAATTGCGCGCGCTGGGCTTTGACGTCACCGAAGGCGTCGGCGATGCCTGGGTGCGCGAGAAGGTGATGCGCGATGTCGGCGAGGTTCGCCCCGGCGTCGGCGGCTATGGTGTCGTCGGTGTGCTGAAGAATGGCGAGGGGCCGACCGTACTGATCCGGGCGGACACTGACGGCCTGCCCGTGCCGGAACAGACGGGATTTGACTTTGCCTCCCGCGTCGTCTCGCAGACCCATACCGGCGTGGAAAGCCCCGTCATGCACGCCTGCGGGCACGATATCCATATGACCGTATGGGTGGGCACCGCCCGCGCGTTGGTGGCCGCAAAGGACCAGTGGCAGGGCACGCTCGTCATGATCGCTCAGCCTGCGGAGGAAATCGGCCTCGGCGCTCAGGCGATGATCGCAGATGGTCTTTACACGCGCTTTCCGCAGCCGGACTATAATCTCGCCCTGCACGTCTCTGCCGGGGCGCCGTCCGGCACCGTCAACTATTCCTCCGGCTTCGCACTCGCCAATGTCGATTCGGTCGATATCACTGTCCGGGGCGCAGGCGGGCACGGCGCCTATCCGCACACGACCCGCGACCCAGTCCTCATCGCCAGCCACATCGTGGTCGCGCTGCAATCGCTCGTCTCGCGCAACACCAACCCGCTGGATTCAGCTGTGGTCACCGTCGGCTCGATCAAGGCCGGCGCCAAGCACAACATCATCCCGGATGAAGCAGAGCTCCTCATCACCGTCCGCTCCTATGAGGATACAACCCGCCAGATGCTGCTCGACGGCATCCGCCGCATCGCAGAGGGCCAGGCGGCGGCCTTTGGCGCGCCCGCGCCAGTCATCCGTATCGAGAGCGATTACACGCCTGCGACCTTCAACGACCCGGCCCTTACCGAAAGGGCCATGCGCGCCGTCGCCCGCGAAATCGGGGACGCCAATGTCCGCGCGGTTCCGCCGGTGATGGGCGGAGAGGATTTCGGCCAGTTCGCCCGCACACCGGAAAACATTCCCGGCGTCATCTTCTGGCTGGGGGCCGTCAGACCTGAGCGGTTCGCCGCCTCACAACTCGACGGAATGCCCCTGCCCTCGCTGCACTCCCCCCTCTTCGCGCCGGACTACGACCCCGCCATCGCCACCGGCGTCGCCGCCATGACCGCCGCCGCGCTGGACCTGTTTGGGGAATAGCGGCCTACTCCGATTGCAATGCAGATACGCGCAAGGGCACTCCACCCGAACTGAAGTAATTCGTACAAAGACGATAGTCTCCCGGAACCTTCGGCATCGCCCTGCGTTGATCCGGTGTTGCGACCCTGCAACGGCCAGACAGGGAGATACCCAAATGGACAAGGAACATATCAAGGGCGCCGCAAAGAAAATGGAAGGCAGCGTCAAGGAAGCCACCGGCAAGATGACCGGCGACAAGTCTCTTGAAGCAAAAGGCAAGGCTGACAAGCTCCAAGGCGAAGCCCGCAAGGCTGCCGGCGACGCGAAGGATGCTGTGCGCAAGGCAACGCGCGACTGACGCTTCGTCCCGCGCAGCAAGTGCAGAAGGGCTGTGGTTTCCGCAGCCCTTTTTTTGCATGAAGCATGCCCGAATTCGGGCAGGAGGCATATTCGGCTTTGCCGCGAAGCCCCCCTGCCGCCGCCGCCGCCATGCTTTCACCGGCATCTCATTTGTCCGGCAATCACACGAGCCAACCACTGAAAGCTTGGCAAAGTAGGCAGCAGCGCGTGCCGCAACTCCGATCAGGCTTTACGACGGCGGTAAGGCTTGTGAAACATCTTTCTGCGTTTGATGGACCCGTCGATCCTGCAGAAGAGACATGAAGATGAACCTTTATCATTGCATGGTTGAGTTGAAGGACCCTGATCGCTCGCTGGCTTTCGCTGCGGCAGCGCAGGCCTGGCTAGGATTTCTCGAGCAGGAAAAACTGGTCAGTTCTTGGCGGATCATGAGGCGGAAGTTCGGCCTGGCATCCGGCGCGCACACAGATTTCCTTATTGAGATTGAAGTCGAGAGCATGGCTCAGCTGGAGGAAACCTTCAGCAGCCTGTCAAAGATGGACGATGAAAGCACACGCCTGTACGAGCGGATGCACAATATGATCTCATCCATGCACGTCGGATTGTACCGGAACTATCCGGATCCCGCACAGCGCGAGCGCATTTCACTGCTTTGATGGCAGGACCTGCTTTCAACTTCACCATTTCACGGCCTGAGACCAAGGCAGTGCACGGGTTTGGCGGCACCTGAAAGCCGTTCAGCCGGTGGTCGTGCGCATACCTCGCACCAACCCAACAGAGCCATGCCTCACCTGGCCAGCCACAGTTTCAATAAAGGCAGGATTAAGGCGCCGGGGCTTGCGTCCCGGGCGGTGATTCGCTAACCGTACTTTTGCTCAAACTGCGCAAAACCATCATGTCCCTGTCGCACAAGAGCCCTGATCCCTGCAGCGTTGAAGGCCGCCCCTTGAAACGCCCGGTCTCAGGCCTAACTTATACTCAAATCGAGCATAACTCGCTCGGTCTGATCCAAGGAGGTTCACAATGGCGCGCCTGATTGATGCCGGCCCCGGTTGCCCGGCCCCGACCCCGCTGCACAGCCGCTCGGCCGCCGAAGCGCGCGGGCTTGTCTATGACGACGCTGTGCGCGCCGAAACCGATGCGCTCTATCCGCTGGTCGCAGACTTCGTCACGCCCATGGAATGGCCCGCGATTGCCCCGCTGGTGGCCGCCATCAACCGGCTGAAGCGCGAGCAGGATGCCGTCATCCTCGCCCACAATTACATGACGCCGGACATCTTCCGCCTCGTCGGCGACTTCCGTGGCGACTCCCTCCAGCTTGCCCGTGAGGCGGCGCAGACGGACGCGAAAATCATCGTTCAGGCCGGCGTGCATTTCATGGCCGAGACGTCCAAGATCCTTGCGCCGGAAAAGACCGTGCTGATCCCCTCGCTGGAGGCCGGCTGCTCTCTCGCGAGCTCCATCACGGGCGCGGATGTGCGCCTGATCAAGCAGAAATACCCGGACTATCCCATCGTCACCTATGTGAACTGCACGGCCGATGTGAAGGCCGAGTGCCACATCACCTGCACCAGCTCCAATGCGGCGCAGGTCGTCGAGGCGATCGCGAAGGAATGGAACACCGACACGGTGATCCTCGTGCCGGACCAGTATCTCGCCCGGAACGTCGCTGCACAGACCGACCTGCGGATTCTCACCTGGCCGGGCGCCTGCGAGGTTCATGAGCAGTTCTCCGCCGAGGATGTCCACCAGCTGCGCGAGGCCCATCCCGGCGTGATTGTGCTCGCCCACCCGGAATGCCCGCCGGACGTGCTGGAAGCGGCCGACTATGCCGGCTCCACCGCCGCGCTCGCCAATTACGTCGCAGAGAAGCGCCCGGCGAAGGTCGTCCTCCTTACCGAATGCTCGATGAGCGACAATGTTGCGGCAGAAAACCCGGGCGTGGACTTCGTCCGCCCCTGCAATCTCTGCCCGCACATGAAGCGCATCACGCTGGAAAACATCTATGACTGCCTGAAAACCGGCGTGCACGAAGTGGCGATCCCGGAGGATGTCCGCCTGCGTGCCAAGGCGGCGCTGGATGCCATGCTCGCCCTGCCGAAAATGGAGCGCCCGCTCGATTTCGTGACCGGCGCGAAGCCTCGGGAGCTTGAACTCGTCGTATAATGCGGAATCCGGCTTGCCAGCCGGACCGCGCAGGCGTTCAATTGACGCAAAGACAAGGGGCGGAATTCAGGAGGATGAGCATGGCGCGGATGGTCCATGGCCTTATGGCGGCGCTGGCGCTTGCGGCGGTGGCTGCTTTACCGGCGCAGGCGAAGAATGGCTCGGACTCCACCGACGTCCTCGGCAACTGGAGCTTCCAGACCAGCCCTTATCGCGGTGGCCAGTGCGTCATGACCGGCACAATGCGGCTCACGCCCCATCCCGACAGTGGCCGCTACAATTGCGAGCTGACCGCCGTGGAGATGTGCTCGATGTGGGGCCGCTCGGTCGTGCGCCAGTCCTGCGACGCAACGCGCTTCGGCAACCAGGTCTCGATCCGCTCGACGATCGAGGAGATGCTCGAATCCAAGTTCGAGGGGCTCCTCTATGTGCCCGACAACTTCACCCTGACGATCCAGTCGCCGCAACGCATGTTCGGCGCGCTCGTCTCTGCCGTCACTGCGCCGGTTGAGTTCCGCCGCGCCTCTGACGGTATTTCCTGACCGGGACGGTTTCCAGATGTTCGAGGGGGATGCGCAGCGCCATCAGGCTGGCGCCGGCGCCAGCACCGATGTGCTGATTATCGGCGCGGGCCTCGCCGGCCTGTTCCTGGCGCTTAAACTCGCCCCCCGCCCCTGCACGGTGATCTCGCCCGCCCCTCTGGGTCAGGCCTCCTCCTCTGCCTGGGCGCAGGGCGGCCTCGCCGCGGCGCTCGACCCGAAAGACAGCCCCGCGCAGCACGCCGCCGACACCGTCGCCGCCGGCGCCGGTCTCGTGGATCCGGTCATCGCCCGCCTGATCGCCGAGGATGGCCCCCGACGGGTGCGCGACCTCGTCTCTCTCGGCGTGCCCTTCGACCGCACGCCCGATGGCCAGCTTGCGCTGTCGCTGGAAGCTGCCCATTCCTTCCCCCGCGTTGCGCGCGTGTCCGGTGACCTTGCCGGCAAGGCGATCATGGACGCGCTCGTCGCGGCAGTCGGTGCGGCCAGCCACATCACGCTGATCGAAGGCGCCCGCGCGCCAAACCTCCTTCAGGACGCAAATGGGCGCATCGCCGGCGCCCTGCTGCGCGGGCCGGACGGCGCCGTCTATCCGGTCACGGCAGGCGAGACCGTGATGTGCACCGGCGGCTCCGGCGGCCTGTTCCAGGTGACCACCAATCCGCGCGAGGCGCTTGGCGAAGCGATCGCCATGGCCCATCAGGCCGGCGCCCTGCTTGCCGATATCGAGTTCGTACAATTCCACCCGACCGGCATCGATATCGGCCGCGACCCCGCCCCGCTGGCGACAGAGGCCCTTCGCGGCGAAGGCGCCACGCTGCACAATGCAGATGGGCGCGCCTTCATGGCAGACTATCATCCGCAGGCAGAGCTTGCCCCGCGTGATGAGGTCGCCCGCGCCATCCATTCCGAACGCGCCGCCGGCCGGGGCGCATTCCTCGACTGCCGCCGCGCCATCGGCGAGGCCTTCCCGCACCACTTCCCGACCGTGTTCGCCGCCTGCATGAGCGCCGGGATTGACCCGCGCACGATGATGATTCCGGTCGCACCGGCGGCGCATTACCATATGGGAGGCATCGTCTCGGACATCTGGGGGCGGACCACCCTTGAAGGCCTGTCCGTATGCGGAGAATGCTCGGCCACCGGCGCACACGGCGCAAACCGTCTGGCGTCAAATTCCCTGCTCGAAGCGGTCGTTTTTGCCGAACGGATCGCGCGCCGCATCGGCGGATCGTCGCTCAAGGCGCCGCGACTGAGCGAAGCCGCGCTGCCCCCGCGTCTCGACCCGGGCGCGCTCCTGTCGCTGCGCGAATCGATGTCGGCCAATTGCGGCGTCGTGCGCGATGCGGCGGGCCTTGAGCGCCTACTTGACCTCATCTCAGGTCTCGAGCCTGCAGCACCCGGCGCGCCAGAACTTGTGAGTGCACGCCTTATCGCCTCGGCAGCGCTCGCGCGCCGGGAAAGCCGCGGCGGCCATTTCCGCAGTGATTTCCCCGCAACCGGCGCGCCGGAGCGCCAGTTCCTGTTCAGCCCTCCCCGCGAAGTGATTGCCCGATGACCCCCATTCCGCCCCTGCCGTCCATCATCCTTGATCCGATCGTGCGCCTTGCGCTCGCCGAGGATCTTGGCCGCGCGGGCGACCTGACAACCGATGCCACAATCCCTCCGGAGACGGAACTTTCAGTCGTCATTGCCGCGCGCAAGGACGGCGTCCTCGCGGGCCTCGACGCCGCCGCCTACGCCGCGCACCTGATCGACCCCTCGCTGACACTCGATATCCACAAAGCGGACGGCAGCCGCCTTGCCGCCGGCGATACGGTACTCAGCATAAAAGGTTCCGCCCGGTCTATCCTTACGGCCGAGCGCACAATGCTCAATTTCCTTGGCCGGCTGTCAGGCGTCGCAACGCTGACGCGCCAGTACGCCGACGCCATCGCCCACACAAGCGCCAGGATCGTCTGTACACGGAAAACAACGCCCGGCCACCGCGCCCTCGAAAAGCGCGCCGTGCGCTGCGGCGGGGGCACCTCCCACCGCTATGGCCTCGACGATGCTATCCTCATCAAGGATAACCACATCGCGGCCTGTGGCGGCTCCATCGCGGATGCCATGTCCCGCGCCAAGGCCTATGCAGGCCATTTGCGGATGATCGAGATTGAAGTCGACACAATTGCCCAGCTTGAGGAAGCCCTGAAGCATGGTCCGCATGCGGTGCTTCTTGACAACATGACACTCTCAGACCTGCGCGAGGCCGTGCGCATGGCCGGCGGCAAGGTTACGCTGGAAGCCTCCGGCGGGGTTACGCTGGCTTCCGTTGCGGCAATTGCAGAGACCGGCGTTGACCTCATTTCCTCCGGCGCGCTGACCCATTCTGCACCGAACCTTGACCTCGGCCTCGATGTGGTCTGACACTCCGGCAAAGCGCGGCGCCAGACCCGCGGCGGAGTTAAACCAGGAGGCACTTCATGTCAGCAGCGGGCGGCCGCAAGGCGATCTTCATCACGGGCGCAGCCTCCGGCATCGGCGCCGAGACTGCGCGCCACTTCGCACGCAAAGGCTGGTTCTGCGGCCTCTATGATGTGAACGAGACCGGCCTCGCCGCCATCGCCGCTGAGCTGGGCGAAGGCGGCAGCCACTCCGCCCGCCTCGATGTGCGTAGCCGCGAGGACTGGGCCCGCGCCGTCGCCGGCTTCAGTGCGGCGACCGGCGGCAAGATGCACGTCCTCTTCAACAATGCGGGTGTCGGCCGGCATGGCTGGTTCGAGGATATTCCGCCTGAGGACAATGACTGGGTGGTGGACGTGAATATCAAGGGCGTCATCAATGGCGTCCACGCCGCCCTGCCCCTGCTGCGCGAAACGCCCGGTGCGCGCATCGTCAATACAGCCTCCACCGCCGGCATCGTCGGCGCGCCGCGCCTGGCCGTCTACTCCGCCACCAAATGGGCCGTCCGTGGGCTGACGGAAGCGCTCGATGCGGAGTTCCGCGATCTCGGCATCCGGGTCACCTCGCTGATGCCGTGGTTTGTCGAAACCCCGATCCTCGACATGGGCGCAAAGGAAGGCGCCAACGAAAAGATGTCAGACCAGCTGCGCGCGGGCGGCGCAAAGATCTATCCGGTCTCGCTTGCCGCCGAAAAAGCCTGGGACGCCGCCCACGGCAACGACATCCATTACATGGTCGGCGGAGAGGCTGAACGCGCGCGCTTCATGACGCGCTGGGCACCGGAAGTTTTCCGCAAAGGCGTAAGGAAACAGGTTCCGCCTCGCGAATAGCGCCTCAGCAAGAATGTCAGTGCGCGCTGGATGTGTCAGCGCCCTGGCCCAGCGCGCCTGCAATCTGACGGGCCATATAGGCATCCACCGGATTCTCCCCGCCGGCGGCTGTTGGCACTGCTGCCGGCGCTGCAGGTTCATCGGCCTTAACCGTCTGCACCGACATCAGCCGCGGCGCGGCGTTGGAAACCGTCCGCGTAGACGTCGTGACGCCGGCGGGCGCGGTGGTCGGCGTGATCGTGTAATAGCCGTCATTCGCGGCAGACGACCGGTCAGAGAACAGAAGCGCTTCGTCGATTGCGGCCATGTCGGCCTCGCGGCTGGCGTCCAGCGCGGCGAGGCGCAGCTCGGTCTCGCGCTTGCGGGCAGCGAAATTGCGCTCGACGGCGGCCCATTCGGCCCCGCGCGGGAAGCGGTAGAAGATGTGCAGGCCGATCCGGTCGGTCTTCACAAGGCCGGCATTCCAGACCGGGTCCACATAGGTCGCATGGTAATGGGTCGCCCCGCCCGTGCGCTCCTCATGCAGCTCCATCATGACATGCGCGGCGATGCGCTTGGCGCGTTCCCAGTTCTCGCCCACGGGCGCGCGGTTGAGCGCGCCGTCACAGGTAAAGGTGAACTGGCAGCCCGTTGTGCGGGTCGCGCCCTGATAGACAACGCCGCAGACCGAGTCCGGATAGCGATGATCGCGCACGCGGTTGGCGACGACTTCGGCCACCGCAAGCTGGCCATTGAGCGGCTCATGCGCGGATTCGTAATACACCGCCTGCGCCATGCATTTCAGTTCGGTCTCGATCGTCTCGGCGCGCTTGATCTGGTCCGGGCGGAAAGAGGCGAGCGTCGCCAGCGCCGCGCCATCGCGGTCGCGCATGGCATAACGGCTCATCGAGGAGTCGATGTCGCGCTTCAGCGTATACTCGACCGTGCGCAGCCAGGGCGAGTCGAGCACTGCCGGGGCATCAGCTGCGGTGCGCACGGCCAGGCCGCCATCGCCATAGACAGCGAACCGCTCGGCCTCGGCGCGGAATTCCGCATCGGCGCGCAGGCTGGCCTGGGTTTCAGAGATTGCCGGAAGCGACACAGTGGCGCTGACAGCGATGATCGCGATCATGCCGCCGCGGACATACACATCCCGCTGTTCCTGATCCGTCATTGCAAACCACCACCGAGCGAGCTTGTGCCGCAGCCCTTTAGAGGGGCGCAGAGTCGCCCGGCCTGGTTTCGAAAACCTTAACATCACCGCTCCTCTTTCTCCGGCCGGCAGTTATCGCTCCGCCTGATGCCCCGGAGTGTCTGGATTGTTTCAGTCTGAGGCCGCGTTTGCCGGCCCGCCCTCGACGAGGGCTGACGGGACTTGGCCCACCCGCCTGTATCTAGCAATAATCCAGCCAGTTCTCTGAGTGACAATTCAGAAAGCTGAAACACTTTTCCCGCGCCGCAGCATAGGAACATGACGGCCCGGGTCCGGTCTAATTCAATGAAATTTCAGGCAAAATAGGTTGTTGCCGGCCGCTTTCCGCGCGGCCTCCACAAAGCCGGATGTTGCACTTATGCAACACCCAAGCATCATGTATTTATGACCGGTTAACGCCGGAAAGGCCTATTTCGTGCCATTCCGGACCGCCGCCTGGGCCGCAGCAAGCCGCGCGATCGGCACCCGGTAAGGCGAGCAGGACACATAATCCAGCCCGACCCGGTGGCAGAATTCCACAGAGGCCGGGTCCCCGCCATGCTCCCCGCAGATGCCCAGCTTGATGCCCGGACGCCCTGCCCGGCCCCGCTCGGCGGCCATTTTCACAAGCTCGCCCACGCCTTCCTGGTCGAGCGTCACGAAGGGATCTTTCTCATAGATCCCCTTGTCGGAATAGGCCGTGAGGAACTTGCCGGCATCATCGCGAGAGATGCCAAGCGTTGTCTGGGTCAGGTCATTGGTGCCGAAAGAGAAGAACTCCGCCGCCAGAGCAATTTCCTTCGCGGCCAGCGCCGCGCGCGGCAATTCGATCATGGTACCGACCATATAGTCCAGCGTGACGCCCATCTCGGCAAAGACCTTCCTGGCGGTTTCATCGACCAGCGCCTTGAGAATCTCAAGCTCGCGATAGGTGGCCACAAGCGGGATCATGACTTCCGGCACGGGCTGCACGCCGCCATCCCGGGCCACATTCACCGCCGCCTCGAAGATCGCGCGGGCCTGCATCTCATAGATTTCGGGATAGGTGATGCCGAGCCGGCAACCGCGATGGCCCAGCATCGGATTGGATTCGTGCAGGTCATTCGCGCGGCGCTTCAGCTCTTCAGCGCTGAGGCCGGATGCCTTGGCAACGCCGGCAATATCCTCATCCGTATGCGGCAGGAATTCATGCAGCGGCGGATCGAGCAGGCGGATCGTCGCCGGCCGGTCGCCCAGGATACGGAAGATTTCCTCGAAATCGGACCGCTGCATCGGCAGCAGCTTGGCCAGCGCTTCGCGGCGGCCTCTTTCGTCATTGGAAAGGATCATCGTGCGCACCGCCGGGATGCGCTCCTCCTCGAAGAACATATGCTCGGTGCGGCAGAGGCCGACGCCCTCCGCGCCGAATTCGACCGCCGTGCGCGTGTCCACCGGCGTCTCGGCATTGGCGCGCACTTTCAGCTTGCGGCGCTTGTCGGCCCAGCCCATCAGCTCGCCGAAATCACCCGAAAGGTCGGGCTGCACCATCTCGGCAGCGCCCGCGATCACACGCCCGCTCGCGCCGTCAAGCGTGATCACATCGCCCGCCCGGAAGGTCCGCCCACGGACCGTCAGCGTGCCAGCGTTATAGTCGATCTGGATGCCGCTTGCCCCGCATACGCAGGGCCGGCCCATGCCGCGTGCCACCACGGCTGCATGGCTCGTCATGCCGCCGCGCGCCGTCAGGATCGCCCGCGCCGCATGCATTCCTTTAATGTCGTCCGGGCTCGTCTCAAGCCGCACAAGGATGACATCCTCGCCCTTGTTGGCGAGGTGGAAGGCCTCTTCGGAATCGAACACGATCTTGCCCACAGCAGCGCCCGGGCTCGCCGGCAAACCGCGCACGATCACATCATACACCGGCAGCGCCTCCTGGCCGGAATTGCGGCGCTTCGTGTTGAGGTCTGCAAATTCCTGGTCCGTCAGAAGGCGCGGATGCAGCAGCTGGTCGAGCGCCGACGGGTCAATCCGCATCAGCCCCTCTTCTTCCGTGATCAGACCTTCGCGCACCATGTCGACCGCGATCTTCACCGCCGCCCCGGCCGTCCGCTTGCCGCTGCGCGTCTGCAGCATGTAGAGCTTGCCGTCCTCGACGGTAAACTCGATATCCTGCATGTCCTTGTAGTGGCTCTCGAGCTTTGCGGCCACTTCGCGCAGCTGCGCGTAGACTTCCGGCATCGAATCTTCCAGCGGCGCATCGGAGGAGCCAAGCGTCGCTGCACGCTCGCGCGAGATCGGCGCCGGTGTGCGGATGCCGGCCACGACATCCTCGCCCTGCGCATTGATCAGGTATTCGCCATAGAAGATCGCCTGACCGTTCGACGGGTCCCGCGTGAAGGCAACGCCGGTTGCCGACGTATCCCCCAGATTGCCGAACACCATCGCCTGCACGTTCACAGCCGTGCCCCAGCTTTCGGGAATATCGTTCAGCTTACGATAGATGATCGCCCGGTCGCTCATCCAGGAATTGAACACCGCCGAAATCGCGCCCCAGAGCTGTTCGCGCGGATCCTCCGGGAACGGACGGCCGAGGTCCTCCTCCACCGCCTTCTTGTAGCGCACGATGATCTCTTTCCAGTCATCGGCGTCCAGTTCGGTGTCGAGTTCGAATTCCTTGCGCTCCTTGTAGGAGGACAGGATGTGCTCGAATTCCTCATGGTCGAGGCCGAGCACGACATTCGAATACATGTGGATGAAGCGGCGATAGCTGTCATAGGCAAACCGCCCGCCCGCCTTCTCGGCGAGGCCCGCAGCCACCGCCTCGTTCAGGCCGAGATTCAGCACCGTGTCCATCATCCCCGGCATCGAGGCGCGCGCGCCCGAGCGCACGGAGACCAGCAGCGGATTGGCCGGGTCGCCAAATCCCTTGCCGGTGCTCGCTTCGAGCGTCGAAAGCGCGGCGTCCACCTGCGCCTCCAGCCCCGCCGGCCAGGCGCGGCCTGTGTCATAATAGGCCGTGCAGACGGCAGTCGAGATCGTGAATCCGGGCGGCACAGGCAGGCCGAGCTTGGCCATTTCCGCAAGGTTTGCCCCCTTGCCGCCGAGCAGGTTCTTCATTGAGGCATCGCCATCGGCGGTGCCGCCGCCGAAGGCGTAAACCCAGGTCTCGGTTGCCTGTTTCACTGCTGCATTGCCCATATGGATGCATTCCCCGTGTTCTGAACTGGTATCGCAGGCGTTGGCCCTGCCAGCGGTTTGCAAGTCCTATGCTGCATGCGCGAGACAATTGCCAGCCACGGGGATGTCGCGGCAACCCGCATGGGCGATGACAATGTTGTCGCGCCTGTATTCCGGCGAAAGTCAGCCCTCGATTTTCGAGAAATCTGCCACCTTGTGCAGCGCCCCGCGCACCGCCACCAGCAGCGCCAGCCGGTTCGCCCGCACGGCCGGGTCGGCATCATTCACCATCACCGCCTCGAAGAACGCATCCACCGGCGCGCGCAGGCCAGCCAGAACGCGCATCGCCCCGGCAAAATCCTCTGCCCTCAGCGGCGCCTCCAGCGCAGCCTCAGCCCGGCTCAACGCCGCAAACAGCGCCTGCTCCTCCGCCGGCCCTTTGGAGATCAGCTTGGCATCCACCGCGAGTCCCTCCGGCAGCGCGCCCTTCTTCTCCTCCGCCTTCAGGATGTTCGCCGCGCGGCGATACCCCGCCAGCAGCGTCGCCCCATCCTCGGTCGCAAGGAAAGCGGCCAGCGCCTCAACCCGCTTGACGATGAGCACGAGGTCGCACCGGTCCGGCATGCCGAGGCAGGCATCGATCCAGTCATGCCGTGCGCCCCGGTCGCGCAGGTAGACCTTCAGCCGCTCGTGCAGGAAGTCCAGCAGGTCATCGCTGACCGACGGATCATGCGCCGAGACACGGTGTGCCCAGTCCGGAAGACCGCCCTCGATGGCAGCGAGAGCGCCCTGCGCCGCATCGCTGAAGACGCCCTCGTTCATGATCGCGCGCGACAGCGCCGACAGGGACGGCGCGGACCAATCGACCGCCTGCGGACCAATCTGGTGTTTCAGGACCTGCGCGTCATTGAACCGGTCGAGGCTGAAACGGATCTTGTTCTCGAGGATGAGGCGCACCACACCGAGGGCCGCCCGCCGCAGCGCAAACGGGTCCTTCGATCCTGTCGGCTTTTCGTCGATGGCCCAGAAGCCGGTCAGCGTGTCCAGTTTGTCCGCCAGGGCGACAGCGATGGAGACCGGATCGGTGGGCACGGAATCGTTCGGGCCCTGAGGTTTGTAATGGTCGCGGATGGCGTCGGCGATGCGGGCGTCCTCGCCCGCGGCCAACGCATAATACCGCCCCATCACCCCCTGAAGCTCCGGAAACTCGCCCACCATCTCCGACACAAGGTCGGCCTTCGCCAGCCGCGCCGCGCGTTCCGCCAGATCAGGATCCGCCCCGACCTTCGGCGCCAGCTCCCGCGCCAGCGCCGCCACGCGCTCCACCTTGTCGCCCAGGCTGCCAAGCTCTTCCTTGAACGCAATCGTCTTCAGCTTCGCGGCCATCTCCTCCAGCGGCGTTGCCTTGTCCTTCTCCCAGAAGAAGCGCGCATCCGACAGGCGCGCGGAGAGAACCCGCGCATTGCCCTCGGCAATCTTCACGCCGCCATCGCTGGCCGAAATGTTCGCCACCACGATGAACACCGGCGCCAGCTTGCCGGACTTCGCATCATTCGCCGCAAAGTATTTCTGGTGCGTGCGCATCGACAGCGTGATGACTTCCGGCGGCAGGTCCAGGAATCCCGGATCCATCTGCCCAAGGACGACCACCGGCCATTCGGCAAGGCCCACCACCTCTTCCAAGAGCCCCTTGTCCTCGATCCAGTCGAGCCCTGCGCCGGCGCACACCTTGTTGATCCCTTCAAGGATCATATTGCGCCGGTCATCGCGGGAGAGGATCACATGCCCCTTCCCTTCCAGCTGCGCCTTGTAATCCTTCCAGGCATTGACCGTATACGGACCACGCCCGTGCACACGGTGACCCTCGGTCACATTCCCGCTCGCCACGCCGCCCACGTCAAATGGCACGACCGCGCCGTCCAGCACACAGACGATCCCCTGCAGCGGGCGCACCCAGCGCAAATCGCCATCCGCCGTCCGCATGGATTTCGGCCAGTGGAAATTCCGCACAATCTCCGGCACAGCCTCGGCGATGATGTCCTTCGCGTCGCGCCCCGGCGTGGAGATGTAAGCGACATAGAAATCGCCCTTCTTGGGGTCGGAGACGATTTCCGCCTCGCTGATATCCTTCAGCCCCGCCCCGCGCAGGAAGCCGGCAACCGCCTGTTCCGGCGCGCCGACCTTCGGCCCCTTCTTCTCCTCGCGCACATCGGCCGAGCGCGCGTCCAGCCCTTCGACCACCGCCGTCAGCCGGCGCGGCCCGGACACGGCAAACGCCTGCGTCCAGCCAAGGCCAGCCTCTTTCAGCCGCTGCGTCAGCGCGGCCAGGAGGTCTGCCTCCGCCTTCGCCTGCATCCGCGCAGGGATTTCCTCGGAGAAAAGTTCGATCAGAAGCTCAGCCATGGGAACCTGTCAGGGGCCGGAAACAAGGTGGCCACGGCTTACAGACCCGCGCGCCGGGGTCAAGGGAGGCGCCGCAAAGCCGCGAGGCGCGCCTGGGGCGCCATTTCAGCGCGCCAGATTGTCCTCGCCCGCCAGCCGGTGATAGGAAACATGCAAGACCGCCCGATGCGGCCAGAACGCTCCACCCGGAAGAAGAGCCGCAAGCATGATGCAAGACCTGGCGTCGAGGGCCCTGTGGCGGGCCCACAGGCATATCCTGTCCCGGCCCCCGTCCTCCACAGCCCAGCATCGCGGCCCCGTGCTCGTCGCCGGCCTCTTTGGCTCGGCCAGCGGCATCGGTGCCTCGGCGCGCCTGTGCGCAGCGGGGTTTGAGGCAGCGGGCTGGACTATCGGCCGGGTCAATCTCAGCGCACTCTTTGGCCAGCAGGATTTTGACAGCCCCGTTCCGTCCACCGCCCGAGGACAGGATGCGCGCACCCTGATCGTGCACCTGAATGCCCCGGAATTCCCGCGCGCCTGTTTTGCGCTGCAGAATTGGCGGGGCAGCGGCCGGCGCGTCATCGGCTACTGGGCCTGGGAGCTGCCCGATGCCCCCGCCAGCTGGCAGGACGCCGCCCGTTACCTCACCGAAATCTGGGTGCCGAGCGAGTTCACCGCCGCCGCCATATCAAAACTCACCGGCAAGCCGGTGCGTGTCGTTCCCCATTTCATCCACCCCCCGCCCGCGCCGGATCTGGAAACCCCCGTCCCGCCCTTCGAGGGCTTCACCGTCATCACCTTTGCCGACGGCAAATCCTCGTTCGAGCGCAAGAATGTCGCCGGCGCGCTCCGGGCCTTCCGGCAGGCGCGCTTTGCCGGCCCGGCCCGCCTCCTCCTGAAAACACGCGGCCTGACGGACCGGCCTGCCTTCGCCGCCGAAGTGCGCGAGGCGATTGCCGCCGATCCGCGCATCGAGCTGCTCGATGCCAACCTGCCCGCCGGCGCCTCGCGCAGGCTGATCCAGTCCGCCGACGCGCTCCTCTCCCTCCATCGCAGCGAAGGCTTCGGCCTGACAATGGCCGAGGCGATGATGCTCGGCAAACCGGTCATCGCCACCGGCTGGTCCGGCAATATGGAGTTCATGGACGAGGCCAGCGCCCTGCCCGTGGCCTACACGCTGGTGCCGGCAGAAGACCGGTTCGGCGTGTTCGGCGGCTATGCCCATTCCCGCTGGGCCGAGCCGGACATCGCAGACGCCGCCCGCAAGCTGGAATTGCTGGAAGCTGACCCGGCGCTCCGCCACACGATCGGGGCCGCAGGCCACGCCCGCGTCGCCGCCTTCACCAGCGGCGCGCAATATGTGAACGCCCTAAACGCCGGCGCCTGACGCTCCGGCCCGCGCCGCTTCCTGCTCCGCCCATTGAGCCGCCGCGCCGCGCGCCAGATCGCGCACCCGGGCAATATAGGCCTGCCGCTCGGTCGGCGAAATTGCCCCGCGCGCATCGATCAGGTTGAAGGTGTGGCTGGCCTTCAGCGCATAATCATACGCCGGCAGCGGCTTGCCCGCTTCCCGCAACGCGTTCGACTGGTTCTCGCAATCAGCAAACCAGCGCTTCAGCATCTCGACATCGGAATGCTCGAAATTGAACGCGCTCTGCTGGCGCTCATTCTCCAGGAACACATCGCCATAGGTCAGCGGCACAGCCGAGGCCGGATCATTGAACGGCAGGTCGTACACATTATCGACACCGAACACATACATCGCGAGGCGCTCAAGCCCATAGGTCAGCTCGCCCGAAACCGGGGCCACATCAAGGCCGCCGACCTGCTGGAAATAGGTGTATTGCGAGACTTCCATCCCGTCGCACCAGACTTCCCAGCCAAGACCCCAGGCGCCAACGGTCGGGTTCTCCCAATCGTCCTCCACAAAGCGGATGTCATGCACCGATGGGTCAATGCCGATCCGGTAGAGGCTTTCGAGGTAAAGGTCCTGCAGGTCCGGCGGGTTCGGCTTAAGGATCACCTGATACTGGTAATAATGACCCAGCCGGTTCGGGTTCTCGCCATAGCGGCCATCCTTGGGCCGGCGCGAGGGCTGCACATAGGCCGCCCGCCAGTTCTTCGGCCCCAGCGCCCGCAGCACAGTCGCCGGATGCAGCGTCCCGGCGCCGACTTCCATGTCATAGGGCTGCAGGATCGCGCAGCCCTGGTCCGACCAATAGGCCTGCAGCGTCAGGATCAGGTCCTGAAAGGATTTCGGCTTGGGATGGGCTTTCGGGGCGCCCTTGGCAGCAGGCATAGAAACACTCGGCTCGTTGCTCGACCCGCCAGCGCCTAGCGCGGCGCCGGTCAGGACGCAACCTCGCCCGCCTTCAGCGCTTCTTGTTGCGGTTGTGATCGTGGGTCCCGCGCAGGCCGATGAACGCGATCAGCAGGCCCAGGACAAGGCTCCCAATCAGCAGCAGTGTGAACATGGGGGGCTCCCTCTGTCAGGACGGCTGTAATTTTATAGTTTGGGGCTATACCCCGGCAGATCAAGCAAAATCGGCCCGTGAGGCCCTGATCTCCTACCAGCCGAGCGCCTCCCCGCGCACGATCCGCTCCGCCTCCGGCGTGCGCGCGCTGCCATCGGCGAGGTGCGTCACCAGCGGCGGCAGAAGCGTCAACGGCCCGCGCTTCAGCCCCTTGCGCGCCCGCACCAGCACGCGCCGCGCCGGCTCCTCCGCCTTTGAGGCCACTGGCAGCACAGTGATCTCTCCCGCTTGCCTGTCCAGCCGCGCCAGGATGCGCGCCAGCTCCGCCGCCCGGTGCACGAGGATCACCGGCGCCCGGGGCTTTGCGGCATGCAGCATCGCCTTCAGCCAGTCCTCCAGCGTCAGGCTCTCGACATAGGCGCCCGACTTGCCTTCGCCGGGCTCGGAGATTTTCCCCGGCTCGAAGTAAGGCGGATTGGCAAACACCAGGTCAAACCGGTTCTCATGCTGAGCGGCCCAGGCCGACGCCTCCGCCGTCTCAACCCGCACCCGCCCCTCGAAGCCGTTCGCCGCGACCCCGCCGCGTGCGAGCTCCGCCATCGCCGGGTCAACCTCGATGCCGGTAAACTGCGCCCCGCTGAGCCGGTAAGCCGCCGGCAGCAACGCTCCGCCGCTGCCACAGCCCAGCTCCAGCGCCTCGCCGCCCGCCAGCTCCGGCAGGGCCGCTGCCAGCAGCAGCGAATCAAACCCCGCCCGGAAGCCCCGCTCCGGCTGGATCAGCCGCACCCGGCCCTGATAGACCGTATCCTCGGTTGCCCCATTCACCCCGGCTCAACCCCGGCCAGCGCAAACCGCGCCCGGGGGAGGTCTTCCTCCGCCACCAGGATGCGGCGCGGGAAAATGCCGATATTGCCTTCGATGGCCGAGATATGCCGGTCTGCGACGAAGTAATCGATCCCCGCCTCGCCCAGCAGGTGCTCGGCATAGGACAGTTTGACCGGATCATTGGTCCGGAGCACTTCTTCCATCTAGAGGCCGCTGCCACGCAGGTTCATATCGACCGAGCGGGCATCATAGACTGTCGGGCGGTCCGGCTTCTCGCCCGATCCCGTTACAATCTCCAGCGTCGAGGTCACCCGCCCGCTGCCGGCACTGCCCCCGCCCAGCGGAATGCCGATCCCGACGCCCACCCCGACACTGGACGAGCGCCCATACGAGCCCGTGCCCCCGCCAATGCTGATCGAGGAGCCGCCGCTCCTGCGGGGCGGGCCGGCATCGGCAAACTCGGCCGTCACCTCGAACCACTGGCGGCCTTCCATCAGCGTAATCTCCGCCGCGCGCAGCAGGGCGAGGTTGCGGGCCTTCACGGGATCATCGTCGGTGTAGGACACGCGGTGACGCCCCGTCTCGATCTGCTGGGAGGTGTAACCCAGCGCACCCTCCCGGCTTGCGGGACCATAAACGGCAGGCGATGTGGCGCAGGCGGCCAGCAGCGCAGCGGAAAGCATCAGGACAATCGGTTTCATGAGCCTATTAAACCACGTTCCGGGGGTCTCTGTCAGCCGCCTTGACACCGGCCTATTGCCGGGCCGCCCGGGATACGCTCAAAGGTCTGCGGCCCGGTGCCGCGTCGAGTTGCCGGACAGATTGCGTACATTACCTATTGCAGTGTCGAAACAAAGGAGCCGTCCCGGGTGACCCTCGCGCCGAAGTCCAGGACAAAGCCCGCCCTTGCCTCCATCATGGAGCGGATGCAGGCCCTTGCGGCCGCCGATCTGGCGGAGGTGGAACGCCTTCTGGCCGAGCGCGCAGCCAGCCCTGTCAGCGTCATCCCGGACCTGTCGGCCTATATCATATCGGCCGGAGGGAAGCGCCTCCGCCCTTTGATCACGCTCATCTCGGCAAATGCAGTCGGCCGCGCCAATGCCGCAACTCATGCCCTCGCCGCTGCGGTCGAATTCATCCACACCGCCACCCTCCTCCACGATGATGTCGTCGATGAGAGCGACCTGCGCCGCGGCAAGCCCGCTGCCAAGGCCGTCTGGGGCAACAAGGCTTCGATCCTGGTCGGGGATTTCCTGTTCGCCCGCGCCTTCAACCTGCTGGTCGAGACCAACAGCCTGACCATCCTAAACCGCCTCGCCACCGCCTCCACCGTGATCGCCGAGGGCGAAGTGCGCCAGCTTGCCGCGATGCAGACGCGCGACCTGCCGACCGAGGAATACCTCGCCATCGTCGAAGCCAAGACCGGCGCCCTGTTCGAGGCTGCTGCCGAAACCGGCGCCCTCTCGGCGGGGGCCCCGGCCCATGCCGATGCGCTCGCCTCCTATGGCAAGAATCTCGGCCTCGCCTTCCAGATCATCGATGACGTGCTCGATTATGGCGGCACCACCTCCGTTATCGGCAAATCGGTCGGCGACGACTTCCGGGAAGGCAAGGTGACCCTGCCCGTCATCATCGCCCGCCGCCGGGGCTCGGATGAAGACCGCGCCTTCTGGGACCGGGCCCTGAACCCGGCCACACCGGAAGATTCAGACCTCGCCCATGCCGTCCACCTGATCCGCGCAACCGGCGCCGCCGAGGCCACGGTGCAGGAGGCTGAAGCCTATGCCGCCCTCGCCAAGGGCGCCCTGCGCGGCCTGCCGGCCTCGCCCTACCGTGAAGCGCTCGAAGACCTCGCCGATTTCTGCGTCAGCCGGGCTTACTGAGCCTCGCCGGCTTCAAGCTGCCGCCCCAGCGTCGCCCGCTGCCAGATCCACAGCCCGCATCCAGCCAGCAGCAGCGACAGGAACAGCACGAACGCATCCCCCGGCGCGCCGCCCATCGCGCCCAGCCCAAAGACCGTTCCGGCAGGCCCCACCAGCACCGCCGCCGCACACACGCCCGTCATCGCCCACCACAGCGCCCCGACCTGCCCATGCCGCCAGCCCGCCCGCAGGAACAGCTGGTAGGCATGGTCGCGGTGCGCCTGCATCAGCGGCCGGCCTTTTCGCGCCCGCCACAGCAGCGTCAGGAACACATCCACCAGAAAGGGCAGCGCCAGCGTCGCCGGCACCCAGACCGAATAGGTCTCCGCCAGCGCCAGCCCCGCCCCGCCGATCAGCGCACCGATCGCCAGCGAGCCCGTATCTCCCGCATAGAGCCGCCCGGCGAGGTTCCAGATCAGGAAACCGCTGACCGCCGCCGCCGCCCCGAGCAGCAGGTAGACCAGCAGCCCCGCCTCCGGCTCCGTCGCATAGAGCGCCAGTGGCAGGGCCAGCAGCGCCAGCGTCGTCAGCATGATCGCCGATGAGCCAAGCGCAATCCCGTTCGCCCCGTCCATGAAGTTCACCGCATTCGCCATCACGAACAGCCATAGCGCCGCCCCCGCCACCGCCAGGAACGGCGCCAGCGGATAACCCGGCGCCTCCGCCCCCGGCAGCCAGAAATGATGGATGTGCGGCCCATAGAGCGCCGCAAAGACCGCCCCGGCGGCCAGCACGGCCAGCTTGCGGCCCGCCGGCAGGCTCCACCGGTCATCCGCAAAGCCCAGCACGCCTGCCAGCAGCACGAACAATAGCGGCCCGGCGAGGCCCGCCTGCGCAATCGAGCCTGCGCTCACATGGTCCGGCATCCCGACCGCACCGGCAATCAGCGCCGCCGCAAGCCCGGCCAGGATGCCGATACCGCCCGCGCTCGGCACCGGCGCGGCCTGCGTCTTGCGCCCGCCATCGGGTGCATCCTTCGGCCCCAGCCGGATCATCAGCGCGCACACTGCGGCGCTCACGCTCAGCGGCAGCGCAAACCAGACAAGGAACGGATCGGTCATATCAGGGCATCTCCCAGCGTGCAGGCCGCAGCCCAGCCCTTCGGCCAGTCCCGGCGGAACCTCGCTTCGAGGTCTCTGGCAATTACGAGCTTGTCGAACAGGGCAAAACAGGTCGCGCCAGACCCACTCATCCGCACAAGCCGCACGCCCGGCTGCAGGCCGAGCCAGTCCAGCACCTCGCCAATCTCCGGAACGAGTTTGAGGGCCGGGGCCTCCAGATCATTGCGCTGCGTGCCCAGCCAGACCGTCAGCTCCTCCAGCGTCCCGAACTCCGGCAGATGCGGCAGCTCCGCGAAATCCGCCCCGCCGCCCGCCTCATCATAGGCGCGGAACACCGGCCCGGTCGGGCAGGCCACGCCCGGGTTCACCAGCAGCGCCGGCAATCGCCACCGCCCCGGCAACGCCGCCCGCGTCACGCGCTCGCCTTCGCCCTGCATCCGCGCGGCAACACCGGCGAGCGCCACCGGCACATCCCCGCCGAGCCCCGGCGCAACCGCCTCGGCCATCGCCGGGTCCAGATTCCAGAGTTCGGTCAGAAGACGCAGCGCCGCCGCCGCATCCGACGATCCGCCCCCGATCCCGGCCGCCACCGGCAGCGCCTTGCGCAGCCTGAAGAACGCGCCCTGCTGTGTGCCCGAAGCCTCCTTCAACGCACTCGCCGCGCGCAGCACAAGGTTCTCGCCCGCCGGCCCGGCCTCCCGCGCGCCCGGCCCCTCGACCTCAAGGCCCAGCGTATCGGAGGCCGTTACGCTCAGCCGGTCCGCGGCGCCCTCATCTGCAAACACGACAAGCGAGTCGAGGTCGTGGCGGCCATTCGGCTTCACCGGGCCGACATGCAGGAACAGGTTCACCTTCGCCGGTGCATGCGCCCGCAGCATCACACCCCCTCACCCCCGGCCCGCACCATCAGCTGGCGGGAGCCTGCAATTCAGGCGCATCCGGCCCCAGCGGCGAGCCGAGCTTGATCTCGATTTTCTTCCGGTCGGCCTCCGTGGGATCCAGCCGCAGCGCCCGGCGCCACTGGAAGCCAGCCTCCAGCCGCCGCCCGGCCTTCCAGTAGGCATCGCCGAGATGGTCGTTCAGGATCGGGTCGCCCGGCAGAAGCTCCACCGCACGCTCCAGATAGTCCACCGCCGTCTCATACTCGCCGAGCCGGAAATAGGCCCAACCAAGGCTGTCCACGATATGCCCCGAATTCGGCTCCAGCATCACGGCCCGCCGGATCAGCTCGAACCCTTCCTCAAGGTTCTCCCCCCGGTCGATCCAGGAATAGCCGAGATAATTGAGCACGGTCGCACTGTCCGGGCGCAGCTCCAGCGCGCGGATCAGGTCAGCTTCCGCCTCCGGCCAGTTGCCCTGCCGCTCCCGCGCGGCCCCGCGCGAGAACAGGATGCGCCAGTCCTCCCGGCCTGCCACCGCGTCCGCTTCATACACTTCCGTCAGCACCGCCTCGGCATCAGCAAACCGTTCCAGCCCGATATAGAGGTCAGCCAGCTGCAGCTTCAGCATCCGGTCGGGATTGCCCGCGATGGCCACCGCCGCCACCTGCAGGGCTTCCTCACTCCGGCCCGCCCGGTGCAGCACGCCCGCCATCTGGCCGCGCGCATTGGCATAATAGGCAGACGCCGGCCGCACCGCCTGCAGCACCCGGATCGCATCGTCATACCGGTTCGCATTGTCGAGCGCCTGCGCCCACAGCGTGCGCGCCACATCGAGGTCCGGGTCGAGCGCCAGGGCCAGCACGAAATAGACCGAGGAAAGATCGTCCTCGGTCTGGTACATCAGCGCCGCCGCCGAGACATACACCGCCCGCGCCGCGCCCTGCCGCAATGTCAGCCGGCGCGGCTGGATCCGCTGTCCCGCCTCGATGCGCGCCGCCAGTGCCGTGACGCTTGTATTCGCGCCGACCTCATTCCGGAACCGGGTCAGCAGTTCCAGCGCCCGTTCGCGCTCACCCCTTGCTGCCAGCAGTTCGGCATGGGCCTCCACACCGATGGCGAGGCGCGCGCCGCTGTCCCAGATGCGCTCCAGCGTTTCCAGCGCCTTGTCATCCTCGCGCGCCGCAATGCGCAAAAGCGCCAGCTGGTAGAGCGCCGGGCTGTCGAAGCGCACGTCCCCGGTCAGTCCCGGCTCGATCAGCGCTTCCGCCGCCGCGATCCCCTGCCGGTCCAGCGCCGTCCAGGCCGCCATGCCGCGCGCAATATTGCGATTGAACGCCATGAAGCGCGTTTCATCCAGGTAAGGCACCGCCTGCTGCGGGCGCCCGCGCACGATGGCGTCCGTCGCCAGCGTCAGCCGGACAAGGCCCGCCTCGCTGCCTGCCGCATCGGCCCGCCGGGCGAGCCCCGCCGCCGTGCCATATTCCCCGGCGAGCAGCGCAGAGAACACCGCCCGCTCGGCAATCCCGGCCGGCTCCGGCACCCGGTCGATCACCGCTGCATAGCGCCGCGCCGCCGATTGCGGATCGTTCGACATCGAGGCGAGCCGCGCGATCATGAAGTCCCGATAGGTGCTCGCCTCTGCCGGGCGGTCATCGCCCCAGAGGTCATAGGCACTGCCCGGGAAACCCCGGCTGGCACAGCCCCCGAGCAGCAGGGTGGCCATCAGGATCGGTAGAAGGAAAAGGCGCAGGATCATCGGCAGAGACAAGCAGCATCCGGGGTAGCCCACAAGGGCCTCCGGCTGGTCACTGCGCCGCAAGCCGGACATCCTGGCGCTCGAAATAGGCGTCGATGGCCCGCTTGATGGCCTCGGTTGCCGCCCGCCGGCCCGCATCCGACTGCAGCCGGCGCGCATCGGCGGCGTTCGTCAGGAAGCCCAGCTCCAGCAGCACCGCCGGCACATCCGGCGCCAGCAGCACATAGAAGCCGGCATTCCGGTGCGTATTGCGCAGCACAGGCCCTGCCCGCTCCAGTTCCGGCAGCAGCAGTTCGGCAAACTCCGCCGAGCGGGTCCGTGTCTCCCGCTTCACGAGGTCTGTCAGGATGCCGGTCACCCGGTCCGGCGTGCCATCCTCAATCGGGATCACCCAGTTGTTCCGGCGTGCCTCCCGGTCAACCCGCCCTTCGCCGCGCGCAGAGATGGTATAGACCGACGCACCGGCCACATTGGGCGAGCCGGCAGCGTCCGCGTGCAGCGAAATGAACAGCTCCGCGCCCCAGTTGCGCGCCATCGTCACCCGGTCCTCATGGTCGACATAGACGTCAGTCTCCCGGGTCAGGCGCACCTGGTAGCGGCCATCGGCCTCCAGCAGGCGTTTCAGTTCCAGCGCGGCCTTCAGCGTGATTTCCTTCTCCACGCCGCCATTGATCGCCAGCGCGCCGGGGTCGCGCCCGCCATGGCCGGGATCAATCACCACGACATGGCCCCGCCCGGAAGCGGGACGTGCGGGCGTCGCAGGGCGGGCCGCAGCCTGCTGAACAGGCCGCGCAGCCGGCGCCGGGCGCGCTTCGGCGGCGGCAAGGCGGCGCACATCCCGGCTTGCGGCCTGTGAGAAGCGCGCCTCGGAAACAGTATCGAGGTCGAGGATCAGCCGGTGCTGGCGCTCGGCCCCGGTCGGCGGCAGGCGCAGGAGCCGCGCGACCTGCATCGGCCGGTCGAGCACGAATTCCAGCCGCCCGGGCCGCACTTGCCAGCTCTCGACCCCGCCGGTCCCGAAGCCTTCCGCCGAATAGGCGTTCAACCCGAGCGGTATTACAATGCGCCGCACCCCGTCCGTCTCGACCAGGAACGCCTCACCCGGCTCCGCCACATCTGACCATGCGGTAATCCGTGTCGGCGCGCCATCGCCCACCACGCGCACCTGCGTGATGTCAGCCCCGGCGCCAAAAACCGCGCTGAAGCAAAAGGTTAACAGAACGGCGAGGAAGGGTTTCAGCATCTGCTCTGTCGGGTCGGGGGCAAGGCGGCCGCAAAAAGCACGCCTCCTCCCCATAAACCCGTGAAGATTAACCCGGGCTTGACCCTGCTGCACGAAGCGGGCGCGCACCTGCAGAATTTGCCTCTTTCAATTGAAGGCAAAATTGGGCAGTATTTGGGTGTGGCCGGTCCCATCCGGGCGGCCCATCGGTTTCCTTACAGCGCGCCTGCGTCCCGGCTTCCCTGGAACGGCAGCGGGAGGCGCGCGCTCCGGAAAGCAGGATACATGCGCACGAGTGCCGCCAGGATTACAGGTTTGCCCGGATCGCTTCCGCGATTCGCAGCCCCGCGTCCGGCAGGCGCTTTCCTCCCCACTTATTCCGGCTTGCCAGCCCGCCAGAGGCGCCTTGCGCCCTGCCCGGCGGCGCCGGACCGAAAGGTTCTGTTACATGAGCAGACTGATGCTGATCGATGCAGCCCATGGCGAAGAGACCCGGGTTGCCATCGTCAACAACGGACAGGTTGACGATTTCGATTTCGAGACAACCGGCAGCGAACAACTCCGCGGAAATATCTATCTCGCCAAGGTGACCCGGGTGGAGCCCTCGCTCCAGGCCGCCTTCGTCGAGTATGGCGGCAACCGTCATGGCTTCCTCGCCTTCAGCGAGATCCATCCCGACTATTACCAGCTGCCTGCCGAAGACCGCGAAGCCCTGCTGCGCGAGGCCGCCGAAGAGGCCGCTGCCGCCATCGAGGAAGACGATGACGGCCCCTATGTGCCCCACGGCATGAGCGCCGAGCTGGAGCGCGGAGGCAATGGCGACGTCCCCGCCGAGGACGACCTCTCTGCCGACGAGGATGATGACGAAGGCGAAGAGGGCGAAGACGATGAGTCCGAAGCCGCCTCTGCCGGGGACAGCGAAGACGGCGACGAGGGCGGCGAAGCCCCCCGCCGCGCGGCCCGCCCCGCCCGCCGCAGCAATGGCCCGAAGAAGACCCAGCGCACCCCCATCTCCAAGCGCTACAAAATCCAGGAAGTGATCCGCCGCCGGCAGGTGATGCTGGTGCAGGTCGTCAAGGAAGAGCGCGGCAACAAGGGCGCGGCGCTGACCACCTATCTCTCCCTCGCCGGGCGCTATTCGGTCCTGATGCCCAACACCCCCCGGGGCGGCGGCATTTCCCGCAAGATCGTCAACTCGGCCGACCGCAAGCGCCTCAAATCCATCGTCTCCGAACTGGATGTGCCCGAGGGCCAGGGCCTCATCGTGCGCACGGCCGGCGCCAAGCGCACCAAGGCCGAGATCAAGCGCGACTATGATTACCTCTCCAAGCTGTGGGAGCAGATCGTCGAGAAGACGCTCGCTTCTGAAGCCCCGGCCCTGATCAATGCCGAAGGCGGCCTCGTCCACCGCGCCATGCGGGACATGTTCGACAAGGAGATCGAGGAAGTCTGGGTGCAGGGCGATGCGGCTTACCGCGAGGCGAAAGACCTTGCCCGCATCATCATGCCCAGCCAGTCCAAGAAGGTTCAGCTCTGGAAAGAGGAAGACCCGCTTTATGTGGCGGAGAATGTCGAGAACCAGCTTGATTCCATCTACTCTCCCACTGTCCAGCTGAAGTCCGGCGGCTATCTCGTCATCAACCAGACCGAAGCCCTCGTCGCCATCGACGTGAACTCCGGCAAGGCGACGCGCGAGCGCAATATCGAGCAGACGGCCCTGCGCACCAATCTGGAGGCCGCCGAGGAGGCCTGCCGCCAGATGCGCCTGCGCGACCTGGCCGGCCTCATCGTGATCGACTTCATCGACATGGAGGAGAACAAGAACAACCGCGCGGTCGAAAAACGCCTGAAGGAATGCCTGAAGGTCGACCGGGCGCGCGTGCAGCATGGCCGCATTTCCCAGTTCGGCCTCATGGAAATCTCCCGCCAGCGCCGCCGCCAGGGCGTCCTGCAGGCGACCTCCGACCCCTGCCCGGCCTGCAACGGCACCGGGCGGCGCCGCTCGATCCCGTCGGCAGCCCTGCAGCTGATCCGCGCCATCGAGGCCCGCGCCGCCATGGGCGGGCTCAAATCCATCTCCGTCAAGGCGCCGACCGATGTCGCCCTCTACATCCTCAACCACAAGCGTGAAGCGCTGGTCGAGATCGAGCGGGTGGCGGGGTTCGCCATCTCGATCCATTCCTCGGAAGACATGCTGCCGGGCGACTTCCATCTCGATGCCGAGCGCGATCCGAATGCGAAGCCGAAAAAGCGCGCGACCCCGCGCTCGCTGCTGAAGCCGACTCCGGCCTCGGTGCGCGATGAGGATGAAGACGGCGAGGAGATCGAGGACGAGGATCTCGCCGAGGCCTCCGAAGACGACGAATCCGGCGAGGAAGACGGCGCCCCTGCGGCCTCCGCCAATGGCGAGGCCCGCGAGGGTGGCCGCAAGCGCCGCCGCCGCCGCCGCAAAGGTGGACGCGGGCGCGAGGAAGGCCGCGAAGAGAGCCGGGACACCGGCCTCGAAGTGGTCGATGCCGACGCCTCCCAGGGCGAGGATGACGGCGACGAAGACGATGACGACGGCGACGAAGCTGGCGACAATGGCGACGCTGCATCGCGCGCAGAGGGTGATGAGGGTGGCCGCAAGCGCCGCCGCCGGGGACGCCGGGGCGGCCGTCGCCGCCGCCGCTCGGGCGAGGCCCGCCCGGAAGCCGCCGCGCTTGCCGGCATCACCGATGGCGGGGCCTTCCTGGATGGCCTGTCCGTCAGCGCCGAAGTGATGCTCTCCGAAGAGGAGCCCACGATCGGCCTCGTGGACGCGGCAGACACGTCGGCCCCAGCGGCTGAGCCTGAACCCGCCGGCGAACCGGCGGCAGAGGCCGAAGCAGAGGAACCTGCTGCAGACACCGCAGAAGAGGCTGAAGCACCCGCCCCGAAACCGCGCAGCCGCAGCCGCCGCCCGGCCAAGGCCGCTCCGGCGGAGACCGAAGCAGAAGCGGAGGCAAGCGCCGACGCAGAGGCAGAAACGCCCGCGCCAGAACCGGTTCCTGAGCCGGTGCCTGTGCCAGCCCCGGAACCCGCCGCCGAAGCAACGTCATCGGAACCCGCGCCGCAGGCTGCGCCAGAACCTGAACCGGAAGCTGAGCCTGCGCCCGCCATGGCAGAGGCACCGCCGCTTGCCGCCGAGCCTGCCGCCGAAGCCCCACCCCCGGCCCCTGCCGAGCCCCCTGGCCCGCGCAAATCCGGCTGGTGGAATCGCGGCAAGAAGTAAACCGCTCCGGCGGCCTGCCAGCGGATGGCAGGCCGCCCCCGCCCTCCGCACTATTCAGGCCGGGTCTTCCATCCAAGAAAAAAGGCCGGGGCATGACCCCGGCCTTCTGTAGCAACTTCAACAGGAAATCAGGCGGCCGCCTTCGCCTCACCGGCGGGCGGGAAGCGCTCATAGAAGCTCTGCCCCTTCTCTGCCATCTCGCGCAGGAGTTTGCCCGGGCGGAAGCGCTCGCCATACTTGTTGGCCAGCCGGTCTGCCTCGGCCACAAAGGCCGGCACGCCCCAGATCAGGTCCATATAGCTGACGCAGCCACCTGTGTAGGGCGCAAAGCCCCAGGCGAGGATCGAGCCGATATCGGCGTCGCGCGCATCGGTGATGACGCCCTCTTCGAAGCAGCGGCTGACCTCAATGGCCTGCCGGATGAGCAGCCGGTTGGTCAGCTCCTTCTTCAGCGCCGGCGGGCATTCATCGATCTTCACCTCGATCTGCTCGTTCAGCCCCGGCCACAGCCGGTCCGGCTTGCCCTGCTCGTTATAGTCATAGAAGCCCTTGCCGGCCTTGCGCCCGACACGGCCCTTGTCCTCCACGATCCAGGCCATCATCCGGCCAAGTGGCGCTTCGTTATAGTCGAAGCCGACAGCCTTCGCCGTCGCGCGGCCAACCTTCAGGGCGGTGTCGAGGCCGACCGAATCCGACACTTCCAGCGCGCCCATCGGCATGCCGGCCTGACGGCCGACATTCTCGATGATCGCCGGCTTGATGCCCTCGGCCAGCATTTCGAGGCCTTCCTGGGTGTAGGTGCCGAAGCAGCGCGAGGTGTAGAAGCCGCGGCTGTCATTGACGACAATCGGCGTCTTCCGGATCTTCAGCACATAGTCGATCGTCTTCGCCAGCGTCTCCTGGCTCGTCTCCTTGCCCATGATGATCTCGACAAGGCCCATCCGCTCGACTGGCGAGAAGAAGTGGATGCCGATGAACTTGTCGGTCCGCTTCAGCGGCTTGGCGAGCTGCGTGATCGGCAGGGTCGAGGTGTTGGAGCCAACAATGGCGCTCTCGCCCACGGCGGCTTCGGCATCGCTGAGCACCTTGTGCTTGAGGTCCATGTCCTCATAAACCGCCTCGATCACGAGGTCGCAGTCTTCCAGCTGCTTGTAGTCCGTGGTCGGCGTGATGAGGGAAAGGAGCTCATCGCCCTTCTCCTTCGTGCTCTTGCCGCGCGAGACAGCCTTCTCAACGAGGCGTACGGAGTATTGCTTGCCCTTGTCGGCCGCTTCCTGTTTCACATCGAGCAGCACGGTGCGGATGCCCGCGCGCGCCTGCTCATAGGCAATCCCTGCGCCCATCAGGCCCGCGCCGATGATGCCGACCTTCCGGATCTCTGCCTTCTCGATGCCGGCGGGGCGGTTTGCGCCTTTGGACAATGCCTGCGTCGAGAGGAACAGCGACCGGATCATCGCCTTCGCCTCAGGGCGCTGCTGGGTATTGATGAAATACCGCGTCTCGATCCGGAGCCCTGCATCGATCGGCACCTGGATGCCCTCATAGATGCAGGAGAGGATGTTCTTCTGGGCCGGATAATTGCCATAGGTTTTCGAGGCGAGCATCATGTTCGACATCGTCGCGATCTGCCCGGCGCCCGGTGATTTGTGGGGCACGCCGCCCGGCACCTTGAAGCCTTTTTCATCCCAGGGCGCCTTCGCCTTCGGATTGGCCTTCACCCAGGCCTTCGCGCGCGCAACTGTTTCCGCACCCGGAGCAAGTTCCTGAACGACGCCCATGGCATGGGCCTTCTGCGCATCGAAGCTTTCGCCCTGGAGGATCAGCGGCAGCGCCGCCTGAACGCCCACGAGGCGCGGCAGGCGCTGCGTCCCGCCCGCGCCCGGCAGCAGGCCGATCTTGGCTTCAGGCAAGCCGAACTGGATGCGCGGATTGTCGTTCGCCGCAACGCGGTAATGGCAGGCGAGCGCCACTTCCAGGCCGCCGCCGAGCGCAAGCCCGTTCAGCGCCACGGCCACCGGCTTGCCGCAGGTTTCCAGCTTGCGCAGCGTGCCGTTGAGCGCAAAGCCCTGCTCGAACTGTTCTTTCTTCAGTTCGTCCTCGGACTTTTTCTTGGTGTCGCCGCCGCCGCCGGCGCGGCTCCCCATCTCGCCAAGGTCTGCCCCGGCGCAGAAGCCGCTCGCCTTGCCGGAGGAAATGACGAGGCCCTTGATCGCCTCATTCGAGGCCACCTCATTGGCAATCGCGATGATGTCCTGAACGGCCTTGCCTGTCAGCGTATTCATGCTGCGCCCCGGCACGTCGAAAACGGCGTGAGCGATGCCATCGCCATCGATGTCAAAAGTGAATGTTTCGAGTTTCATGTGTTTACTCTCAGTATTCTGTATCGTGATTAAACGCGTTCGATAATCGTCGCGGTGCCCATGCCGGCGCCGACGCACAGCGTGATCAGGCCGGTTTCCTTGTCGGACCGCTCAAGCTCATCGAGCACCGTGCCGAGGATCATGCCGCCGGTCGCGCCGAGCGGGTGGCCCATGGCGATGGCCCCTCCGTTCACGTTCATTTTCTCGTGCGGGATGTCGAGCAGCTTCATCATCAGCATCACGACAGACGCGAAAGCCTCGTTGAGCTCATAGATGTCGATATCGCCGACATTCATGCCGGCCTTCTTCAGCACTTTCTGCGTCACATAGGTCGGGCCGGTCAGCATGATGCCGGGCTCCGAGCCGATGGAGGCCATCGCGCGCACTTTTGCCCGCGGCTTCAGGCCCAGCGCCTCGCCCATTTCCTTGGAGCCGAACAGCACAGCGGATGCTCCGTCCACGATGCCGGAGGAATTGCCCGCATGGTGCACATGGTTGATCTTCTCAAGCTCGGGATAGCGCTGCTTGATCACCTCATCAAAGCCCATCGCGCCCATACCCGCAAAGGACGGGTCGAGCGCGGCAAGGCTCTGCATCGTTGCGTCCGGGCGCATATGCTCGTCATGGGCGAGGCGAATGCCGCCCATCTGGTCGCGCACGGGGACCACGGACTTTGCAAACCGGCCTTCCTTCCAGGCCTGCGCAGCGCGCTTCTGGCTCTCCAGCGCAAATGCGTCGACATCATCGCGGCTGAAGCCATACTTCGTCGCGATCGTATCAGCACCGATGCCCTGCGGCGTGAAATAGGTTTTCAGCGCCACCTGCGGGTCGGTCGACCATGCCCCGCCAGACGCGCCCATCGGCACGCGGCTCATGGATTCCACGCCGCCGCCGATGGCCATGTCGGCCTCGCCGGCGATGACCTTCGCGGCCGCCATGTTGCACGCCTCAAGGCCCGAGGCGCAGAACCGGTCGATCTGCACGCCGGCCGTCGTCTCGGCATATTCGGCATTCAGCACGGCCACGCGGGCAATGTCGGCGCCCTGCTCACCCACCGGCGAGACGCAGCCGAAGACCACATCATCGACCTTCGAAGTATCCAGATTGTTCCGATCACGGATCGCCTGCAGCACCTGCGTGCCAAGGCTGAGCGCCGTGATTTCATGCAGCGCGCCGGAGGATTTGCCCTTCCCGCGCGGCGTGCGGACGGCATCGTAAATATAGGCTTCAGGCATGGGAGAGGCTCCTTTGGGAAGTCGAATAGCAGTTGTCATGTACGGCGTGGGCGCAAGGGCCCCCTCCGTCAGGCCACTTTGCGGCCTGCCACCTCCCCCGCTTCGCAGGGGAGGAAAAATGTTGCGGCGAAACGCTGCGCTGCTCCTCCCCCGCAAGGCGGGGGAGGTGGATCGCTGCGCAGCAGCGAGACGGAGGGGGAAGACTACGCATCCTTCCCACCCGTTCTCTGTATTGGATTAAGCGTCAGTGAGGCCGTCGCTCGCGCCGCTTCCTTGCCGCGCGCATCGAAGAGGTCAGCCTCGGCAAACACCATCGCGCGGCCCACATTACGCAGGCGCGCAGCCACCTCGATCACGCCGACGCGCACGGGCCGCAGGAAGTGCGTATGCAGATCAACCGTGGACGGCAGTTTCGCCCGCCCGGCTTTCACCGTTGCCAGCATGCCGATTGCGTCATCCATCATCGCCACCAGGTAACCGCCCTGTATATAGCCCGCCGGATTGGTAAAGTCAGCGCGCCCGTCAAACCTGACCCGCGTTGTCATGGCCTTCGCGTCCAGTTCCAGCAGCTCAAATCCAAGTGACAGCGAGCTGCGCGCCGGGTTCGGGAACACTTCGCGGAGGAGATGGCGATCAGGCATGTCTCATCCTTGAATCGAGGCCTCTGTCGGCCCTGCGGCCAGCGTACCTTCAACTACAATGCTGTGCCCAAAGAAAAGGTCGCCATCGTCATAGTAAACAACAAACTCGCCCTCCCTGTTTATCCCGATATCTTGCGGTTTCATTCGAGATGCAAAATCAATCATTGTCGGAGGCGCTTCCTCTTCCTCAAGCCATGCGTCTTGCTTCATGTTGATCAACTCTTCCGCTGCGAACTCTCTGAGGCGCGGATCCCAACGCGGCCAGCCCGCCCAGAAAGCCTTCAACAGCACCAACTCATCCCTATCCGGCATGTCGTCGGAGGATGTCACTGATACCTGGATGCGTTCACCGTCCGCACCGACCTCGGCAAAAAAAAGGTCGAGCTGGCGATCAAGAGTAAAAGTGCCGAAGACATCATCCTCAAACGTTACCGTTTTCGCAAGCTCTGAAGCGATGCCGTTCAATATCGCATCATCACCAACCCCGAGAACGGATACTAGTTTGTATCGCTCAATGCCGTCCGCGGCTTCCTTGTCGTCAACAACCAGCAATCGGACCACGCTGTTTGCCGGAAGGCGACCGAACCAGGCATCAATTTCTGGCTTCTCTACTATCCGGCCGATCCGGAGATCGCCGTTACGGTGCTTGCCATCTGGCATCAGCCAGTTCGACGAATGGATCGACACTTCCCAACTGCCTCCACTCGAAGCGGTTGAGACTGCACGTAGCCCAACTGGGTCGATTAAAACGCTGACCTCGAAAGGTTGCGGTTTGTCCTGCGCGAAGGAGAATAACCTTACCATCAGAAACAATCCCATCAGGACCAAAAGAAGCCGCAAACTAAAGCGTCCTCGCAATCAGCATTTTCATTACTTCATTCGCGCCGCCATAAATCCGCTGCACGCGCGCATCGGCATACATCTGAGCGATGGGATACTCGTCCATATAGCCGAAGCCGCCATGCAGCTGCAGGCATTCGTCAATGATCTTGCACTGAAGATCGCTGATCCAGTATTTCGACATCGAGGCCGTGGACGCATCGAGCTCCTCCTTCAGGAGAAGCTCCGTACAGTGATCAGCGAACACTTTTGCGACAGTCGCCTCGGTCTTGCATTCGGCGAGCTTGAACTGCGTGTTCTGGAAATCGAAGATCGTCTGGCCGAAGGCCTTGCGGCCCTTCACATACGCCACCGTCTCATGGATGGCGCGCTCGATCATGCCGATGCCCTGCAGGCCGATGATATGGCGCTCCTGCGGCAGTTTCTGCATCAGCTGGATGAAGCCCTTGCCTTCCTCCCCGCCCAGCAGATGCCCTGCCGGCACGCGCACCTCGTCAAAGAACAGCTCGGACGTGTCCGCCGCATGCTGGCCCACCTTGTCGAGATTGCGCCCGCGCCGGAAACCGCCCGCGCCTTCTACAGCTTCCGTCTCTACACAGATGATCGAGATGCCCTTGGCGCCCTTGCTCGGATCGGTCTTGACGCAGAGGAGGATGAGGTCCGCCGTCTGGCCATTCGAGATGAACGTCTTCGAACCGTTGATCACATAGTGATCGCCGTCGCGCTTCGCCGTCGTCTTCATGCCCTGCAAGTCAGAGCCCGCGCCCGGCTCGGTCATCGCGATGGCGGTGACAAGCTCGCCCGAGCAGATCTTCGGCAGCCAGCGGCGCTTCTGCTCCTCGGTGCCATAGGCCGTGATGTAGGGCGCGATGATGGCGTTGTGCAGCGTGATGCCGAAGCCGTCGATGCCCTTCCATTGCTGCTGCTCGATGATGATGGCCTCATGGCGGAAATCCCCGCCTGCCCCGCCATACTCTTCCGGCACCGAGGCGCCGAGCAGGCCCATCTCGCCCGCCTTCGTCCAGATCTCGCGCGGCACGATGCCGGCCTTGCGCCAGGCCGGCACATGCGGGGCGCACTCCTTTTCAAAGAAGGCCGCCACCGCATCGGAGAAGATGTCCAGCTCCTCATCCTGCCGCCAGGCGGCTTTCGGGACGTTCAGCGGGCTCTCATGCATCATCACTCTCCACAGGCAGGCGCGCGGCAGGCACTTGCCGCTTACGTTCACGTCAGCTTCTAGACGCGCCGCCACGGATTCTCCAGCCGTGCCGCAACGTCAGGATTTCAGGTGTATCCAGCGAAGATCGCGGAATTGCGAAAAACCGCCGTCAAAAGTCATCAGGGTCGCCCCCCGCTCCATCGCCAATGCGGCGAACCACGCGTCGGTCACCTGCCTGTGGCCGGTGACATGGCGCCGGACCAGCGTGTCAAAGAGGGGCCAGTGCGCCGGGCCTGGCTCGACATCGTGGCAGTCCGGATGGGCTTTCAGCCGGGACACATAATCCAGCAGGTTTGGGGGAGCCTGCGGGATGCCCCCGGCCTGAGGGCGAAGGTTGACCCGCACGAACCCGCTGACGGCAACGGAGGAGAGCCCCAGCCCGCCAGCCGAGACCAGCGCCTGCGCCAGTCCGGCCTGCGCCGCCGCATGGCTCCGCGCGTTCGGATCATATGCCCCGATCAGCACATTGACGTCCGGAATGATCATTCGCTGGCAGAGGGATCGGGGGCTGAGGAATCCGGCCGCAGCAGCCGGTCCAGGTCTTCCTCTTCATCCATTACGGCGAGCACATGGCTGGGCAAATCGGATCCGGCCTTTGCCGCAAGGCGCCGGTATTCCGGATGATCGAACAGGCTCGGCCCGCTGACCTTCGGAAGGTTGCGCACGAACTCCAGGGCTGAGTCCAGCCGCGCGTCCGCGTCAAACGCCGCCGCCTCCTCGCGCAGGCCGGCGCCCCTGCCGGCAGCCCGCTCTCCTTCGATCACCCGCCGCAACCCTTCTTCAATCAGTGAGGTCAGCGTGCGCCCCTCCTTCGCCGCCTTGATCTTGGCGGCGCGCAGCAGGGCTTCATCGAGGCGAACGGTCGTGCGCATACCTCTGAAAGTGCGGCCCTGACATATTTATGTCAAGGCCGCACCCATATTCTCAGAACAGTGCCTCAGAACTGCGCCGCCTCCAGCGCCATCATCGCGCCCGCCCCGGTCTTTACCTTGGCGAGGTGCGCCGCTGCATCCGGCAGCATCCGCTCGACATAGTAGCGCCCGGTGGCGAGCTTGGAGGCATAGATCGGGTCGGTGCTGCCGGCATTCTCCAGCGCCACCTTCGCCATCCGGGCCCACATATAGGCCAGCGCCGTCATGCCCATCAGGTGCAGGTAGTCATGGCTGGAGGCACCGGCATTGTTGAAGTCGCTCATGCCATTCTGCATCAGCCACATCGTGCCATCCTGCAGCTGGCCGCGCACGGTCTTCAGCCCCTCGAGGAAAGGCTCCATGCCGGCAACGCCTTCATGCTCGCTGACGAACTCGTCGATCTCGCCGAAGAAGCTGAACACCGCCCGGCCGCCATTGGCGCCGAGCTTGCGGCCGACAAGGTCCAGCGCCTGGACCCCGTTCGTGCCCTCATAGATCAGCGTGATGCGGCAATCACGGACGAACTGTTCCAGCCCCCATTCGCGCGTGAAGCCGGAGCCGCCATGCAGCTGCAGGCCAAGGTTCGCGCTCTCGAAGCCCTTATGCGTCAGATAGGCTTTCACCACCGGCGTCAGCAGCGCCATGTAATCGCCGGCGCGCTCGCGCACTTTCTCGTCCGGCGATTTGTGCTGCAGGTCGCCCTGCAGCGCCATCCAGTAAACAAAAGCCCGAGCGCCCTCGGTGAAGGCCTTCTGCTCCAGCAGCATCCGGCGCACATCCGGGTGCACGATGATCGGATCGGCGGGCTTCTCCGGCTCGGCCGCGCCGGTCAGCGCGCGGCCCTGCACGCGGTCCTTCGCGAAGTCGAGCGCGTTCTGATAGGCGACCTCTGCCTGCGCCATGCCCTGCAGGCCGACGCCGATGCGCGCCTCGTTCATCATCACGAACATCGTGCGCATGCCCTTGTGCGCCTCGCCGACCAGCCAGCCGGTCGCGCCGTCATAATTCATGACGCAGGTGGCATTGCCATGAATGCCCATCTTCTCTTCCAGGCCCCCGCACTGGCAGGCATTGCGCGCGCCAAGGGTGCCATCCTCATTGACGAGGTATTTCGGCACGACGAACAACGAGATGCCCTTGATACCTTCTGGCCCGCCTTCGATGCGCGCCAGCACCAGGTGGATGATGTTCTCGGTCAGGTCCTGCTCGCCGCCGGAAATCCAGATCTTCTGGCCGGTGATCTTGTAGGTGCCGTCAGGCTGGGGCACGGCCTTGGTCTTCATCAGGCCAAGGTCGGTGCCGCAATGCGGCTCGGTCAGGTTCATCGTGCCGGCCCATTCGGCCGAGGCCATCTTCGGGCCGTACTTGGCTTTCAGCTCGTCCGATCCGCCCGCCATCAGCGCCTGATAGGCGCCATGCGTCAGCCCCGGATACATCCCGAACGCCATGTTCGAGGACGACACCATCTCGGTCCAGGCAATGTTGACCACATGCGGCAGCCCCTGCCCGCCCATCTCGGGCTCCGCCGACAGGAGGGGCCAGCCATTCTCGACCAGCTGTTTGTACGCCTCCGGAAACCCGTCCGGCGTCTTCACGCTCGCATCCGGATTGCGCTTGCAGCCCTGCTTGTCGCCCACCGCATTCAGCGGGAACAGCACGTTCTTGGCAAACTTGGCGCCTTCCTCGAGGATCTGGTCGATCGTCTCGGGGCTCGCCTCGGCAAAGCCGGGAAGGTTCGCGTGGTTCTGCAGTTGCAGCACTTCATGCAGCACGAATTGCATATCGCGGACGGGGGCGTCGTAACGGGGCATCCTCGGGGGCTCCTCTGGGAATGGTTTTGTTGCCGCCTTCAATGGCAAAGCGTGTTGGAAAAGTCATTCCAACACGCTTCATTCAGTTCAATTTTGAGAAGGGGGCCGGGGCTCAGACCTCGTCCAGCTGCTTGCGGGCGACCTGTTCATAGGCCGCTGCCTGGCGCTTGGATTCCTCGGAAGGGCCGGGATTCTCGATGATGCCCTGCAGCCAGTCGATGCCCTTGTAGAGCTCGGTCAGCGCCGTTTCGATGTCCTGGCGCTGCACTTCCAGCTCGCGCGCCTGCTTGCGGAACTTCTCCAGCATCATCCGCGTCTGCGCCCGCTTGCCGTCATTGAGGGCGTAGAGGTCGAGGATTTCGCGGATGTCCGCCAGCGGCAGGCCAAGGCGTTTCAGCCGGACGATGATCGTCAGGCGCGCGCGGTCGCGGTTGGAATAGAGGCGCATCATGCCATCCCGCGCGGGGTGGAGCATGTCCTTGTCCTCATAGAAGCGCAGCGCGCGCGGCGTGACACCGAATTCGCGGGCAAGCTCAGAGATCGTGTAGGTGCGCGAATCTGCAGCGGAAATCGAAGAGGCGGGTCTGTGCATGTCTGTCTCCCAGAGAATGTTCCGTTGTTTTTCTTGTTATGCCGCGCAGCTAAACCGAGCTTTCCGCGAACGTCAACGTCAATTTGCCGCTTACGCGAACGGAAAGGCGTTTCCGCCCCCTCCGGTCCCCATCGCCGGCCCCGCCCGCGCGGCGCAAGTACCGGAAAAAACAGAATTAACGCGCCCTTAAGAGAAACCCCGGCATTCCTCGCCAAGTATGAACAAATCGGCTGCCTGCCTTAACCGGCTGAAGGCGGTCCGGCGCGCGAGGATCGGCGTAATGAGTCAGACAGGCCCCTGGAGTGTGAAGGGAATCGACCAGCGGGCCCGCGAAGCGGCCCGTGAGGCCGCGCTCGCCGAAGGCCTGACGCTGGGCGAATACCTGAACCGCCTGCTGATGGCATCGGAAGATGCCGAGCATTATGAAGTGCGCGACCCCTATTATGAGGCCCCGTCCTATTCCGGCGCCGGCTATCGCACACCCCCGCGCGCACCGCGCAGCGATCCCCGCCAGCCGCATCGCAGCGAGCCGCGCCATGACGCCGCCGATGTGCTGGAGCGCCTCTCCCGCCGCATCGAGGCGACCGAGGCCCGCTCCACCCTCGCCATCACCGGCATCGACCATACCGTCGTCGGCCTCGTCGCCCGTCTTGAGACGACCGAGCAGACGACCGCCGCCATCGCCGGCCATGTCGAAGGCGTCATCGAGGAATTGCGCGCCACGCATGAGGCGCTGCAGGCCAAAGTCCGCCGCCTCGAACAGGACGACACCGCGCAGGAAAACCTCGCCGCCCTCAAGGCGCTGGAAGAAGCCCTCGGCCGCCTCGCCGCGCATGTCTATGAGGAAGCCGAACTCGCCCAGACCGAGACCACCGCCATCAAGGGCCGGGTCGAGGCCGGCTTCGCTGACCTCACCGACCGCTATGAAGGCCTCGAAACCCGCTTCGAGAAGAAGCTGTCGGAAGCAACCGCCCGGGCCAGCACCGCGATCGAACTTGCCGCCGCGCGCGCCGAGAGCCTCGTCCAGCCGCTCAGCGAACGCCTCGCTGCCGTCGAAACCGGTGTTAGCGGACAGGCCGAAGCGGACGCCGCCGCCGCCGCGCGCCTTGCCGCCCTCGAAGCCGCCCTCGCCGAGAAGCAGGACGCCGATCTCGCCGCCACTGCCCGCCTGTCAGAGATCGAAGCCAGCCTCGCCGAGCGGCGCGAGGAAGACGCCGAGACCGCCTCGCGCCTCGCTGTGCTCGAAGGCGATGTCACCGGCACGATCACCTCGATGGAAGAAACCCTGCTGCGCGTGCAGGACCGGCTGAACCGCGCCGAGACCGCGACCGATGCGGCCCTGCGCGGCCTTGAATCCACCTTCGCCCACCTTGACGAGCGCATCGGCGCCGTCGCCAGCAGCATCGAGCCGGACCTCGCCGAGCGCCTGCGCAGCGAGTTCGAGGCGCGCCTCGAGGACATGACCCAGCTGATCCGGTCGGCGGTCGACAACACCCGCCGCGAGATCGCCGGCGAGATCGCCCGCGCCGCGACCCGCGACAGCGAAGCCGTCCGGGAACTGAAGGAAGAGCTCGGCACAGTCTCCGCCCGCCTGACCGAAGTGGAGGCCCGCGATCCGGAAGAATTCATCGCCGGGGTGCGCACCGAGCTCTCCCAGCTCAACGAAACCGTCAGCCAGCAGATCGGCGCCCTCGCCGAACAGGTCGAGACACGCTTCGAGGAAAACGAGCTGCGCACGGCCGACGCCATCGAACAGGTCGGCGAACAAGTCACCGTCGCCGCCGTCCGCCTGCAGAAGCGCCAGGACGAATCCCTTGCCGCCCTCGCCGAGGAAATCAGCGCGAGCCGCAAGGATATCGACGCCCGCCTGTCCGACGCGCTCGCCACCGTCTCCGAACGCCTTGACGAGATCCACGAGGATTCCAACCGCTCGATCTCGCCGGTCCAGCGCGCCATTGCGGCGCTCGCGGCGCGCCTTGAAGGCCTTGAAGCCTTCGCGGCGCCGCCCGGCCAGCCCCTGCCGCCGCCGATTGATCTGACCCCGGAGCCCAGCGAACCGCCTGCGGCGCCTGAGCCCGCAGCGCTGCTGCCGCATACGGAAGAAGAAGACGACAGCTTCGAGGCTTTCGAATCCTTCGCCGCCGGCGAAGATGCGGAAGCCGGCACCGGCATGGACCTGCCGGACTGGGACGAGCCGGAAATGGCACCGGAAGCGGCGGCGGACGAAGAAGCTGAAGCCGCAGAGTCCAGCCCCTATGAGGACGACTTTGCGGCCATCCGGGCCGCTGCCGCGCGCCTCGCCGGCGCCGATGCGCCCTCCCCCGCGCCGGAGGAAGACGAAGACGACGCGATGTTCGGGGGCAGCGCTGATGCCTCCGCCGAAGACGAGGACGATCCGTTTGTGGATCTCGACGCGCTTGACGAGTTCGATGACCTGGCCGCCCTCGATGGCATCGATGATCTCGATGACGGCCACAGCGAGGCGCGCGAATCCGACATCTTCGACCAGGACGATGATCTGGTGTCGGACGACCCCTTCCTCGAAGCGGCGGATGAAACCTCGAGCGAAGACGGCCTGATCTCGACAATGGAATCGATCGGCGGGGACGACGCCCCGCCGAAACTCGACGAAACGACCAGCGACTATCTCGCCCGCGCCCGCCGTGCCGCCCTTGCGGCCTCGGAAGGCAATGGCAAGGCCCGCGCCGGAAACCAGAAGCGCGGCCCCGGCAAGGCGCCGCTCTATCTTGCCGCCTCCGCCATGGTGCTGACCGGCGCCGGCGCAGGCGCCTATCTCTACCTGCGCGGCAAGCAGGCCCCCGAGCCCGCCCTGTCCGCCCCGGTCGATACCTATGTCGACCCGCAACTCGCCGCTGCGCCGCCCGCCCCCGTTGAGGCTTTCGAGGCGCCCGCCGCGATCATCGATCTCGCCGCCGCGCCGGAAGGCGTTGACGCCGCCGAAGAAGACCTGTTCGACGCAGCCGTGGCTGAAACAGCCGCCCCCGAGGCGCCCGCGCCCGCGACCACCGCGCAAGAGCCCCCGCGCCTCGCCGTGCTCACGCCGGCCCGCTATCCGGCGATCCCGCCCGTCGTCACGGTCGAGACCGAGGCGAATGCCGGCAATGGCATCGCGCAATACCAGCTCGCCGTCACCCGCCGCGGCGAAGGCCGCCTTAATGAGGCAATTCCGCTCCTGCGCCGCGCCGCCCTGAAAGGCATCGCGCCCGCCCAGTATGAGCTCGGCAAGCACTATGAGCGCGGCGACGGCGTCGACCTCGATTTCATCCAGGCGCGCCACCTGATCGGCCAGGCCGCCGAGGCCGGCCATGTCGGCGCGATGTACGACTATGCCCTCTTCCTTGCCGAGGGCGAAGGCGGCCCGAAAGACGAAGCCGCCGCCGTCAACTGGTTCACCCGCGCCGCCGGCCACGGCCTCCTCGACGCAAAGTATAATCTCGGCGTCGTCCATGCCGAGGGGATGGGCACCCCGCGCAATCCGGCCGAAGCGCTGTTCTGGTTCGAGCTTGCCCGCCGCGCCGGGGATGATGCCGCTGGCCGCGAAGTGCGCAGCCTCTCTGCCCGTCTGCCGGAGGATACCGTGATCGACATGCTGGAGCGCGCCGATGGCTGGCGCGCCGCGCCCTCGCCCGGTCTCGCCAATGGCCGCTTCGGCGCGCAGAGCTGGAACACCGGCAACCCGCTGCAGGTGCGCGGCGTCCAGGTCGCGCTCGACGCCCTCGGCTACGCGCCCGGCACGGCAGACGGTGTTCTCGGCGGCCAGACCGCCCGCGCCATCCGCGAGTATCAGGCCGCCGAAGGCTTGCCCGTCACGGGCACGGTCACCCCGGATCTGATCGAGCGGCTGAACACCGGCGCGAGCAGCCGCCGGGGCTGACCCGCGCGCCTACTCGCCCAGCGGCGCCGTCAGGTCGATGCGGCGCAGCTCCTTCACCTCATCGCCCTCGCGCACGCCTTCGACAAGTTCGGAGGCGATCAGCGCGAGGATACGCCCGCCGGTAAACACCGGCCGCGCATTGCCATACCAGTCGATGCACGACACCTCGCACTCATAACCTTCATTCTCGACCGAGTCGGCTTCCTTCCGCGTTGCCTCGATCAGACCGGCGAGGGCGAGCCCGCCCGCTTCCGACACCGCCACATAGCTCATGTCCGACACCGACGACCACCACCACCAGCGCGCGGCCTGATCCGTGCGCGGAACGGTCGGCAGGCCGATCAGCCCTGCCCCCTCCGCACCAATGCTGCTGTTGAAGGCATGGCTGCGCGTCTCGCTCTCATACCGGCCTTCCAGCACCAGATGACCGGAGACATTCGGCTCGGTGCGCAGGTCAATCAGCGACACGCTGAGGCCCTTGTTATCGTGATACCCCGTCAGCGCCATGTACGGCCCGGCCCGCTCGGCGCGGATCACGTCATGCGGCAGCTCCAGAGTCACGGGCGAGACCGGATCGTCAACCGGCACGACAATGGCGCGGCTGTTGTCGCGCGTGCGCCCTTCCTGCGGCGGCCAGGTTCCCCAGCCCGCGCGCGAGCCATAGACGAGATGGTTTTCCGTGAAGCGCGCCTCATAGTCCGAAACGCCGGGACCCGGCAGGTCGAAATAGCGCCCGCCCGCCGTATCATGCAGCACCGGCCCAAGCGCGCTCAGCGGCGTATCGAAGAAGGCAAGGTCCTGCCCTTCCTTCCGGAGCCAGTTGCCGCAGGCCCGGTGGTTCCAGTTGACCAGCGCGCGGAAGGTGCCGGCATCCATATCCATCGAGAACTGGTCCTGCGGCTCACCGCGTACACCGAGCACGGACGGTGTCGCCCCGTCGATCGGCAGGCGCACCAGTGCGGAGGATACGATGTCCTGCAGGCCGGGCCGGGGCCCGTTCTCGCACAGCTCGCTGGACGCGGTCTCCCCCCGCCGCCGGGCTTCGCCGCGGCTTGGCGTCATCCACAGCCAGAAGGCATCGCGCGTCACCAGGAACTGATGTTCCTCGGTGCCGATCATCGCCGTCGCCGTGCAGGCCGGCGCCGCGCTGTCGCTCGCCCCGGCAATGTCACAGACCGTCACGGTATGGATCACCGGCGACAGCGTGCGCTGCACCGGTAGCCAGATATCCTCTGCGCGGAACAGCGGGCGTGGGGGGCTGGGCTTTTCGTCGCTCGCTGGGCCCCGCACCTTCCCCTCGCGGCGCCATTCCCGGATGACCGGCGCGGCAAACCGGTTCTGCCATTCATAGCTGGAGAGGTAGATCGGCGTATGGATGACGAGCTTCCCGTCGATCATCCGCGTCGCATAATTGGATCCCGAATAATAATCGTTCGAGGAGATGTAGAAGGTTGCCTCGCGCGTTACCTTCCCATCCTCGCTGAGCGTCAGCACCGTGAACTCGCTCGCACTCTCCCGGTAGGAATAGCCGATCACAAGGATCGTCCGGCCAGAGACGAGCATCTCGTCATACCATGTGTTTTCATTGCTCGAGCGATAGACATTCGCGCGGTCGGTCAGCTTCAGGCCCGCCTCGCCATCCGGCATCAGGTCAGTGACGAACAGCCGTCCATCCATCAGCACGACGAGGTGCTGGCCGATCTGCTTGACGATACCGCCCTCATCGACGCCGGCCTTCTGGTTGTTGGTGATCTCCGGGTTCGAACTGTCTGCCGCTGACCCGGTCACCGCTACAGACTCAGCAGCAGGCGCCGCAGAAGGCGGCGGCGGGGGCGGAGGGGGCGGCGCAGACGGCGGCGGCGGCGGCGCAGGTATTGCCCCCGCAATCGCGCCAGACATCACCGGCGGGGCCGAGGTTGGCGGCGCCGACTCGGCAACAGGCCAGGGCATATAGCGCGAAGCCAGGCTGCGCCGGTCGGCTTCCTTGCGCACCGCAATCAGCCAGTCCCGGAACTCTGCTTCCGATGTGAAGCGCGACAGCTCCGGAGAGCGCAGGTAATCCAGCGCCGGGTCCTCATACACGGCCGGGCTGACACCGTCGCGGGTCTGCTCAGTCCCTGCAAACTCCGCAAACCGATTGACCGGTCCCGTCTCTTCTTCCCCGGGCGGCGCCTCGACGGACGCGCACCCCGCCATCAGCAAGGCCATCAGCGACAGGCCCACCGGTTTCCTGAAATGTCTCATGATGTTTCGTCCGCTTCTCCTTCTCCCACTCATCCACGCGACTGAGGCAGAGTAAAGGCGCATCCGGGGCGACGCCGCGTCAGCCGCTCCAAAACCGCCGGCGCACATTTGCATCCGGCGCAAACCGGATTACCTCTCCGCGCCATGACAAACTCCAACGACATGCCGCTCGCCGCAAAACCCATCGACCGCGCCGCCCACCGGCGCAGTGACGAAGCCTGGCTCGACACCGCCATCCAGCGCAGCGACACGCTCATCCTTGTGCTGCGCAATGGCGAACCCTTCTGCGCGCCCGATGGCGGGCTGACCTGGTTCGGCCCGGAAGCGCTTCGCCTCTCCTCCGGCGCGCCGCGTCTCTTCCTCGGAGAGGACAAGGCCGGCACGCCCGTCTTCGCGCTCGACCTTCCGCCGCGCTTCGATCTCGACGCCTCGCTGATCGCCGGCACGGGCAGCTTCAACGACTTCCGCCAGGCCGCCGCGCGGATGACAGCAATGGATGCGAACTGCGCGTGCACCGCGCGCAGTCTTTTCCTGTGGCATCAGAGCCACAGGTTCTGCGCAAAATGCGGCGGACAGAACGGCGTCATTGATGCCGGATGGAAGGCGCAGTGCGCGCTCTGCGGGGCCGAACATTTTCCGCGCACGGACCCTGTTGCGATCATGCTCGCAGTGAAGGACGGGCGCGCCCTCATCGGCCGGCAGAAATTCTGGCCGCCGGGATTCATGTCCTGCCTTGCCGGCTATTGCGAGCCCGGCGAAACCATCGAACAGGCCGCTGCCCGAGAGATGTTCGAGGAAGCCGGAATCCTTTGCGATCCGTCGCAGGCAGAATACATCGCGTGCCAGCCATGGCCCTTCCCGTCTTCCCTGATGATGGGCTTCATCCTGCCCGCCGGCAACGACGAAATCCGCATCGACTCGGCAGAGCTTGAGAGCGCGCGATGGGTCAGCCGGGCGGAGATGCGCGAGATTCTGGATGGGACGCATGGGGAGCTTTTCTGCCCGCCGCCGACCGCGATTGCCCATCATATCATGAAGGTCTGGGCCCTCCGCGACGATTGATCGTGTACGGAGGGGTACAGGCTTTCTCCTGAATTGTGAATTTCAAGAGTTGATTTCTCCCGAATCGCGATATTATTGGCGGGCCATAGACAGGAGATCAGACATGGCAGTTGCAAAGAAACCCGCCGCGAAAGCGGCTCCTGCGAAGAAGCCCGCTGCGAAGGCTCCGGCGAAAGCCGCTGCCAAAGCTCCGGTGAAAGCCGCTGCAAAAGCTCCGGCGAAAAAGCCTGCCGCCAAGGCTGCTCCGGCTGCCAAGCCGGCCGCCAAGGCAAAAGCTGCTCCGGCCAAGAAGCCGGCAGTGAAAGCCAAAGCCGCTCCGGCGAAGGCCGCTGCGAAAAAGAAGTAAGTCTACGGACAATCTTCGAATTGAACGGGCGAGCCAGTCTCGCCCGTTTTTTTATGTCTTTTCAGGCACTTGCAGCGCATTTCGTATAGCCGGCCTGAACACTGCCCCAGAGTTTACCGCCGGTTGATGCGCGGCCAGTTCTGGTCGGCAGAGGAAATGAAGCCGGGAACATCCGCCTCCCATTTGCGCTGCACCGAAGCATCATAGTTCAGGTATAGCTTGCCATCGACGATCTTCCAGAAGCGCGCATCGCCCTTGGCATGATAACCCTGCGAAACCGCCCAGGCGCAGTAGCCGCCATATTGCGGTGCGAAGGCTTCCGGGTTCGCGATGAAGGCGTCGCGGTTCGCCGCCGAGGCAAAGCGGAAGATCGCCCCCATCCAGCTGGTCGTGAAATCGCGCGAGCCGCGCACCGGCTGACCCTGATTGAAATAAGCGACGGGGTCATAGCCCTGCACCGCAAGATCCGAGAACGCGCCGGTATAGATCGGCGGCTCGGCCGAAGCCGGCAACGCGATGATGAGCGGCGAGGCGAGGCCAATCGCGGCGGCGGCAAGGAGTGTACGGAGGGACATGGCAGGGACTCTCTTTCGGTTTGAAGGACAGGGCGGGCGGGGCAGAAAATTGGGGCCGCGAAAGCAGGAGGGGGGGAGGCTTTCGCGGCCCGGTGCGGAGACGCCAGTGGGGTGGGGTCAGGCGTCCGCACGCAGTCCGGCTGCGGGAGCCGGAACAGGGGTGTCAGAGGTAGAAGGTATACGGAGCACCCCAAGAATGGCGCCGCCAAGGGCAAAGAGGGTCCGGCGCTCGGCAAACAGCATCGCCAGCGAGGAGAGCCAGACGACGACCGCCATGACGAACAGTCCGCCCCCGTCATTGTTGGGGTCAATGCCCAGCGGCGTGAAGAGGTGGAAGCTCACCGCGCCGGTCATCACCGCCGCAGCGATCAGTGCACCGATGGCCCGAAGGCGGCCGAGCGCTGGCACCAGGCTCGCCAGCAGCAGCGCCGAGGCGACCAGCTCAGCCGAGCCGATGACATACTGGCTGAACAGTCCCGACTGCGCGAACAGACCCGGTGCGCCAAGACCTGCAGCCCAGGCATCGAGCTTGCCGAAGATGGTCTGTGTCTCCGGTGCGTTGGTGAATTTGAAGCGCAGGCTGTCGAGAAAGACAACCGAGGCGACGAGGCTGTAGGCCACCGGCGCAATTTTCCTGAGGTGATGGATCATGGCGGAAGCCCTCTGCTCGACTGGAGACTTTTTGCCACTTCCGGGCGTGCCCTGACAAAGCAATTACTCGTGATTGGCGACCGGCAGCGCGGTGTGATAGCCAATGGAACTGTGCAGGGCCTGCATCTTCGCGCCGCCCCGGCGACCGGCCCGTTCTGCCTCAGGCGAGGACCGTGCCCTTGCGCCCCGGCGTCCAGGCATAAGCCTCGAACTCAGGGTTCAGCGGCGTCTCCGCGATGTGGTTCACATAATTGGTGATCGTCTTCATCGCGGCATTGAGGATCACAGCCAGCATCGCCGCATCGCTCCAGCCCGCCGATCTGAACGCGGTGACATCGGCATCGGAGACAAAGCCGCGCTGGTTCACAATCCTCTGTGTGAAGACACGCAACGCCTCCAGCCGCGCATCACCAATCGGGCGCCGCTCGCGCACCGCAGCGATCACCGCATCGTCGAGCGCCTGTCCCGTCGCCATCGCCGTATGCGCCGCAACACAGAAATGGCATTCATTCTCGACACTGACGGCAATCTGCACGACCTGCGTCTCCTGCGCCGTCAGTCCCGCCTTCCCCGCAAAACCGGCGAGGGAGAGATAAGCGTCCAGCACCGCCGGGTTCGCGGCGAGTTCACCCAGCACATTCGGGACGAAGCCAAAGGATTTGCGCACACCGGCGAGCGCCGCTTTCGCGGCTTCCGGCGCGGTGGTTTCGTCATGGATGATGAGGGACGACATGAGAGGTCTTGCTTTCCGCGGTCAGGGGTTCCGGCCAGTCGGGTGGGATGACCCGTGTGCCGCCGATGACCGCAAGATGGGCGCCGCACGCCCCTCGCAGAACGCCTGCAATTGCCATATGGTTCATGCAGATTCTGCATGTGGAGACTGGAATTGGACCGGATTGATGCCATGCGCCTCTTCGTGCGGGTTGCGGACTCGGGCAGCTTCTCGCGCGCCGCGATTGATCTCGAACTCGGCCAGCCCACCGTCTCGCGCCGCATTCAGGATCTCGAATCCGCCCTCGGCGCCACCCTCTTCCAGCGCACCACACGCTCGCTCAGCCTCACCGAAGCCGGCCAGCGCTTCTATCGCCGCGCCGTCGACATCCTCGCCGACTATGAAGCCGCCGAGGCCGAGGCGCGCGGGCTGGAGCATGAGCCCGTCGGCCTCCTGCGCCTCTCCTGCGCCGCCTCGATGGGGCGGATGGTGATCGGGCCGCAGGTGCCGGAATTCCTCGACCTCTATCCGCATGTGCGCGTCGACCTGATGCTGGACGACAATTACACCGACCTCGTCGGCGAGGGCATCGACCTCGCCTTCCGCATGGGCGTGCTGCAGGATTCCAGCCTGATGGCCAAGAAGCTCGGCGAAGCCCCGCGCGCGCTCTGGGCGGCGCCGTCCTATCTCGCCAGGGCCGGCACACCGGCCCACCCGCGGGAACTGCCAGACCATCTCGCCCTCACCTTCCGCCAGGTCGCGCAGACAGAGTGGCGCCTGCAGAGCGGGCCCGAGACCCTTTCCGTCGCCGTGGACGGACGGTTCAAGGCCTCCTCCGGAGAGATGCTGCTGCAGGGCGCCGTCGCCGGGCTCGGCATCCTGCTCGGTCCCAACTGGCTGGTGCGCGAGGCCGCAAGGCGCGGCGAACTCGTCCGTATACTGCCGGACTGGTCCGGCGACCCCACACCCCTCCACGCCGTCTGGAGCGCCGGCAAGCTGCGCGGCAAGGCCAAACTCTTCGTCGACCACCTGGAATCCCGCGTCGACTTCTCCACGAACTGCTGACCGGTCCTGCTAGCGGGCTGAGGCAGCCACCCGGCTCCTATCTCAGCCCCCGCAGCAAACGTTCGAACGTGTCGAATGCCTCCTCCGGTGTGACATCCGGATGCTCCGCCGCCAGTGCAAAGCCCGCCCCGTTCAGCGCCGCCTGGAGGAGGATCGCCGCCGGGCGCGCGAGGTCCATGGGGAAATATCCCTGGCTCGCCAGGTATTGCGTACCCCGGGTGATGTTGTCCTTGCCAAGCTCGAAATCGAGGTCATGCCAGCGTGCCATTCCAAGCACGGATGGTCCGTCGATGAGCACGACCCGCCGGTAATCGGCCCGCTGCGTCCAGTCGAAATAGACCCGGCATCCGGCCAGGAACGCCGCATAGGGATCCTCGCGCGACCGGCCCGCAATCGCCCCGGCGGCCGCCTCGCCGTCCATCTCTTTCTGGAGTTGTGTCCAGACCTCTACGAATAACTCTTCCTTCCCGCCCGGGAAGTGGTGGAACACCGCGCCCTTGCTGGCCCCGGCCGCAGCCGCAATCGCATTCAGGCTGGCGCCCGCGAAACCCTCGCGGGTGAAGAATTCCCGCGCCGCGCGAAGCAGGGCCTCGCGCGTTTCCGCCGCCTGTGCTTTTGTGCGTTTTGCCATGCACCCACCCTCTTGCGCACCACCATACCAGTGGTATGTAAAAAGGGTAGCCTTTTGAGGTTGCGGGTCTCTTCAGGACTCAAGCTGCTCAACTGATTATCGCAGGCTGGGTGGGCTGGGTGGGCCCCTAGTCCGGGCCGGCCGACCGATACCCGCAGGAATTCTCCTTAACCGGGGCATTCCTGCGGTGTTTTTTTGCGCTCTTGCAGCATCCACAATCCTCACCGGCTGCCCCGCGCGAAAAAAATTTCGCGCCGCCCCCGCAAATTCCGTTGATGTTGCACCTTGTTCATCTTCGCCCCGTTAACCCTCGGTTCCGGAGGGCGCGAGGTGTTGGGGACAGACAACCTCGCCCCGCCGAGTGCAGGGTAAGACCCTCCCGGCGGCCCCCGCTTTACAGCGGGGGTCGTTTTGCATCCGGCGGTCAGGTAACCTCAGCGCAGACGCCCGCAGCGGCGCTCATATTCGGCGATCGCCTCCGGCATCCAGCGGCGGAAATTCTCCGCCCGCGTCTCGGACGCCGGATGCGTGCTCAGCCATTCCGGCGGGCGCTCGCCGCCGATCTGCCCCATCCGCTCCCACAGATCCGGCGCAACGCGCGGGTCGAAACAGGCGCGCACCAGGAGGTCGAGCCCGATCCTGTCGGCCTGCGTCTCATGCTCGCGCGAGAAGGCGAGGAAGCTGCCCTGCGCGGCCACGCCGAATGCCTGCATCACGGCCTGGCGCTGCCCGGGGTTCATGTCGCCAACGCCCACCGCCAGCGCCATCTGCCCGATCTGTATCATCTGCTGCGTGCTCATCCGCGCCGCGCCATGATGGGCCAGCGCATGGCCGATCTCATGGCCCATCACCACCGCCAGCTTGTTGACATCGGCGATGTCCTCCAGCGTCACCGGCTCATCCATATTCCCGGTGATGTCGAGGAGCCCGGTATACACCGCCACATAGCCCCCCGGCAGGCAGAAGGCATTCGGCGTGGGCGAGTCCACCACATAATACGTCCAGTCGAACCGCTCCACGACGCCCGGCATCCGGAAGCCCTGCGCCGCATAATCGCGCTCCAGCTCCAGCGCCGCCTGCTCCAGCCGCCGGCCAATGTCGCGCACGGTTTCCGTGATCTGGCGGTCTGCGCCCGTGCAGCTCGCTGCGTCGGCGCACAGCACGCGATTGCCCCGCTGCACCTCGCCTTGCAGGATCTGCAGATAGGCCTGACCGCCGAGCTGCATTTCCTGCTCGACGGTCATCGTATTGAACTGCCGGCTGCCCGGCGCGAACGGCACGTCTCGCTGGTTCGTCTGCCAGTAGACGAACAGCCCCACGAGCGCGATCAGGATGATGACGCCGCGACCGCGTAACAAATCGCCCATCTTGCCGTCCTACGGATTGCGACATTCACAGGACCTTACTACCCTGCCAAAGCCGGGCAAAAGTCAAGAATTCAGCGCGAACGCAAACTTACTGGGCAGGTCTGCTCGAGTCACAATCCTGCCAGGTCGGTTGCGTATCAGGCGCCAGATGGCGGGCGGGCCAGTACGATGTCGTGGTTCGCGGCCAATTGGAGATAGATCGCCGCGTGAAGTGATGGGCGACCTGAACCCGCCCTCCATTCGGCGGTACTGCTTTCACCCCTCCCCAGAAGCCTACGAGCTCCATGCGCTGAGTTTCATTGATCTGAACACATAGATAATGAGGTGTCTTATTGGTCGCAAAATAACGCAAATAGGTGCCGGCATCGCTCCATTCCTTATAGGTATATTCTGAAGCCGCGATGGACACATTTGCATCGCTAAACATCTGTCTTGTGCCGTGATGAGTGCCGCCTGACTGCGGCGTTACGGTTTCACAGGCCGCACAAAAAAGCAGACCTAGACTTCCGAGCGCAAGGCGCATGCACCCCCCCTGTATTTTCCAGCAAAAACAATTCAAAACCATCTCGACCCTAGGCACGGGCAGGGTGGTGTCAACCACGGAATCCTCCTTGCGGGGTATTCCACCGCCCTCATTCATGACTGCGTCCCGGTGCGAGCTTTGCGAAGCCGCCTGAACCCGCTATGTCAGGGATATGACCGAACAGACCCAAGCCCCGAAGCTCGAAATCCGGATCATTCCGGTCACCCCGCTGCAGCAGAACACCTCGATGATCTGGTCTTCCGAAACCATGGAAGGCGTCTTCGTCGATCCCGGCGGCGAGGCGGACCGGCTGATGCAGGCCGCCGAACATTTCGGCGTGAAGATCGTCGCCGTCTGGCTCACGCATGGCCATCTCGACCATGCCGGCGCGGCCACCGAGATCAAGCAGCGCACCGGCTGCCCCATCATCGGCCCGCATGAGGACGACCAGTGGCTGCTCGACGAGATCGAGGCCCAGGGCGCGCGCTATGGCATCACCGACGGCAGGAATGTGAAGCCCGACCGCTACCTGAATGATGGCGACACGCTTCAGCTCGCCGGCGAGACCTTCGGCGTCGCCCATTGCCCGGGCCACACGCCCGGCCATGTCGTCATCTATCACAGGGAAGGCGCGCTCGCCTTTGTCGGCGATGTCCTGTTCCGCGGCTCCATCGGGCGGACTGATTTTCCGCGCGGCAACCACCAGCAGCTGATCGATTCCATCACCGGCAAGCTCTGGCCGCTGGGAGACCAGATGCGCTTCGTCCCCGGCCACGGCCCCCTCTCCACCTTCGGGCAGGAGCGCCAGGACAACCCCTTCGTCGCCGACAGCGTGCTCGGCTATGGCGGCGCCGAAAAGGGCGATGCCGACGAGATCCTGCAACGGCTCTCGAAACGCTACACATAAATTTTTTTGCAAATTTTTTTGCAGAGCCGCGGAACCAATCCGCCTGGCCGGCTTTTCCCTATCATCGAACGATGAGTTTGAAGGAGTTACCGGGCGCGACTGTCCCCCCCGAGCGCCCGGATGACCCCCGAAAGGCCCTGCCTCCCCAAGCCCCTCCCTCCCCCCGGGAAGGCGGGGCCTTTCACCCCGCTTCGTCGATCCTCTGCTGGAATATCTGCTTGAGCAGCCGGTGCATCCAGTCCGGCATGCCGGGCAGCGCGGCCGCTTCCGGCGTGCGGATGTCGCCCTCCTGGAAGGCTTCGAGGGCCTTGAGGATACTGGTGCGCCCGGCCATCGTCTGCCCGGCCGCATCCGCCTCGGCGCCGATATCGCGCACCGCCGTGACGAAGGCCGCGCGCGCCGCCGTCACCTCTGAAACCTCTGCGTCCGTCACCCCGGCTGCCAGCGGGGTCCAAAACCCGCTGATCGCGAGGCCGACCGAATACACCGTGTCCAGGCTGTCCGCATTCCCCGCCGCAAACCACGCCGCTTTCGGGAGCTCCATCCTGTCTCCATAGAATTCCAGGCTGACCTTGTGTTTCCCGATCTGCTCCATCAGGGCCGTCTCGTCCGACGTCGACCAGAACGAGTACGGCGCCTCGCGCCCATCCAGATACTGCCGCGAATCCCTGTACGCTTCCCGCAGCGCCCATCGAATGCGGGACGGTTCGGAGATGTGCCCGTCCTTGACAAGCACAACCAGCTGGTCCGCCCGCTGCGTCAGCACGCCCCAGTCGAGCGGGTCGTCCGATGGCCGGCAGGCATCGGCGGCGGCATTGAGATAATTCAGCGCCGGAAAGCTCGACGTGTACCGCCAGCCGCTCGCGGTTGTGGCCATGTGCTTCACCACAAAGTCGCAGTCCAGCGGCGGCGGCGTCTCCGATACCAGCGGATGCACACGCCCCTTGTCGGCAAACCGCAGCATGGCCGCGATCACATTGCCCGCCACCTCCGCCCATTGGTTATAGGCCAGGCGAATGGCCCCATGCCGGAAATCCTCCGGCTTGTTCCGGCGGAAAAACTCGAGATGCTCATAGGCCCGCTCGACATGGCCGAAGCGCTGCGCCAGCATTGAGGCTGAAACCTCCGGGTCGGCGGCCTCATGGCGCTCGAGCAAATTGATTTCCGCACCAGCCGCGATCAGGCGGATCCAGGCCGTCTCCGGACAGGTGCGCGCCTGCGCGTCGATCCGGCTTGCAGCCGCTTGAGCTTGTCCGACCGGCGTTGCGAGCGTCAGCATGCTTTGCAGGTCCCGTGTCGCCCGCGTGATGTCCTCCGCCCCGCAGGCTTCCGCCATCGCCGCCGGCACCGTCAGCGCAGCAACGCCGGCCGCCAGCGCATATCTCAGCTTACGGATCATCTCAGTTCCCTCCCGCCGGTGCCGGCACAAGCGTGTTCATCAGCACGTCGTAAATATATTTCGGCGGCAGGTCATGGTCGGCCATGGCCAGCGCCCGCACCCGGTATTCCTGCACATCGGCGAGCGCCCTGCGCAGCACGGCTTTCGTCTCCGCCTCTTTCCCGGCCTCGCGGCCTTCGCCCAGCACTTCATAGACAAAGCGAGAGTAAAGGACGGCGCCGGACGGCTCGGTGATTTCCCCCTTCGCGATCTGCCCGGCCGCCGCCGCCCATGTCTCGCTCAGCGCCCAGGAGAGGGAGAACTGCATTGTCTCGCTGCCCAGATGCTCCGGCGCAAACCAAAGCTCCCGTGCCAGCCGCCCCGCCATCGGGTCAATGCCGCGCCGGCGCAGTTCACTGTCCAGCCGGTCCGAATTGTATTTCGAATAATGAATATCGTGCGCCCCGCCGCGCTGGTAAGCATCGCGATACGCCTGCGCCTTCAGCAGCAACTCGCGCACAGTATCAGGGTCGGTCACCGCCTCCTTGGTGACAAGCTCCGTATACGCCTTGGCCGCCACCGCCAGCGGCAGGCGGTCCCAGGTCTGCGACCCTCCCCGGCAGGCCTCCGCCGCCGCATCCATGAACGGCCGGAACACAAGGTCCGCCGCGGTCTCCATCCCACGGCTGATCGTCTGCGTGTCCGACATGATCCAGCCGGTACAGGTCATAGGTGTCTCGGCTTTCAGGTAGGGATGCACCTGCCCCGCCCGGGCAAGCTGCATGAATACCTCGATGAGGCTCGCCCGCGTGCGCGCAGCGACCTCATACTTCAGGTCGCCCCGCCCATGCGGCGTCTGGATCCCCAGCACATCCCGCCGCGCCTCGGCCTCCGCCTCCCGGTAGATATTGGAGCGCACAAAGGCGCGCTGGAGAAAGTCGAATGCCTGCTGGTTGATCTGGTTGTTGTTCCCGGCAACAAGCTGCCGATGAACCCGCAGGTCCATCTCGGCGCCCAGCGCATTGATCCACGGATCCTGCGGGCAGCGCGCGACATGGCCGTCCATATCGCTGAGCGCCGCCTGCATGTCCGTGCCCGTCCGGAGCGGGCGGATGCTGACCCCCAGCGCCTCGGCGCGCAGGCTGCCGGTGCAATCCTCCGCCGACGCGCTGCCCGCCATGATCACCAGCGCACCGAATCCGCCAAGCAGGCCATGCATCAGCTTACGGATCATCTCAGTTCCCGCCTACTGGTGCCGGCGCAGCCGCAAACGCGTTCATCAGCGCCGTATAGATAACCGCCCGTGGCGGCTCGTGCCCCGCGATGGCCGGCGCCCGCACCCGGTTTGTCTGCACATCGGTGAGCGCGTTGCGCAGCGCCGCCTTGGTCTGTTCCTCCTGCCCCGCGGCGCGTCCCTCGGCAAGCACCTCATTCGCGAAGCGCGTGTACGCCGCATCGGCCGCCGTATAGCCGAGGCCCTCGGTCTGCATCTTCGCCGCAAGCTCCGCCCAGGCCTCGCTCAGCGCATAGGCGACGGAGAATTGCATGATCTCACTGCCCAGATGCTCCGGCCGGAACCACAGCTCCCGCGCCAGCCGACCCGCCATCGGGTCAACCCCGTGCTTGCGCAGCTCCCCGTCGAGCTGGCCGGCGTCGAACTTTGAATAAAAGGCGTCGAACCCCTCCGTCGCCAGATAGGCGTCACGGTAGTCCCTTGCCTTCAGCAGCGCCTCGCCGACAGCCGCCGGATCGGTGATCGCCCCCTTCTGCACGAGGCGCAGATGCGCCTGCGCCGCCACCGCCAGCGGCGTTCGCAGCCACCCCTCCTGATTGTCCCGGCAGGTCTCGGCCGCCGCATCTATGAAGGGCATCAGCCCAAGGTCCGTGCGCGACTGTACCTGATAGCCGATTGTCTGCACGTCCGTCCTGAGCCATACATGGCAGGTCAGGGGCTCTTCAACCTTTAGGTAGGGATGCATATGCCCTGCTCGCGCCATCGCCAGGAACACGGTCATGATTTCCCGCCGCACGCCCCTGGCTGCATCATGGCTCAGCCCAGCCCGGCCGTGCGGGGTCTGGACCCCCGCCACTTCGGGGCGCGCTTCGGCTGGCGCCTCCCCATACCGGTTTGATCGGTAGAAGGCGCGATTGAGAACGTCGAACGATTGCTGGTTCATCTGGTTGTTGTTGGCATTCATGATCGTCGAATAGACCCGGAAATCCATCGCCGCGCCCAGTGCATTGAGCCAGGCATCCTCCGGGCAGCGGTCCACCAGCGCATCCATATCCGTAAAGGCCGCCTGCAATTCGGCGCCGGTCGTCACCGGCCGCACGCTCACCCCCAGCGCCTCGGTGCGCGCGCCTGCGCAATCCTCTGCCGCAGCGCTGCCTGCCGCCACAACCATCGCGCCCAGCAGCGCCGCCACCAGCCGTTTCAAGCGTGCCATACGCGTCCCTCTGTCTTCGTCCCTCGGGGCAATCTGGCGGAGTTCGACCCCGCCTTCCAGCCCCTTGCCGCTCACTTCACCTCGGAGGCGATGATGAATTGCGGCGCCTCCACAAAGCCCATGAACTGGCCCATGATCGACTGCACCGTCTCTCCGGCCATATCCTCGGCGATGAAGCCGTCGAGATCGGGAATCGTGAAGGCCTCGATATAGGCGACGCCCGAACTGCCCTCACCGATCAGCAGCCGCTCGGCCCGCCAGGTCCGGAAATCCTGCACCCGCGCAAGGCCCCGCATCGCCGGGTAATCGGTCTCCACCACCCAGCGCTCGAAATCCGCGGGGCTCACCCCCTCAGCGAGGGTATAGAGCAGGAACAGGTTCGGCTGCGCCGTCGCCTCGGCCTGCACGGCCGGTGCTGCAGCCGGCGCACAATCGCGCGCATGATCCCCGCAGGCTGCCAGCGCCAGCGCCGCAGCGCTCATCATCATCCATTTCATTTCGTGTCCCTCTCGCCTGAAACCTATCTCACCGCCGCCGCCGGTTGGCCGAGGACTGCGCCGCCGCGATCCCGCCGCAGACATCGCGCGCGTCCACAGGCCGCTCCTCGGCCACCGCGAACACCAGCGCCATCAAGAGCCCGCCCCGCACATCCCGCGCCGACGGGCCGAGGCCGCGCACATCCATCCCGGTCTTGCGCTCCACATAGCGTTCAGCCGCCCGGTTCATCGCCTGATCGGCAGCCACCCCCGGACATGTCGCAGAGGCATAGGCCGGGTAATCGGGTGTGGAGCGGTATCCCTGCGCGAGGTCCGTGGCGCAGCCGGTGATCAGCAGGGTCAGGCCTGCGGCGGATGCGACGGATGCGGCTGCCAGGGCTCTCGGCATGGTGCGTTCCTCCTGCCTTTTGGGGTAACATGCACCCGGTTGCCCCGCCTCCCCCTGATCCGGGGGCCCGGCATACAGCTTCCGCCTTGCCCCGGCGCCCGACTCCCTGCTATCGGGCAGCCGTTTGACCGCGAGGAGAGAGAGCCCCCCATGCCGAAGCGCACCGACATCTCTTCCATCCTCGTCATTGGCGCCGGCCCCATCATCATCGGCCAGGCCTGCGAGTTCGATTATTCCGGCGTCCAGGCGGTGAAAGCCCTCAAGGCCGAAGGCTACCGTGTCATCCTCGTCAACTCGAACCCGGCAACGATCATGACCGATCCGGAGCTGGCGGATGCGACCTATATCGAGCCGATCCTGCCGGAGATCGTCGAGAGAATCATCGCCGCCGAACGCCCCGACGCGCTGCTGCCCACCATGGGCGGCCAGACCGCGCTCAACTGCGCGCTCGACCTGCATTATGCCGGCATCCTGGAAAAATACGGCGTCGAGCTGATCGGTGCCAAGGCCGAAGCCATCGAGATGGCCGAAGACCGCAAGCTCTTCCGCGAGGCAATGGACCGGCTCGGCCTCGAAAACCCCCGCGCCGCCATCATCGCCTCACCGGAGCTGCCCGCCGAGCCCGGCAAGCCGCGCCGCTATGACCGGCTCGCGGGCCTGCGCATGGCGATGGACGCGCTGGAAACCGTCGGCCTGCCCGCCATCATCCGCCCGGCCTTCACCCTCGGCGGCACCGGCGGCGGCATCGCCTACAATGTCGAGGAATACGAGGAAATCTGCCGCTCCGGCCTCGCCGCCTCGCCGACCGCCCAGATCCTGATCGATGAAAGCCTGCTCGGCTGGAAGGAATACGAAATGGAGGTCGTCCGCGACAAGGCGGACAATTGCATCATCATCTGCTCCATCGAGAATATCGATCCGATGGGCGTGCACACAGGCGACTCGATCACCGTCGCCCCGGCCCTGACGCTGACCGACAAGGAATACCAGGTCATGCGCAACGCCTCGATCGCGGTGCTGCGCGAGATCGGCGTCGAGACCGGCGGCTCCAACGTCCAGTTCGCCGTCAATCCGAAAGATGGCCGCCTCGTCGTCATCGAGATGAACCCGCGCGTCTCGCGCTCCTCCGCCCTCGCCTCCAAGGCCACCGGCTTCCCGATCGCCAAGGTCGCCGCGCGCCTCGCGATCGGCTACACCCTCGACGAGCTCGACAATGACATCACCGGCGCAACGCCCGCCTCCTTCGAGCCGACAATTGACTATGTCGTCACCAAGATCCCCCGCTTCGCCTTCGAGAAATACAAGGGCGCAGACCCCGTCCTGACGACCGCGATGAAATCCGTCGGCGAGGCCATGGCCATTGGCCGCTCCTTCCAGGAGAGCCTGCAGAAAGCCCTCTGCTCGCTCGAAACCGGCCTCTCCGGCCTCAACGACATGCCCTTCGAGGATGAAAGCGCCCTGCGCCAGGCGCTCGGCATCCAGTCGCCCGACCGGCTGCGCGTGATCGCCCAGGCCTTCCGCATGGGCCTCAGCGTCGAGGACGTGCAGGCCGTCACCTCCTTCGACCCGTGGTTCCTCCGCCAGATCGAGGACATCGTCGCCACCGAAGCAGGCGTCCTCGCCAACGGCTTGCCGCAGACACCCGCCGAGATGACCGCCCTTAAGGCCAAGGGCTTCTCCGACAAGCGCCTCGGCGAGCTGACAGGCCATACCGAAGGCTGGATCCGGGGCCTGCGCCAGACAATGGGCGTGCGCCCGGTCTACAAGCGCATCGACACCTGCGCCGCCGAATTCGCTGCAAAGACACCCTACCTCTACTCCACCTACGAACACGCCCCTTTCGGCAATCCCGCGCCGGAGTGCGAATCCGCGCCCACCGCCCGCAAGAAAGCCATCATCCTCGGCGGCGGCCCCAACCGGATCGGCCAGGGCATCGAGTTCGACTATTGCTGCTGCCATGCCGCCTTCGCGATGGAAGACCTCGGCATCGAATCCATCATGGTCAACTGCAACCCGGAAACGGTGTCCACGGACTATGATACCTCCGACCGCCTCTATTTCGAACCGCTGACCATCGAGCACACGCTCGAGATCATGCACAAGGAACAGTCCGCAGGCGAACTTCTCGGCGTCATCGTCCAGTTCGGCGGCCAGACGCCGCTGAAACTCGCCGGCCCGCTGTTCGAGCACAGTATCCCGATCCTCGGCACCAGCCCGCATTCGATTGACCTTGCCGAAGACCGCGAACAATTCGCCGCCCTGCTCGACCGGCTCGGCATCGCCCAGGCGCCGTCGCGCACCGCGCGCAGCGTGGACGAAGCCCGCGTGAAAGCCCATGAGATCGGCTATCCGGTCATGCTGCGCCCCTCCTTCGTCCTTGGCGGGCGCGCCATGGAAATCGCCCGCAATGATGACGACCTCGCCAAATTCGCCGCCGAGGCCCTGCAGGTCTCGGGCGACGCCTCGCTCTTCATCGACCGCTACCTCTCCGACGCCATCGAAGTCGATGTCGATGCCATCTGCGACGGCGAACGCGTGCATGTCGCCGGCATCATGGAGCATATCGAGGAAGCCGGCGTCCATTCAGGCGACTCCGCCTGCGCCCTGCCGCCCTTCACCCTCTCGCCCGCGCTGCAGCAGCGCCTCGCAGACCAGACCGCCGCCATCGCCCGTGCGCTGAATGTCCGGGGCCTGATCAATATCCAGTTCGCGGTGAAGGGCGAGGACATCTACGTCCTCGAAGCCAATCCCCGCGCCAGCCGCACCGTGCCTTTCGTGGCCAAGGCCACCGGCACACCCATCGCCGCCATTGCCGCCAAGGTCATGGCCGGCGAGCCGCTCACCGCCTTCGACCTCTCCCGCGCCCATCCGCGCCGCATCGCCATCAAGGAAGCCGTCTTCCCCTTCGCCCGCTTCCCCGGGGTCGACCCCCAGCTTGGCCCGGAAATGCGCTCCACCGGCGAAGTCATGGGCTGGGACGATGATTTCGGCATGGCCTTCCTCAAGAGCCAGCTCGGCGGCGGCGTGCGCCTGCCTTCCGAAGGCACGGTCTTCATCTCGGTGCGCGACGGCGACAAGGCCGGCGCCGTCGAAGCCGCCCGCGGCCTCGTCGATCTCGGCTTCTCGATCCTCGCCACCTCCGGCACCGCCGCCCATCTGGAAAGCCACGGCATCCCCGTCGGGCGGGTCAACAAGGTGCTCGAAGGCCAGCCCCACATTGTCGATGCGATGATCAATGGCGATGTCCAGCTGGTCATGAACACGACCGAGGGCGCCGCCTCCCTCGCCGATTCCGGCTCCATCCGGCGCACGGCCGTTGCGCGCAAAATACCCTATTTTACAACGCTTTCAGCCTCTCTGGCCGCTGTAAAAGCCATCGCCAGCCTCAAATCACAGGAAATCTCCGTCCGCGCCTTGCAAAGCGCCTGACGGGGCACCACTTGACGCCCTTGATTTTTGCGACAACGTTTTTTGCCGCTTTGAGATGAGGAAACCTCACGATGGAACGCATTCCGATGACTGCCGAAGGCCATGCCGCGCTTCAGGCCGAACTGAAGGTGCTGAAGTCCGTGGAGCGTCCGAGCATTATCGCGGCGATCTCCGAGGCGCGCTCGCATGGCGACCTGTCGGAGAATGCCGAATACCATGCCGCCAAGGAGAAGCAGAGCTTCATCGAAGGCCGCATCAGCGAGCTCGACGACAAGCTCGCACGCGCTGACATTATCGACATCTCCAAGCTCTCCGGCACGAAGATCCGCTTCGGCGCCACCGTCACGATCATTGATGTCGATACGGAGGAAACCTTCACCTACAAGATCGTGGGTGAGGACGAAGCCGATGTGAAAGCCGGCAAGATCTCGATCACCTCGCCCATCGCCCGCGCCCTGATCGGCAAGGAAGAAGGCGACGAGGCCGAGGTCGCCGCCCCCGCCGGCGCGCGTGCCTACGAAGTCTCCAAGGTCGTCTACAAGTAAACGGGGACAGGCCAATGGGCACGCTCGGGCCTTCAGTCTGGGCGGTGTCCGATGGCCGCGCCGGCAATGCCGCGCAGGCGCGGGCGCTGGCCCAGGCGCTTGGCGCCACCTCCCGCTGGATGAAGATTGCGCACATCCCGGGCGAGGGTCACCGCGAGGCACCCCTCACCCTCACCCCCCGCGCGCCCTGGCTCTGGCTGCCGGCAGACCGCTGGCCCGCCCCGCTGAAATCCCTTCCGCAAGCTCAGCGGGCGGAGCTTCAGCCGCCCTGGCCCACCGTCTGGATCGCCGCCGGGCGCCGCTCGGCCGCGCTGACGAAATATGTCCGCGAAGCCTCCGGCGGGAAGACCTTCACCATCCAGATCCTCGACCCCCGCGTCGATCCGTCGAATTTCGACCTGCTGGTCGTGCCCGAACATGACCCCGTCAGCGGCCCGAATGTCGTGCGCACCGTCGGCTCGGCTGCGCATTTCGCGCCCGAAATGCTGGAGGATGCTGCCCAGGCCTTTGCTCCGCTGGCGGATGAACCGGGCCGCGCGGCCCTCGTCATCCTCGGCGGCGACTCCCGGGTCCACACCTTCACCGAAGCCGCCGCCACGCGCCTCGAAGGCCAGCTGCGCGCGCTTGCCGCTGCCGGCTGGCGCCTGCGCATCACAGCGTCCCGGCGCACGCCCGTGCCCATCGCTGCCCGCTTCCGCAAATTCGCAGGCGACACCGGCGCCCTCTTCTGGGCCGGCCCGCAGGACGGGCCCAACCCCTACCTTGCCTGGCTCATTTTCTCACAGGCCGCCATCGTTACCGAAGACAGCGCCAACATGCTGTCAGAAGCCGCCTGGCACGGCCTGCCCGTCCACATCGCCCGCCTCGAAGGCCAGTCGGAAAAGTTCAACCGCCTCTATGACGGCCTCCTGAAACGCGGCGCCGCCCGCTGGTTCACCGGCACGCTCGATCAGTGGACGTACGAACCCTTGCGCGAAGCAGACCGCGTCGCCGACCTGATCGTGACCAAATTGCTGGAGCGCCACCCCGCCCCCGATTTCGGCACCGGCTTCACCGCCCCCGACTGGCTGGAATAGTCGCCCACCCCTCCCCCGTCATCCCGGAAAGCGCGCAGCGCTTATCCGGGACCCAGCGGCCCCAGCACCGAAACCCATCCGTGTACGTCACTCTCGACCGGCGGAGCCGGTCTGAGAGCCCATCTCCCCACGCCCCCGAGCGTGCTCCGGCAATAGCTCAGGAGATGGGCGCCCAGATGCGCTCATGCGCATCGGGCGTGACGAACGCTCTCTGCAAACAGCACCTAAGCCGCCACCACGCGCTCATCCGCCGGCAGTGTGCGGGCAATGAACCCCCCGCCGAGGATGCGGCTGCTGCCGCCCGCATCATAGAGCACCGCCGCCTGACCGCGCGCGACGCCCTCTTCCGGCACATCGAAAAAGATCGCCGGCACGCCGTCCTCGAAGCCCAGCCGCGCGGCCACCGGCTCCCTTGTCGACCGTACGCGGACGAGCACAGCCATGCCCGCTGCCGCTGCGTCCTCAAGGCGCCCGCTGCCCAGCCAGTTCAGCTCCTCCAGCAGCAGCCCGCGCGTCATCAGCGCCTCGCGCGGGCCCACGATCACCCGGCGCTGCGGCGCGTCGATCTTGACCACGAACAAAGGCTCGCCCGTTGCCACGCCAAGCCCGCGCCGCTGGCCGATGGTGTAATGGATCACGCCCTCATGCGCCCCCAGCACGCGGCCATCAAGATGCACGATCTCGCCCCCGCGTCCCGATCCCGGGCGCAGCTTCTCGACCACCTTGGCATACGAGCCTTCCGGCACGAAGCAGATATCCTGGCTGTCAGGCTTTGCCGCGACCTCCAGCCCGAACGACTCCGCCAGCGCGCGAACCTCCGCCTTCGGAAGGTCTCCGAGCGGAAAGCGCAGGAAATCCAGCTGCTCGCGCGTCGTTGCGAACAGGAAATAGGACTGGTCGCGTCCCGCATCCCGCGCGCGGTGCAGCTCCGGCCCGTCCGGCCCGTCCACGCGGCGGATGTAATGCCCCGTCGCCAGACAATCCGCCCCCAGATCTTTTGCGGTGCGCAGGAGGTCTGCAAACTTCACGGTCTGGTTACAGCGGATGCACGGAATGGGCGTCGCGCCCGACAGGTAGGTGTCGGCGAAATCCTCCATCACCTGCTCGCGGAACCGGCTCTCATAATCGAGCACATAATGCGGAATGCCGATCCGGTCGGCCACATTGCGCGCATCATGGATGTCCTGCCCGGCGCAGCACGCGCCCTTCTTCTCGATCGCCGCGCCATGATCATAGAGCTGCAGCGTGATGCCGATCACGTCATAGCCCTCGGCCTTCAGCATCGCGGCGACCACGGAGGAATCCACCCCGCCCGACATCGCGGCGACCACCCGGGTCTCGCCCGGCGCCTTTGCAAATCCAAGGGAATTCACGCGGCCGCGAGGCCACAGCGCCCGATCACTCATCTCACACTCCCACCGGGTTCAAGGCCCGAAGCAGCTACAGGAGACCGGCATATAAGCGAAGTTCGAGGCCGAATCGAGCCCTCAATGTGCGCCCGCAAAGATCCCGGTGCGGACATTGTAATCCACCGCAAGGCCATAATCCGGGTCGTCATCCTGCTCGACGACAAGCTGCCCCGCCTTTTTCAGGAGGCGGTGACAGTCCGGCGAGAGATGGCGCAGGCGCAGCGTCTTGCCCACGGCCTCATACCGGGCGGCAAGGTCTTCAATCGCCTGCAAAGCGGACTGATCGACAACCCGCGAGCGGCGGAAATCCACGATCACGACATCGGGGTCGGTTTCAGGATGGAAAAGTTCGGCAAACCCATCCGTCGAGCCAAAGAAAAGCGGGCCTTCGATCTCATAGACATGCGCGCCCGGCTCCCGGATGCTGTCGCGCTCGATGACATGGATGCGCTTCGCATTGTTCCAGGCATAGGCGAGCGCCGAGACGATCACGCCAATCAGCACGGCGGTGGCCAGGTCATAGGCCACGGTTGCCGCGGTCACCAGGATGATGACGAAGGCATCCATGCGCGGAATGCGCCGCATGATGCGCAGCGACTGCCAGGCGAAGGTGCCGATCACGACCATGAACATCACGCCCGCCAGCGCCGCCAGCGGGATCATCTCGATCAGGGCGGAGCCGGCGAGGATGAAGAACAGCAGCAGCAGCGCCGCCGTGGTGCCGGAAAGGCGCGTGCGCCCGCCGGATTTCACATTGATCATCGACTGGCCGATCATCGCGCAGCCGCCCATGCCGCCGAAGAAGCCGGTCAACACATTGGCCCCGCCCTGGGCGAGGCATTCCTGCGAGGCACCGCCGCGCCGGCCGGTGATCTCGCCGACAAGGTTCAATGTCAGCAGGCTCTCGATCAGGCCAACCGAAGCCATGATGAACGCATACGGAAAGATGATGCCAAGCGTTTCCAGCGTCATCGGCACCATCGGCACGGAGAATGCCGGCAGGCCGCCCTGCACCGACGCCGTGTCCCCCACATTCGGCGTGTCGAGGCCGAAGCCGATGACAAGCGCCGCGACCACTCCGATACCGGCCAGCGGCGCCGGAATGGCCTTGGTCGCTTTCGGCAGCAGCCAGATGATCAGCATCGTCAGGCCGGTCAGTGCCAGCATCTGAGCCAGCGGCCAGCCGCTGAGCCACTCCCCGTCCGGCAGGCCATGACCGCCCTGCTCGGCCGTGCCCGGCACCTGGAACTGGCCCAGCTGGGCCAGGAAAATCACGATGGCGAGCCCGTTCACAAAGCCCAGCATCACCGGCGTCGGCACCAGCCGGATGAACTTGCCGAGCCGGAACACCCCCGCGCCGAGTTGCATCACGCCCATCAGCACAACCGCGGCAAACAGGTATTGCGGCCCCATATCGCCCACACGCGGATCATGCACCAGGCCGACCGCCACCACCGCCAGCGCCCCGGTCGCGCCGGAGATCATGCCGGGGCGCCCCCCGAATACCGCCGTAATCAGGCAAACGATGAACGCGGCATAGAGGCCTGCCAGCGGCGGCACCCCCGCCACGAAGGCAAAGGCAACAGCCTCCGGCACCAGCGCCAGCGCGACCGTCAGGCCGGCCAGCAATTCAGTGCGAACCCCGCCGATAGATGCCGGCACAACGTCTTTTCCCGCCCATCGCGCCGCGCCTATGCGCTCGGCAAACGCCGCAAAGTCTGACTTGGTCATGAAGGGGAATCCGATGCTTCAGGCCTGTGGGAATGAGGCCGCTTTACGCGACTCATGCTGCATTGCAACAGCAAGCCAGCCATGCCGTGCTGCTTCCAGGAAAAAATGCAGATAAATCAGGCAGCGCGCCGGTTCGCCGTCCCTGCCGCGACCCAGCCCTGGCGGATATCGCCGGCCGGCTCGAGCAGGTCGGTCAGCCCCTGGAAGCTCTCACCCTCGCCCAGCAGGATCACCGCCCCCGGCGCCATCTGCGCGGCCAGCACTTCGGCCACCCGCACCCGCGCCGAGCGCGCCATGCCGGACAATACATGCCGGCAGAAGATCACATCGAACTGGCCGAGCCCGCCCGCGCTCTCCATCAGATTGTGCTGGCGGAAGCCCACACGGCCTTTCAGCGCGTCGGAGGCCTGCCAGTCGCCGCTCTCCAGCCGCCCGAAATGCTTGATCAGCCGGCGGATCGAAAGCCCCTTCTGGATTTCGTAGTGATTATAGACGCCTGCCCGCGCCCGCTCGGTCGAGGCCTTGCAGAAATCGGTGGAGACAATCTCGATCCGCGCCGCGCGCAAGAGCGCCGAGGGCTCATCCTCCAGCATCATCGCCAGCGAATAGGCCTCCTGCCCCGTGCTGCCGCCCGCGCACCAGACGCGCAGCCGCGCCGAGGCGCCCGGCGCTGACAAGCGCTCCGGCATCACCGTGTCGATCACCGTGTCATACACCGCCCGCTCGCGGAAAAAGCTCGTCTCATGGGTCAGGAGCGCCGCGGCCACTTCGGTGCGGAACACCGGGTTCTGGCGCGCCTCCAGGCAGTGGACGAGATCGGCCAGCGATCCAAACCCTTCCCGCCGCGCGATAGGCGCAAGGCGCGCCTCCATCAGGTATGCGCGCGACAGCGGGATCGCCTGCCCGGTGCTTTTCAGCGCCAGGTCTGCGAGGGCATGGAAAACGGTCTCCTGCATGGCCTCTCCGCCGCAAGGCGCGCGCAGCGCCTCAAAGGTTACGATCTCAGCCGGTTTTCTTAAGAAAGTCTTCAGATCAGGCCGACTTCGGCGAATTTGCTTTCCAGGATGTCGGCATCGAACGGTTTCATGATGAATTCGTCCGCCCCGGCGCGCAAGGCTTCGCTGATATGTTCGGGGTCGTTCTCGATCGAGCAGAACACCACGCGGGGCACCTTGCCGCCCTCTTCCCGGCGCAGGGCGCGCAGGAAGTCGATGCCGTTCATCGTCGGCATGTTCCAGTCCAGCAGCACAGCGTCCGGCATCGCCTCGCGGCACATGCGCAGGGCTTCGGCCCCGTCGCCAGCCTCGGTCACGGAGAAGCCCAGGTCGCGCACGATGCGCGAGGCCACTTTCCGCACGACACGGGAATCATCAACGATCAGGCAGGTCCGCATCGGGCTTCTGGCTCCGCTCCGCAAATTCTGGCTTGCGGTATCATCCGTGCCCGACACCCGTTAACAAACCTTGAGCGCGCGGTAATCAGTTCAACGGTTTCAAACCTGGGGTTTCAGCCCGGTGGCCATGATCACGACGCCTTCCGGCCCCTGCCGCGCTTGCAGCGTGCCGCCCAGCTCATCGCAGGTGATCTTGGTGAACAGCGGCTGGATATTTTCCGGCCGCCAGCCGCCTTCGGGCTCTTCCCCGCGCAGGGCCTTGGCCACCTCTTCCTTCAGGTTCACCCGGTCGCCCTTGCAGGTCAGCGTCACGGTCTTCATCGCGCCTTCGTCGCGCACGCGAATGGTGATCACCCCGCCCCGCGCGGTCGCGGTCAGCGCCACCATCACCATGTTCATGATCAGCCGCGCATGGCCAAAGCCCAGCTCCGTTGCGGTGATGTCCCATTCCAGGCTCGGCTTCTGGAAGCGCACATACTCGTCCGTCAGCTTGCGGAACTGGTGCACATCCGCCGTGCCGCCCTGCAGGCCCATCGAGCCGAAGGCATAGCGCAGGAATTGCAGCGTCGCGGCCACCCCATGCGCGCCCTCGCGCAGGGATTTCTCGCAATGCTCCTTCTCCTCGGCGCTCCCCGGACTGTCCAGCATCTCCAGCGACAGCGACATCGTTGCCGCCGGCGACACGATGTCATGGCAGAGGCGTGCGGCGATATACGCGGCAAAACGCGCAGGTTCGAGTTTCATCTGGTTCAGCCCGGGACAATCTCAGCTGGCGACAGAATCGGGTGCGCCGCGGAGTGTGTCAATGCGAGAGGCGTGACAGTCTGGTAACGGCTGTGAAGCGCTCAGCTTCCGGGCGGCGGGTCGATGTCGTCATGGCCGTGCCGCGCGCTGTGGAAAACCAGCAGGAACAGCCCCATCGACACTGCCAGCGTCAGCACCGCGCCGATGATGAAGGCGAACATGCCATGCCCGCTGACGCCCATCTCCGGCCCCATCCAGCCGCGCATCAGCACGGCCAGCAACACGCCCAGCGCGGCAAAGGCGGCAACAATCCACAGGATCAGGCTGCGGGACATGGGCACGACATAGGCTCACCGCACACCCGGGGGTATGCGGTGAGGTGTCTCTGGGCGTTTCGGGAAGGCGCGGGGACGCCCGCTCAGGGCTTGCGCTGCCAGGTGCCGCTCTCGTCCATGAAGAACTCGCCGGACTGCACCCGGTCGGCCAGCTGCCGCTCACCGGCCACGCGCGCCACCTGCTGCACCGTGCCGCCCGTCTCGCGCGCGGTCTGCTCATACAGCGCCCGGCGGCGGTTGTTGATGTCCTGCACCTTGCGCGTGATCTCGGCATCGGCGCTGGTCACGATGCCCAGATAACCGTCGATGCGCTCACCGATCACGCCGGAGGCGCGGGCCGCCTCGATCTGCGGGTCGCCCCGGCCCTGGCCCTGCGCAGCAGCAACCGCGCCGAGCACCAGGATGAGGCTCAGGAAAAGGGTGCGAAGAAAGGTCATGGGAGTGTCTCCGGAAAACTTCGCTGGATCTGATCAGAACAGGTCTGGATTGTTGGCAATGAGCTCGCTCACTTCACGCTCCAGCGTGATGCGCAGCTCCTGGGTGATATTCACGTTCAGGTCGATCTTGAACGGCTTGTCCGACGGCTCCAGACGCACGGTGTGCGTGCAGGCGGCCACGCCAATCATGGCGGCGGCAAGCAAGGCTGGGGTCATCCTCATCGGGTCGGGCTCCTGTGATCTGGCGCCACCATGACATGCTGCGCCTTAACGTCAATCAACCGCGCTGTTGCCCCGCATTCAGGCGCAATCAGGGCTGCGGCAGGCGCCCGCCATCGGTGTCGAGATCGGTCACCACCTCCAGCACCGTGCGCGCATCCGCCAGCTGCAGCCCCTGGCTGATCAGCTGGCCCAGCGGCAGGTTGAACCCCATCGCGAATTCAAACGCCTGCCCCGGCGGCATCGTCATCGTCCGCGTAACCGGCACAGGCCGCACATTCCTGCCCGCAATCTGCATCTCGGCCCGCATCTGCCCGGCAAGATCGCCCGACAGGCCAATTTCCAGGATCGAGAATTCCAGGTCACGCAGCGCATTGAACGCCATGCTCGCCACCGGATCGGCGTCCGCCGCCGCCTCCATCGCCGCCCCGGTATAGGCAAGCCGCCCGCCGCCGGCGTCCGCCTTCAGCCGCGCGTCCTCCACCACCACAGAGGTCGGCGTGAACGCAATCGGGAACGCCCCGCTCACCGTGCCCTCCGCGCGCGTATCCGGCAGCTTCAGCGCCTCGATCAGCTGCGTCAGGTCGAGCCGCGAGGCCGCCACCGACACCCGTTCCGGCGCGCCCCCCAGCTTCCATTCCAGCGGCGCGAGGGACAAGTCGCCCCCCGCAAACGGGAACCGCACTTCGTCCAGCTTCAGCGTCTCCCCGCCCTCGAAGGCAAACACGATCCGTCCATCGGTGAACGCCACGCCCGGATCGACCGAGCCGATGCGCACCTCCTGCCCCGGCGCGGTCGTCAGCCCCATCAGGTCGCTGAACCGCACGGTTCCAGACACCCCGCTCACCCGGCCCAGCCGCGTCGTCTGGAAGCCGAACCCGTCCAGCGCCAGGTCTGCCGTGGCCTCGATCTGCCCGCGCGCGATGGTGAAATCCGCCGCGCCGCTGAACCGCCCCTCGGCATTGGTGAACAGGCCGACAAGGCGCTGCGAGATCATCGCCGGCTGCACGCCGCCGGGGCGGAACACCAGCGGCTCGCCCACCACGCGCGCCGTGCCCGTCAGCTCGAAAATGTCGAGATCGGTCTCCGCCCGCGCCAGCGCAAAGCCGGCGGCCTCATTGCGCATCGGCCCGGCCATCACCAGGCGCCGTCCGTCCAGCCGGCCCGCAAAATCCCCCATCACTGGCTGGTACAGCGGATCACTCGGCGCCGGATCGGAAATCCGCACGCCCCCGGCCCGCACTGCGCCCGCCATCCCGTCCGGCGCGCTCACCCCATCAAAGCCGAAGCCCGCCGCCTCGACCTTTGCCGGGATCAGCGTGCCGCCAAATTCAGTCTTCGCCAGCGCCGCCGCAATCTGCACCGGCCCGCCCCCTGCCGCCGTGCGCACCCGGATTTCCGGCGCCGCCCCGTCGATCACCAGCGTGTTCTCGCCAAGCTCCACCGGCAGCGCCACCGCTTCCGCCCGCAGCGTCAGCCCGAAGCCCTGCTGCAGCGTCCAGTCCGCCCGCGCCCCGCTCAGCGCCACATCACCGGACCCGCCATCAAACCGGATCGGGAAGCGCACATCCCCCAGCCGCGCCGCCCCGCCCGGCGGTCCGCCCTGCCGGATGAACCGCCCGTCCACAGGGCAGACATCAAACGCCGCCTGCGGCACGCTCACCGCGCCCAGCGCAATACCGGCAGAGCTCAGCGCCAGGCACGGCGCGCCCATAGCCTGCACCCGCCAGCCGGTCTCATCCATCGCTGCATCGAGGCCGCCCGACATCCGCGTCCGCGTCAGGTCAAACCCGGCAAAGGCGCCGGTGAACGTCGCCTCGCCTGTTCCCGACACCTCGACCTCTTCCCCGCCCCCCCGGAAGGCCAGCCCCGTCACCCCGGCGCTGACCGTGCGCCCGCCAGCCGTCCATGGGCTCAGCGCCAGGCTCGAACGCTCCAGCGTCACCGCCCCGCCGCTGATCCGGCCGAGGCCGATCTCCGCGCTCACCGAAGGCGCCCCGCCGCCCGCCATCCGCGCCGCGCCCGTCAGCAGCACCTCGCCGCCGGCAACCGCCAGCCAGGCCGCGGTGTCCGCCACATCCACATCCAGCCGCAGCCCGGAGGATGCGGCGAGCCCCGCCGGGCCTTCGGACCGGATGGCCAGCCCGTCCGGGCCATAGCGCAGGGCAAGGCCGAAGGCCGCGTCAAAATCCGCCGCCGCAGCGCCCAGCGCCCGGCTCAGCGCCGCGCCATGCGCGTCCAGCGGCTCCGGCAGGCGCAGCGCCGCCTGCACCGGCGCCAGAACCTCTGGCGCAAGACCGGCATTCACCGCCTGCGCCCCGCCTTCAAACGTCACCCCGCCATCGCCGCGACGGATCGCATCGCCCGCCAGCCGCAGGCTGCCCGCCCGCGCCTGCGGCCCGTCCACAGCCTGCACCTCGGCGCTCACCGGCCCGGCCAGCGCGCCGCCGCGCATCTCAAGGTCTGCGCCCGCCTCGATCCGCCCGGCCGTCCAATCGCCCACCGCCGCGCTGTCGGCTTCGGCCTGCATCACCAGCAGTGTCAGCGCCTCGCCCAGCGCGGTGAAATCCATGCCCGGCGCCAACGTGAAGCCCGCCTGCCCCCGGCTGCGCAGCCCGCGCACCTCGGCTTCCGGCGCCGTCAGCCCGGCGGCTCGCACAGACCATTCCGCCCGTCCATCGCCCGCCAGCGACATCGGCGCCCGCGCCTCAGCCGCCAGCACGAAGCCTTCCGCCCCATACCCGCCCAGCGCCGCGCTCGAGGCTGACAGGCGCACATCGCCCGTCACCTCCCCGGCCAGCACCCGCGCCGAAAACCGCGCCTCGGTGAACGCGAGGTGCGCCGGCCCCAGCGACAGCCGGCCGGGATCGAGCCGCAGCGATGCACTCGCCGCCTCTGGCAGCTTGCCGGACACGTTCAGCGTCGCCGCCGCCGGCCCGAACGGCGTATCCAGGAATATCCGTGCGTCACGGATTTCCACAGGCGGCGCAGGGCCCGCCTGCCCCGTCCCCGGCGCCGCCAGCCGCTCCAGCCCGTAGAACCGCAAGCCCCCGGGACCCAGCATGCCCCGCATCGCCAGGCCGCCGATCGTGATGCCCTCGATGCGCGGCGAGAACAGCCCCGGCCAGGAAATCCGCGCGGACACTTCCTGCGCCTCGGCCGGCACATTGCGCCCGGAGGTGATCCTCACGCCCGACAGAACCGCCCCGTCGGCGCTGATCGTGGTGAACTTCGCCTCGCAGGTCAGGTCCCGGTCGGCGCACCAGGCCTGCAGCGCGCGCTCGGCAATCGGCTTGCGCATCACCCAGAGCAGCACGATGGAAACAATCAGGACAAACAGGAATCCCAGGATTAACCGTCTGGTCCAGACCAGCGGCCCCGCTTTCCTGCCCTTCTGCAGGCTGCGCATTTCGGTGGCGTCGACGGGTTTCACTGGTCCGACCGGCTTGCTTCTTGCTTCACCTAAGCCATAAAGTCCTAAAGCGGCATATAAGCCAGACAGTCCCTGTTGTCGGATCCTTAATCGGAAAGGGTGACAAAATCAGGGCGTTGCGGACAATGCCGGCCCAAAGCCGGGGGGCGTCAGAAGACAGGATTACCGAGCTTGACCGAGACCGACGTACACTCCGCCGATCCCAAGCCCCCCCGCCGGCCCCTTTCTGCCGGGATAAAAAGCCTCGCTGTGCTGGCCGTGCTCGGCCCGGCCTTCGCCATTGGCGGGCTGATGATCGTGGGCAATGCGCCCGACCCCGAGCCCGAGATCGCCGAGGCCGCGCCCCTGCCGCTGGCGGCCCGCCTCCTCTCCGCCCTCGACATCATCGACGCGCCCGACCCGGTCTACAATGAAGGCCGGCTGGAGCGGAACGAGACGCTGACCGGCCTCGTCACCCGCCTCGGCGCCCCGGTGGGCGAGGCGAACGCCGCCCTTCAGGCCGTCTACCGCACCGACATGATCGACCATCGCCGCCTGCGCCCCGGCCTTGCCGCCGAAACCTGGGTCGAGGATGGCCGCCTGACCGCGCTCTCCCTGCGCGATACCACCGACCGCAGCCTCCTCGTCACCCGCAAGCTCGATGGCGGCTGGACCGCAACCGAGCTGAATGCGAAACTCACACCCAGCTACCGCCGCATCGCGGCCGAGATCGAAGGCTCGATCTACAACACCGCCTTGAAGCTCGGCGCCGGCGACCAGCAGGTCGTCGATTTCGCCGCCGCCTTCGCCTATGACATCGACTTCCAGCGCCAGATCCATCCCGGCGACCGGTTCGAGATCTTCTTCGAGACCTTCGAGGATGAGCGCGGCAATCCCGTCCGCCACGGCGAAGTGCTCTACGCTGCCCTCGATGGCCGCGCGCTGACCCGGGGCTTCTACCGCTTCACCCCCAGCGATGACGGTCAGACCGACTATTTCGACGACAAGGGCGAAAGCGCCACCCGCTTCCTGATGAAAACCCCCATCAACGGCGCCCGCATCTCCTCCAATTTCGGCATCCGCCGCCACCCCATCTCCGGCTTCACCCGCCTGCACCGGGGCACCGATTTCGCCGCCCCCACCGGCACGCCCATCTACGCCGCAGGCTCCGGCACGGTCCTGCGCGCCAGCTGGAATGGCGGCTATGGCAACTATATCCGCATCCGCCACACGCGCGGCTATGAGACCGCCTATGCCCACCTCTCGCGCTATGCCGCCGGCCTGAAGCCCGGCCAGCGCGTCAGCCAGGGCCAGGTCATCGGCTATGTCGGCTCCACCGGCGCCTCCACCGGCCCGCACCTGCATTACGAAGTCTGGGTCAATGGCGACTCCGTCAACCCGATGTCCCTGAACCTGCCCACGGGCCGCAAACTGGCCGAGGATCCCGCCATGCTGGCCGAATTCCAGCGGCGCAAGGCCGAGATTGATGCACTCCGCCTCGCAGGCGCCGGCGCCATGGTTGCGGCAGCACTTCAGGAACCGCCGGCAAGCCCCTGAATTTACACGCCTTGGGAGAATCCTGCGAACGGCCTCGCCCATAGCGCGAGGCTGGTCCCATTCTTGCTTCCTTCCTGCCAGACACCGCTGTTTAAGCCGGAATGACGCCAGGAGACTACGGGTATGCACCGCCTTCTTGCCAAGCTGAAAGGACGCTTCAGCGGCCCCGCCGCGGCCGCCGTCCAGCGTATCGGCGGGCTCTCGCCGCTGGCCGAGCGCGCCGCCGCTGTGGCGATCCTCACCGGCCTCGTCCTGCTCTTCGCCTTCGTGCGCGCCTATCCGGCAACACCTGCCCCGACCCCGCTCACCGCCCTCGCCGACAACCGCGACGTGACCGGCGGCAATCCCGCCATCGCCCGCACGGCCACCCTGACCGCCTCGGTCTCTGCCGCCGATGTCTTCGAAATCCTCGGCGCTGCGCCCCATGACGCCGCCGCCGCCGCCACCGCCCTGCGCGAAGCGGCCCCCACACGCGGCGAACGCCTGCGCGCCGGCACGCCCCTGACCGCATGGTTCGAGCCCGGCCCCGGCGGCGCCGACCGCCTCACCGGCGTCAGCGCCCGCGTCAGCCCCACATCCACCCTGATGGCCAGCCGCCGCGCCGATGGCCGCTTCCAGGCCAGCGTCCTCACCGCCCGCACCGAAACCGTCCTCCAGCGCCTCACCGGCGAGATCGACACCAGCCTCACCGAGGCCGTCCTCGCCGCCGGCGGCAGCCGCGCCCAGGCCGAAATGCTCGCGGCCCTCTACCCCGAAGACCCCGAACTCGCCCGCGGCGGCCGCCCCGGCGAGCGCTTCGACATTGTCGTCGAGATGATCGCCGACGAGCGCGGCAACATCCTCGAGCCCGGCGATCTCGTCTTCGCCGCCTTTAACGGCGAGGTGACCGCCGGCTCATGGTACCGTTTCACGCCCGCCGACACGGGCCTGCCGGAATTCTATGACCGCCACGGCGCCGCCGGCGACGAATTCCTCTCGCGCGATCCGGTTCGCGGCGCGCCGATCACCTCCGGCTTCGGCAACCGCATCCACCCGATCACCGGCGACTATGTGCTCCATGCCGGCATCGACTTCCGCGCCCCCATCGGCACGCCCGTGCGCGCCGCCGGCTCCGGCCTCGTCACCGACATGCGCTGGGGCGAAGGCTATGGCTGGTTCATCCGTATACGCCATGAACGCGGCTATGAGACCGTCTACGCCCACCTCTCCGGCTTTGCCCCCAAGCTCACCCCCGGACGCACCGTCATGCGCGGCGACCTCATCGGCTATGTCGGCGACTCCGGTTCCACCACCGGAGCGCACCTCCATTACGAAGTGCTGCGCAACGGCTTCTATGTGAACCCGGCCTCGCTCGCCCTTCCCTCTGGCCGCGATCTCAGCCGCGACGCGGAAATCCTCAAGGCCTTCGCCGAACAGCGCGACATGATCGACACCCTGCGCGGCGCCGACATCCCCGCCTACGCCGAAGCCGAGCCCGAGGAAACCCTCACCCGCGCGCCCACCCGCGCCGAACGCCGCGAGACCGCCGTCCGCCTCGCCAGCACCCGCGCCGCCCCCAGCGGCGGCCGGTAAACCCCGCTCACCCCCCCAAGCTCATCCTGAGCGAAGCCGAAGAATGAGCGAAGCCGAAGAATGAGCGCCGCCCACGAACGAACAAAAGAAAACCCCGATGCGTATGCACCGGGGCTTCCTTCCTATCCATCCTTCAGCTGACGGACTAGTTCAGCGCCGCCCGGCCCTTGGCGAAATCATTCGGCACACCATTGATCGACAGCGCCCCGCCCTCAACGCCAACCCGGATCGTCTCGCCGTCGAGGATACGCCCCTCCAGCAGCAGCCGCGCCAGCGGGTCCTGCAGCTCCTTCTGGATCACCCGCTTCAGCGGCCGCGCGCCATAGACCGGATCATAGCCGCGCTGCGCCAGCCAGTTGCGGGCCTCAAGGCTCAGCTCCAGCACCATCTTGCGGTCCTTCAAGAGCGCCTCCAGCCGGCCCATCTGGATGTCGACGATATGGTCGATCTCGCCCCGGCCCAGCCGGCGGAAGAACACGATCTCGTCGATCCGGTTGATGAATTCCGGCCGGAAATGCCGGCGGATCGCGCTCATCACATGCTCGCGGGCAGCCTCTGAAATATCGCCCTCCTCCCCGCTCGCCAGCGCGTCCGCGCCGAGATTCGAGGTCATGATGATGATCGTGTTCTTGAAGTCCACCGTGCGGCCCTGCCCGTCTGTCAGCCGCCCGTCATCGAGCACCTGCAGCAGCGTATTGAAGAGGTCGGGATGCGCCTTCTCCACCTCGTCGAACAGCACGACCTGGTAAGGCCGCCTGCGCACGGATTCGGTCAGCACACCGCCTTCATCATATCCGACATATCCGGGCGGTGCGCCGATCAGTCTGGCTACGGAGTGTTTCTCCGAGAACTCCGACATGTCGAGCCTGAGGATCGCCGTGTCATCATCGAACATGAATTCGGCGAGCGCCTTGGTCAGCTCCGTCTTGCCAACGCCCGTCGGACCCACAAACAGGAACGAACCAATCGGCCGGTTCGGATCCTGCAGGCCCGCCCGCGCGCGGCGCACCGCGTTCGACACCGCCAGCAGCGCGTCCTCCTGGCCGACGACCCGCCCGCGCAGCGTGTCTTCCATGCGCAGCAGCTTCTCGCGCTCGCCCTCCATCATCTTGTCGACCGGGATGCCCGTCCATTTCGAGACGACCGCCGCGATATGCTCCGGACGGACGACTTCGGAAACGAGCCCGCCATCGGCGTCGCCCTTGGCTTCGACTTCGGCAATCAGCTTCTCAAGCTGCGGGATGACCCCGAACTTGATCTCGGAGGCCTTGGCAAGATCGCCCTGCCGCTGCGCCTCGGCCATGTCCGAATACGCCCTGTCCAGCTTCTCCTTCGCAGAGGCCGCGCCCTTCAGCTTGTCCTTCTCCGCGCTCCACGCCGTCGTCAGCTCGCGCGAGCGCGTCTCGAGGCCCGCAATCTCGCCCTCCAGCGTCTTCAGCCGGTCCTGCGAGGCAGTGTCCTTTTCCTTCTTCAGCGCTTCGGCCTCGATCTTCAGCTGCAGGAGCCGCCGGTCGATCTCGTCGAGTTCCTCAGGCTTGGAATCCACCTGCATCCGCAGGCGCGAAGCCGCCTCATCCATCAGGTCAATCGCCTTGTCGGGCAGGAAGCGGTCGGTAATATAGCGGTTCGACAGCGTCGCCGCCGAAACAATCGCGGCATCCGACACGCGCACCCCGTGATGCGCCTCATAGCGTGCCTTCAGTCCCCGGAGGATCGAGATCGTGTCCTCCACCGTCGGCTCATCGACATAGACCGCCATGAACCGCCGGGCGAGGGCTGCGTCGCCCTCCACATATTTCCGGTATTCGTCCAGCGTCGTTGCGCCCACACAATGCAGCTCGCCGCGCGCCAGCGCAGGCTTCAGGAGGTTCGAGGCATCCATCGCCCCTTCGGATTTCCCCGCGCCCACCAGCGTATGCATCTCGTCAATGAACAGCACGACGCCGCCTTCCGCCTGCTGGACTTCCGTCAGCACAGCCTTCAGCCGCTCCTCGAACTCACCGCGAAATTTCGCCCCGGCAATCAGCGCGCCCATATCCAGCGCCAGGAGGCGCTTCCCCTTCAGGCTTTCGGGCACATCGCCGTTCACGATGCGCAGCGCGAGGCCTTCGGCAATCGCCGTCTTGCCGACGCCCGGCTCTCCGATCAGCACCGGATTGTTCTTCGACCGGCGCGATAGCACCTGGATCGTCCGGCGGATTTCCTCATCCCTCCCGATCACCGGGTCGAGCTTGCCTTCCCGCGCATCCTTGGTCAGGTCGCGCGCATATTTCTTCAGCGCCTCATAGCCTTCTTCCGCCGTCTGACTATCTGCCGTCCGGCCCTGGCGCAGCTGCGCAATCGCGCCCTCCAGCGCCTTCGGCGTCACGCCCGCTGCGCGCAGCGCCTCTGCCGCCGCATCGCCGGAGAGCCCCGCAATCGCCAGCAACAGCCGCTCGGCGGTCACAAACGCATCGCCTGCCTTTTTCGCGGCGGCCTCTGCCTCGGTGAAAAGTTTCGCGCCCGATTGTTCCAGCCGCAGCCCGCCTGCACCGCTGCCGGACACACGCGGCAGTTTCGCCAGCGCGGCGTCCACGCTCTGCACGGCCAGTTCCGGCCGCCCGCCGCTCGCGCGGATCAGGTTCACGGCCAGCTGGTCGCGGTCTTCCAGAAGGGCTTTCAGGATATGCGCCGGGGTCAGCGCCTGGTGTCCGGCGGCCAGCGCCGCGGTCTGGGCGCCCTGCACAATGGCGCGCGCCCGCTCGGTATATTGCTCGATATTCATGGGTCATCCCCTCCTTGAGGCAGATTGAAGTCAGTCTCGCCTCCGGCCCCGCTCAGCGGCAACCGGCGCTTGAGGCTGGATTTGGGAAGCCCGCCCGCCGCCTGCAAGCACTCCGCCGCAATGGAAAACGTTCCGCCGCAAACGAAAACGCCCCACCGTTAAGGGGGGCGGTTCAGTCCGGTATCCGGAACTTTGCCTAGTCAGCGGTCTCCGCAGCGGCGCCTTCCTCGGCGGCCGGGCGGCGGCGCCCGCGCGAGAGCGTCTTCATCACGCCCTCGGTCTCAGGCGCAGCCGCTTCAGCGGCGGCCGGACGCTCCTCACGCTCGGCGCGGGCGCGGTAGGGCCGGCGGCGCGTGCGGCTGCGGTCACCGGCAGCGGCCTCCTCGCTGCGCCCGCCAATCTCGGCCGGCGCATCCTCATCCTCGGAAGCCTCATCCTCGGCATCGATCACGCGCAGCGCGTCGGACGCCTCCTCTGCCTCCTCGCGGCGGCGGAACGAGACGGGCGTCACCTCGGCTTCTGCCTCGGCTGAATCCTCATCCTCCGCGCCCCCGGCATCGGTGACGACAACCACCTCGGCGCGGGCCTCGCGCTCATGCTGCGGCCGCGGCTGGCCGCCTTCATCGCGGCCACCCTGGCCCCGATTCTGCGCGTTCTGCTGATTGTTCTGATTCTGGTTCTGCTGCGGCGGCTGTTGCCCGCGCGCTTCCTGCTGCTTGGCCACAATCCGCTGATAATGTTCGGCAAACTGGTAGTAGGCCTCCGACAGGATGCGGTCGCCGCTCGTCTGGGCGTCACGCGCATACTGGAGGTATTTCTCAAGCACCTGCTGGGCGGAGCCGCGGATTTTCACATCCGGGCCGACGCTCTCATAATGGCGGTTGGGATTGCTGAAAGCATTCTGCGGATTGCCGCCTGAGCGTCTGTTGCGCCCGCGTGAGCGTTTCATCAAGGTGTATCCTGTGTTGGTCGCCTGCATTCACCGGCAAGCAGCTATGTCGCGCATCAGCTTCTGCTTGCAGGCGGGGCCTGAGTTTTGACGCTGCCGTTTCAACCGATCCCGGACGGAGGCCGCATTTGCAGCCGCAATAATTGCGGGCAGCCCCTCGCCGACTTCCTGTCTATCGCGGAATCCGGGTGCCGCCAAGGGAAAATGTAAGCCCCGTCAGGCCAGTGCACAGCTATGTCATCAATCCGGGCGCCGCCCCGCCACCCAGCGGTCACAGCCGGAAAGATCCTGCCCGGCGTCAAGCTCCCGGTAACCATGCGCCGACAGCAATTCCGTGACCGCTTCGCGCTGGTCAAACCCCGTCTCCAGCACCAGCCAGGCCCCCGGCTTCATGCCTGCCGCCCCCAGCGCGATGATCTCCCGGTAAGCATCCAGCCCATCCGCCCCGCCATCCAGCGCCGCCAGCGGGTCATGCGTCCGAACTTCCGGCTCCAGCCCCTCAATCACAGACGCGGCAATATAAGGCGGATTGGAAATGACCAGCTCCGCCTCGCCCCATCCGGCCCAGTGCGCCCAGCGCCCCTCGACCACCTCCGCGCGGCCCGCCAGCCCCAGCGCGTCCAAATTCTCGCGCGCAAGCCCCGCCGCCTCTGCGCTCGCCTCCACGCCGATCCCGCGCGCCTCCGGCCGATGGCTCAGCATCGCCGCCAGCAGGCAGCCCGTGCCCGTCCCGAGATCCGCCACCAGCCCCGCCGCGCCAACCGGAAACCGCGCCAGCGCCGCCTCCACCACGCATTCGCTGTCCTCCCGCGGGATCAGCGCGCGCCCGTCACACCTGATCTTCAGCCCATAGAACCACGTCCAGCCGAGAATATGCTGCAGCGGTTCCCGCGCGATCCGCCGCGCCGCCATCGCCTCCAGCGCCGCCGCCTCAGCGGCTGTCAGCGTCTGGCGCTCGCCGGCAATCTCCTCCATCGCGGTCAGGCCGGTCGCCGCCTCGATCATCCGGTTGACATTCACCCCCGGCGAGGACACCCCCGCCTCCCGCAGCGCCCGCCCGATCCGCGCCCGCGCCGCATCAAACCGCTCGCCGCTGCTCATTCCGCGCCGCAAGCCATCGCCACCAGCGCCGGCAAACGCTCCTGCGGCGACAGGCGCATCAGCTCCAGCCGCGCCGCGTCATCGAAGTCGAGCGCCTCGGTCAGCCAGCTCGAGATATCCTCATGCGGGCACCCGGATTTCAGCATTCGCCGGAAATACTCCGCCGCCTTGCCGGCCGCCCTCGCAACCGGCGTATCACCGTCCAGCGCCGCAATCAGCTGCGCGCGCATCGCCGCCACCTCGTCCGCGCGGAACACCGGCGCTTCGGTATCCAGCGCCGCCGCCCGCACATCCACCATGTCCGGCACGTTCCTTGCCCCCAGCAATCCCCCCGCCCCGAACAGCCCGCCGGTGCCCTTCCGCTTCGGCATCGGCATCGGGCGCAGCACCTCTTCGATCCGTACACGGCCTGCGCTGTAGAATTCATGCATCGTCCGGCGCCCGGCATGTTCCGTCCGCCCGCCCACATACCGGCAAAGCTGGCCGATCGCTCCCGGCACGATCTCGGGCGCGACGGCAAAGCTCTGGCTGATCACCTCATAGGGAAATGGCGCGTCATTCACGGCCATCGTGCGCCCGAACAGCGTATAGACGCCTTCATGGCCCTCCACCTGGTACCGCTTGCCCGCCGGGGCCACAGCGGCGCAGGCAAACGCCGCCAGCGGCCGCGAAAAGTCCGCATCCGCATCAACCGGCCGGAAGGCATAGATCGACCCTTCCGAGGGCGTATCATCCGCCTCCTCCCCGGCAATCAGCTGCGGCGGGCAGCGCGGGGCCGGCGGCGGGGCCTCGCCCTCCGCCAGAAGCCGGAAAACGGCAGTGTAATTGGCCAGCGTATCAGCGCCCTCTTCGTCGCTGCCGGGCTCCTCATCCCAGAAAATCGCATGCACGGTCACCGCATAATTGCCCGGCGGCATATCGACCCATTCTCCATAGGTATCGATGCCCTGCACATCCGGCGGCGTCCTCAAGGCCCATTCAAGCGCATCGATGCCCGCCACCATTACCCGCCCATGATGTACCGTATACGGAAATTCCCATTCGGGTGAGGCGTACGCCGCCTCCCGCGCCGTCAGCGCCCCGGTCGTTACCCGCAGCTTGAAGCTGCCATCACTGCCCGTGCTCCAGGCGACCAGCCGCCCGGCAGCGCATTCCGGCTCGAACGCAAAGGCATCGCCAAACCAGCTGAAGGGCCATCCCGCCGTATGCGCCAGCTCGCCCGGATCAAACAGCGCCAGCGTCGCCACATCCGTCGCCACCATCAGCGTCTTGTCGGTCACCTTTTTGCCTCCAGCCACACTTCGCCGCCCGGAAAATCGATCACCATGCGGAAATGGCGCAGCACTGAGACGCCGACATTCAGCTCCGCCCCGTCCGTCCCCGGATTAACGGCCGCCGTCAGGTTGTGGAACGTCTCGCCCGCAATGCTGAGGGAATCGACCCGCACGAGGCGGCGCTGCACCGGCCCGCCAATCCCGCCGCCTTCGATGACGCCAAGCACCTTTTCCGGCGCCAGCAGGCCGGCCGCTTCGGCAAACCCCTCGCTCACCAGAATGTCGCTGCCATTGCCCAGGTCGAAATCAGCGAGCACCTCGCGGCCATTCAGCGCCGCAGGCACCTGCATGATCCCATGCGCTTCGCTCAGCGGCAGGCGCACGCCGCGCGCCCGCTCGCCATCGCTCACCGGCTCCAGGATGCCCGCGCCAATATCAAGCCGCACGCGCCCCGCATCAAAGTAATCCCGCCCCAGGATAACCGTCAGGGGACGGCCGATCAGGCGCCGGGACACATCCGTCAGATCCATCACCGCCACGGTGCGCCCTTCCAGAACCCGGCCCGGCGCGCGCAGCGTCACACCGCTTGCAAACCGCACTGGCTCCGTCCCCGCCCCGGTCCCGCGCGCCACATCCCCGCCTTCGAGGCCCAGCCCGATGGCAGCGGCATAGGCGGCGTCCACCATCGTCATCTCGGCGCCCGAATCCAGCAGCGCCTCGGTGCGGAACCCCTGAATATCCAGCGGCACATACAGCCTGCCGCCATCCACCCGCAAATTCGCCGAAGGCGCCGGAATCACAACCCCCACAGCCGGCGCCGGCGGGTGCGCGCAGCCTGCCAGAGCCATCGCCGCCACGGCCAGAACCATCAGTGAACGGATCATCAAACGCCCTCCAGCGCCGCCAGCCGCCGGGCCTGGTCCTCGGCAATCAGCGCCTCGATCAGATCGCCCAGCTTGTCGCCCGCAATGATCCGGTCGAGCGAATAGAGTGTCAGCCCGATCCGGTGATCGGTCACGCGGTTTTCCGGATAATTATAGGTGCGCACCTTCTGGCTGCGGTCGCCGGAGCCAACCATCGTTGCGCGCGCCTCGGCCCTTGCGGCGTCCTTTTCCGAGCGCTCCTTTTCATACAGGCGCACTTTCAGCTGCTGCATCGCCTTGTCGCGGTTCACATGCTGGGACTTTTCAGAACTCGTCACCACGATGCCGGTCGCAAGGTGGGTAATGCGCACCGCCGAGTCCGTCTTGTTGACGTGCTGGCCGCCCGCGCCGGATGCCCGCATTGTATCGATGCGGATGTCTTCGGGGCGCACTTCGATCTCGATATTCTCCGGGGCCGGAAGAACCGCCACCGTCGCCGCCGATGTATGGATCCGCCCCTGCGTCTCCGTCGCGGGCACCCGCTGCACGCGGTGCACGCCGCCTTCCCATTTCAGCCGCCCGAACACGCCGTCACCGGACACGTTCGCGATGATCTCCTTGTAGCCCCCCGCCTCGCCGGGCGAAGCGTCCACCACCTCGACCTTCCAGCCGAGCAGCTGCGCATAGCGCGAATACATCCGGAACAGGTCGCCGGCGAACAGCGCCGCTTCATCCCCTCCGGTCCCGGCGCGCACCTCCAGAACAATGTCCGCCCGGTCGTCGGAATCCCTCGGCAGAAGGAGCACCTTCATCGCCTGTTCCAGCTCCGGCAGGCGCTCCTTAAGCTCCTCGATCTCCATGCGCGCCAGCTCGGCCATCTCCCGGTCGCCCGATGCCGCCAGCGCCTCCGCCTCACTCAGCCCCCGCCGCGCCGAGAGCACTTCCCGCGCGGTCTCCACCACCGGGCGCAGCTCCGAATGCTCCCGCGACAGGGCGACAATTTCCGAAGGGTCAGAGGCCGCGCCCATCCGGGCCTCGACTTCCTCAAACCGGTCGATCACCTGCTGCAGGCGGAGTTCTGAAAGGGCTGACATGTCCGCCGTTTAGGCTGCTTTCCGCCCGCTTGGAAGAGCGCCCTTCAGCCGCCGAAGACGCGCACCGCTTCCCGCCCCGCCAGGAAGAACAGGCAGAACGTGCCGGCCGTGAACACCAGGAACCGCAGCGCCACCTTGCCCACCACGATCTGCACGAAGCTGTGCACGATCCGCAGCGCCACATAGGCCCAGGCCACCATCGTCCCCGTGCTGTCGGCCCCGCCGGTCAGCGCCATGAAGAACATCAGCGCATAGAAGATCACCGGCTGCTCATGCAGGTGGTTGTAATTGTCCGCCGCCGAGCGGACATGCGCCGGCAGCTTGTCCGAATACGTCCCCGGATGGCGCGCCGCATCCGGCTCGATCCCCGCCTTCTGGAAGGCAGGCAGGCGCAGCGAATACATCCAGAGCCAGATCACGCAGGTCCAGATGACCAGCGCCAGCACAGGTTTCAGGAAGTCGATTTCAGGTGTCATGCGTTGCCTCCCACAGCGTTTTTATGCGCTGTTTCTAAGGAGCCATCGCCGCCCTTGGCAATGCCCCGCCCCGCGTCAGATGCGCCGTCAGGAAAGCCAGGAACGCCTCAAGGTCATCATCGGTCACGCTGTGCCCGCCCGGCCGCAGGAACCAGGCCATCTTCGCCGACGGGTCAAATTCGCGGATGTCGAGGGCGAGCCCCGCCGCCCCCTGCGCCCGCCAGGCCGCGCTCGCCGCCTCCGCCGCCCGGAAGCTCGAATTGGGGTCAGACCACACATCCCGCCGCGCATTGCCCAGGAACAGCGGACGCGGCGCCATCAGCGCCAGCAGGAAATGCTGATCGAAGTCCATCGCCTCGGGATACTCCGCAAACGCCGCCGCCTGCAGCCCCAACCAGTGCGGATACCGCCGGATCATCCGGTCCAGCCGCTCGCCCACAGTTGAGCGCGACAGCGCCGCCCCGCCAAACCCGCTCTGATGCGCAATCACCGCTGCAATCCGCGCGTCCCACGCCGCCGCCAGCAGCGCTGCCTTGCCGAAGCGCGAATGGCCCAGCAGCGCCACTCTCTCCCCATCAATGCGCGGGTCGTCCGCCAGCACGCCGAGGGCCGCCGAATAGGCATAGGCCCACGCCATCAGCGCCCCGCCGGGGTTCGGCGCCCCGCCAAGGGCCTCCATCGCCGGCCGGGCGGTCTTTGCATCATCGGGAATGAAATCGCTCGCATGGAAGCTCGCATAGGCAAAGCCCGCATCGAAATAGAGCTCCACCGGCGCCTCGGCGATATATTCTCCGAACACCGCCGAGATCACCATGCTCGCAAACTTGCCGAAATCGCGCACCGTGCAGGCGTCGCCATCCTCGCTCGTCACCGGCTGCTCGGGAAAGGTCGCGCAGTTCGACCCGAAAGTCTGCGACAGCACCAGCGGCGCCCCGCGCGCGCCCTTCGGAAAGGCCGCCACCAGCTGGAAGGTCCGCGCGCCTTCGCCCCGGCCAATCGTGATGTCGGCCTCCTCCAGCGTGCCGCGCCCGCCGAGATAATCCTCAACCACCACCCGCCACGGGCTCTTCGCCACAGGCAGCCCCTCCGGCCAGTCGCCATAGAGCGCCGCCAGCAGCGCCCGCGCCTCCTCCCGCGCTGTCTCGTCCCCGGCCACCAGCCCGGCCGGCAGCGGCGGCAGCGCCTCCGGCTTGTTCCCGGTCTCGAGGCTCGAATAGTTCAGCCCCAGCATCGTGCAGCTCGACGCCATGAACAGCATCACGAGCGCCAGCAGCGTCAGACCCGTCCAGCGCAGGACCTTCAAAACCATGGGCACCCCTTGCCGCTCAGCTCGCACATTCTCCCAGAGCTAGCGCATCCTCCCGCCCCCTCCCAGCCCCCCACCTGCACCGGAATTGCAAATTCGCGTGAGCGGGCTTAGCGTCTCGCCGGTGAAGACCCTGATGGCCCTCCTGATCGGCGCAATCCTCGGCCTGGCCGCCGGGGCGGGCAGCGCCATGTGGATCGCCGGCGCGGTCGGCCCCGGCGTGCGCATCGGTGGCGGCATCAACGCCGGCGGCTGGAAATCGGACTGGACGATCGGCTCCCCCGCCGCCAATCCCTGGACCCGCGCCCGCGTCGCCCGCCACGGCCTCCTCGCCCTGTCAAAGGAAGAAGCGGTTTATTTCACCCGCAACACAGACGATACCGGCGAGCGCCTGCAGGAGGCCTGCACCTACCGCGTCACCGGCATTGCCCTGCCCGCGCTCTGGTGGTCGCTCACGCTCTACGATGCCACCAGCTTCCTGCCGCAGAACAGTGACAACGCCCTCTCCTTCGACCGCACCGATGCTGACACCGCCCGCATGGGCGAGGCCTGGTCCTTCCTCATCGCGCCCGAGCGCCCGGACGCTGGCGGCCCCTGGGTCTCCAGCCGCGCCGCCGGAAATTTCGACCTGACCCTGCGCCTCTACAAGCCCGCGCCGGACCTGATCGCCGCCCCGCTGGAGACCCTGCCCCCGCCCGCGATCACCCGCCTCAGCTGCCGGAGCGCGCCATGACCCGGTTCGCCCTCCTCGCTATCAGCGCCTTCGTGGTCACCTTCCTCGCGGTGCATTTCCTCGTGCTCGCCGCCCTGCCGTCGCGCATCATGTCAACCGTCCGTACGCAGATGGTTGAACGCGGCCTGCCCCTGCATCACTGGCAGATGAGCCCGCAGGTCACCCCCGAGACCCAGACCGTCGTGCGCCCCTCGCCCGACCTTGCCTACACGATCTGCCTGATCGACCTCACCGCCGGCCCCGTCCTGATCGAAGTGCCGACCTGGCCGGACTATGGCTCGCTCTCGATCTTTGATGCGAATACGGACAATATCTATGTCGGCTCGCTGGATGCCCGCCTGCCCGGCGCGCCCGCGATGCGCCGCGTCATCCTCGGCCTGCCGAAACACGACCTTGACGAGGCAGACGCAGAGGCCGAACAGATCACCCTGAAACGCCCTGAAGCCCTCGCCCTGATCCGCCGCCTCGCCCCCACAAGAGGCGCCTGGGAAGAAGCCGCCACCCTCACCCCCGAAAGCCGCTGCGGCCCGGTGTGATTTTTCCTCATCGGCAGCCCCTTATCCTCCCCCGCTGGCGGGGGAGGTGGATCGCTGCGCAGCAGCGAGACGGAGGGGGCCGCCCACTCCATCACCCAACCTCAACCTCACAAGCTGGGCGCCCAGATGGCCTGACGGCCATCGGGCGTGACGAACGTTGTGGACATCTGAAATTTTAACCCACAAGCACCTAAACCGTCCCTACCGGGACGATATCCTCATACCCGTCCGCATCCTCGACGCTCTGAAGATCATACTGCACCTGCAGGTTCAGCCAGAATTCCGGCGTTGTCCGCAGGGCCCGCGACAGGCGCAGCGCCGTATCGGCAGTCACGTTCACCTGACCATTGATCAGCCGCGTCACCCGGTTTGCCGGTACACGGATCGCTTCTGCAAACCGCCGCGCGCTGAGGCCCATCGGCTTCAGGAACTCCTCATCCAGGATTTCGCCGGGATGCACAGGGGCAAGTTTCGCTTTCATGTCACGCCTCACGAATGATAATCCACAATCTCGACACTCCCCGGCCCCTCCGCCGTCCAGACAAAACACAGCCGCCATTGCTGGTTGATCCGGATGGAGTGCTGGCCTTCCCGGTCTCCGAGAAGTTTCTCCAGCCGGTTCCCCGGCGGACTGCGCAGATCCTCCAGCACGGCGGCTGCCTGCAGCATGGCGAGCTTTCGCTGCGCGGCCCGCTCGAACTGCTGGAAACGCCGAACCCTCTGCCGGTGAAACAGAGCCGGTATCCCGGCAGGCAAGGGAGACGATCATCTGGTCGTTACATAATACGTAACACGTATCAGGTCAACCTACTCCGCCGGCACGCCCTCTTCTGCCTCCCGCGCCGCGCGCATTGCTTCGGCGCGCTGTTCGACCAGTTTCACGATATGCTCGACCATGTCGGCATTCGAGACATTGTGGTCGGCCCGTCCGTTCACGAACATCTTGCCGGCATCCTTGCCGCCGCCGGTGAAGCCGAGATCCGTCAGCGCCGCCTCGCCCGGCCCGTTGACGACGCAGCCGATGATAGAGAGCGAAATCGGCTCGGAAATATGCGCAAGCCGCTGCTCCAGGATCTCGACCGTCGAGATCACATCAAACCCCTGCCGCGCGCAGGACGGGCAGGCGACAATATTCACCCCCCTCGTCCTGAGGCCGAGGGATTTCAGCATCTCATAGCCGACCTTCACTTCTTCCACGGGGTCCGCCGACAGCGACACGCGGATCGTGTCGCCGATGCCGGCCCAGAGGAGGCTCCCCATCCCGATCGAGGATTTGACCGTCCCCGTGCGCAGCCCGCCGGCTTCCGTGATGCCCAGGTGCAGCGGCGCATCGGTCGCCTCCGCCAGCAGCTGGTAAGCCGCCACCGTCAGGAACATGTCGGAGGCCTTCACCGAAATCTTGTAATCATGGAAGCCAAGGTCATCGAGGATGCGCGCATGGTCGAGCGCGCTCTCCACCATCGCGTCCGGGCAGGGCTCGCCATACTTCTCCAGGAGGTGGCGCTCCAGGCTGCCGCCATTGACGCCAATGCGGATCGAGCAGCCATTCGCCCGCGCCGCCGCCACAACTTCCCGCACCCGCGCCTCGGACCCGATATTGCCGGGATTGATCCGAAGGCAGGCCGCGCCCGCATCCGCCGCCTCAACCCCGCGCTTGTAGTGAAAGTGGATATCCGCCACCAGCGGTACAGGGCTCTCGCGCGCAATCTGGCGGAAGGCCGCCGTAGACTCCTCCGTCGGGCAGGACACGCGCACAATGTCTGCCCCCGCCTCGGCGCAGGCCTTGATCTGCGCAATCGTGGCGGCCGCATCCTCGGTCGGCGTGTTGGTCATCGTCTGCACGGCAATCGGCGCATCCCCGCCAACGAGCACATTGCCCACGCGGATCTGGCGGCACTTTCGCCGCTCGATGTTTCGCCAGGGGCGGATGGGATTATGGCTCATGGGCGCGCGCCTACCTTCTCGCTGACCGGATCATATCTGATCTGGCCCGCAACCGGCCCCGCGTAAAGGGGTGTCAGCGCGGCGTGCTGGTCCCGGCGGTCGCCGCCACGGTCGGTGCGGCCAGTTCTGCCGCCCGGGCCAGCTGGTCATCGACCGAGATGGAGAATACCTGCGCGCCCTCCGGCCCCAGCGGCGCGACGGTCACATCGCCCACCCGCCATTCAAAGGCGCCGCCATTGCGCGCCGAAACGGTCCAGCCGGCATTGATGCGCGGAAAATAGGTCTCGCCCTCGGCCATCGTGCGGCTGACAAAGATGGTGCCATCCGCCCCGCGCACCTCAAGCCAGGCCTGGCGCACGGCCACGATCTCCAGCGGCAGGTCTGCCGAAGCTGACCGCGCCGGGCGCACTTCGTCGAACAGGCTGTTGCGCGCCCCGCTCACCGCCACCGGCGACTGCAGCATCACCTCCGGCTCCGGCCGGTTCATGAACCAGAACGCTGTCAGGCTCGCCGCCAGTACCGCCGCGACCACAGCCGAAAGGCCCGCAATCAGCGGCCAGCGGCTCGGCGTCTTCTGGATGCTGCCGATCTTCGGCACCGGCGCGGCTGTCTTCAGTTCTTCCATGCCGCCGCATTCGCGGGTGAAGCGCTGGACAACGTCTGCCTCCGGCAGGCCCAGCACGCGGGCATAGGTGAGCAGGTAAGCCTTCAGATAGCCCGGCGCGATCGTCTGGACTTCCATCCGCTCGATCGACATCAGCACAGGCTCACGGATCAGGGTCGATTGCGCCACCGTGCGCAGCTCGATGCCGAGCGCCTCGCGCACCCGGCGCAGCACCTGCCCCATGCGCAGCGCTTCGCCTTCAAACTCGCTGGTGCGGAAAATCTCGTCGGCCTTCGCCCGCCCCTCGCGCTCGCCCAGCGCCTGGGCGGCGCGCGGCGAAATCGGCGTCACATTGGAACGGTCCGTACCGTTCTCATTGCCGGAGCCCTCGGCGGGCGTGCCGTCATGGGTGGGTTCGGGGGTCGGATTCTGTACCATTTCTACCAGTCTCGCTGACCGTGAGGGAATTCCTGCCCGACACGGGCAAGAAGTGGTCCACCTCTAGGTAATTCCGCCCGTACCCAACCGCAACCGGCTTCAGCTGTCCGGTATATCCGCTCCATGCTGCAAGGCTATACTTAACACTTGGTTACGGAACGCCTCGTTCGGTGCATCCAGCGCTGCATCCAGCGCCTGCCGGAAGCCGCCAAGGTCGATGCTGCGCAGGGCGAGCTTCACCGGACCGATGGACGAGGCCGCCATCGACAGGCTGCGGAAGCCCAGCGCCGCAAAGCAAAGCGCCGCCAGCGGTTTCGCCGTCGCCTCCCCGCACACTGACAGGCGGATGTTGGCCACCGCGCAGGTCTCCGCCACCATCCGCAGGAAGCGCAGCGCCGCCGGGCTGATCAGGTCATACCGGTCGCTGACAAAAGGCGTCATCCGGTCGGCAGCAAAGAAGAACTGCAACAGGTCATTGGTGCCCACCGACAGGAAATCTACCTCCCCCGCCAGATCCATCAGCGAGAAGGCGAGCGCCGGGGTCTCCAGCATCACCCCCATCTCCACGGGCTGCGGGCGCACGCCCGTGCGCCGCTCGCTCCAGTCGATCTCATCCTGCAGCAGCGCCCGCGCTTCGCGGTATTCGGCCGGCGTCGTCACCATCGGGAACATCACCGTCAGCGGCCCCGCCCCGGCGGCCCTCACCAGCGCGCGCAGCTGGCGGCGGAACAGGCCCTTATGGTCCAGTGCGAAGCGGATCGAGCGCCAGCCCAGCGCCGGGTTCTCCTCGCGCAGCTGGTTCATGATCGGCAGCACCTTGTCGCCGCCCACATCCAGCGTCCGGAAGATCACCGGCTTCTGCCCGCTCTTCTCCAGCACGCGCTTGTAAAGCTCGATCTGGTCCTGAAGGCGCGGCAGCGTCTCGGCCACCAGGAACTGGAACTCGGTCCGGAACAGGCCGACCCCGTCCGCCCCCGCCGGTTCCAGCATGTCGAGGTCGAGGTCGAGGCCTGCGTTCAGCAACAGCGAGACGTTCACCCCATCCTTCGTGCGCGCCGGCAATCCTTTGAGCGCCGCATAGGCCGCCTGCCGCTCCGAGCGCAGCGCCACGCGCGATTTGTAGGCGTCATAGACCGCATCATCGGGGCGGACATGCACCTGGCCCTGCTCGGCATCGACGATGATATAGTCGCCCTGCTCCACCCGGGTCGTCAGCCCCTCGATACCGCCGACTGCCGGAATGCCCATCGCCCGCGCCACGATCGCCGCATGGGACGACGCCGCTGCCTCTTCCAGCAGGATGCCTTTCAGGCCCGTCTTGGCGTATTCCAGCAGCTCCGCCGGCCCCAGCCTGCGCGCCACCAGAACGCTGCGCTCACCAGTGATCTGCGGCTTGCTCGCCTCCCCGCCGAGAATGCGCAGCAGGCGGTTGTCGAGGTCTTCCAGATCATGCAGCCGCTCGCGCAAATAAGGATCGCGCGCCGCCGACAGCTTGGCCCGGTGCTCCCGCCGCGCCCGGTCGACCGAGGCCTCCGCCGACAGGCCCGAACGCACCCCCTCCTGCAGCTTCTCGGCCCAGGAATGGTCATGCGCCAGCAGCCGGTACGCCTCCATCACATCGCGCGGGTCATCGCCGAGGGCCGCCCCGTCAATCAGCATCATCCGGTCGATCGAGGCGCGCAGCTCCTTCAGCCCATCGCTGAGCCGGATCGCCTCCGCCGTCTGGTCCGCCGCAAAGAAGCGCGCCGCCGGAACCACCGGGTCATGCAGCACCGCCCGTCCATAGCCGAGCCCCTCGCAGAAGATCCGCCCCGTCAGCGGCCCGCCATTCTGGAAGCGCTGGCGCCGGTCGGGCTGCGGAGCCGACTGGTCCTCCTCGATCCGGTGGACAATTTCCGCCAGGATCATCGAGATGGTCTGGAGGGTGTCGATCTCCTCATCCCGGTAGGTGCGCTCGGTGCGGTTCTGCACCACCAGCACCCCCGTCACCCGCCCCGTCCGCAGGATCGGCACGCCGAGGAAGGCATGGAACGGGTCCTCGCCTGTCTCCGGCCGGTAGGAAAAGGCCGGATGGCGCGGCGCATCCTCGATCGCGATGGGCTCCGCCGTGCGCGCCACATAGCCGACCAGCCCCTCATGCGCGGCCATGCGCGTCTTGTTGACCGCTTCGGTCTTCAGGCCCTCGGTCGCGATCAGCAACAGCGCGCCGTCCGGCTCGCGGTGATAGATCGAGCAGACATCCGCCACCATCGTCGAGGCAACGAGCCGCACCACCTGCGACAGGCGCGAGCGCGCTTCCCCGTCCTCGGCCATCACCTGGCGGAGGCGGTTCATCAGCAAACGGGTGGCCGGCAGATTCTGGGGCATCCTCTCCCCGGTCTACGGTGTCCTGTCAGTCCGCGTCCAGCCCGAAGGCTGTGTGCAGGGCCCGGACCGCAAGTTCTGTATAGGGCGCAGCAATCAGAACGGAAATCTTGATTTCCGAAGTTGAAATGACATCGATGTTGATGCCCTTCTCCGACAGCGCGGTGAACATTTTCTCGGCAACCCCGGTATGGCTCTTCATGCCGACCCCGATGATCGAGATTTTCGACACGTCCCGGATCACTTCCAGGCGCTCGAACCCGACCTCATCCTGCAGCTTTTCCAGCGTTTCGCGGGCAAACGGGCTGTCCCGGTCGGTGCAGGTGAAGACAAGGTTGGCCTTCGAGGCCTCGCGCGAGCTGGCCTGCACGATCATGTCCACATTGACCCCCGCCCGCGCCAGCGCCGAGAAGATCTTGGCCGAGCTGCCCGGCTTGTCCGGCACCCCATAGAGCGTGACCTTGGCCTCGTCCCGCGAATAGGCAACGCCGCTGACGACCTGTTTTTCCACGATCTCTTCCTCTGCGCAGACGAGGGTGCCGGGGGACTCCTCGCCGGGTTTTACAAAACTGGACAGGACGCGCACCGGCACGCCATGGTTCATCGCAAGCTCGACCGAGCGGGTCTGGAGCACCTTGGCGCCAAGCGACGCCATCTCCAGCATCTCCTCATACGAGATCTTGTCGATCCGCCGCGCCTTCGGCACGATCCTGGGATCGGTCGTGTAGACCCCGTCCACATCGGTGTAGATATCACACATCCGGGCGCCGAGCGCCGCCGCCACCGCCACCGCGCTGGTATCCGACCCGCCCCGCCCCAGCGTGGTCACCCGGCCATTATCCGTCACGCCCTGGAACCCGGCGACCACTGCGATCTCGCCGCTATCGACCGAATCCGGCAGGGCCGTATCATCAAAACCCATGATCCGCGCCCGGCCATGGCTGTTATCGGTCTTGAGCCTGAGTTGCCAGCCGAGCCAGGACCGGGCCTTCAGCCCCCGCCGCCGCAGCGCCAGCGCCAGAAGGCCCGCCGTCACCTGCTCGCCCGAGGCGACCACGACGTCATACTCATCATCATAGAGATGGCGCGGCAAATCCTTGCCCGCGGCCCCGTCTGCCAGGGCGACGAGCTTGTTCGTCTCCCCCGACATCGCCGAGACGATGACGGCCATATGCTCGCCCTTCGCCGCGCGCGCGGCCACGATGTCCGCCACATTGGCAATCCGGTCGAGATCCCCGACCGAAGTACCCCCGAATTTCAGCACCGTGCGCGCCATTTCGACCCAATAAGCTGTATCCTGACCGCTTCGCGGCCTATATCGCGGCCCTGTAGGCGAAACTCCGGTCCGGATCAAACAGGTTTGCTAAACGATGGCCAAAACAATTGAAGCCTCTGACGCCCCCCCGGTGACCCCGAGCATCGACCCGGCCGAGGTCGCGAAATTCTCCGCCATGGCGGCTGACTGGTGGAACCCGAATGGCAAGTTCCGCCCGCTGCACCGGTTCAACCCCGTCCGGCTGCGATTCATCCGCGAGACCGCCGAGGCCCATTTCGGCCTCGCCCCCGGCCTCCTCAAACCGCTGGAAGGCAAGCGCCTCCTGGACATCGGCTGCGGCGGCGGGCTCGTCTCCGAGCCCATGGCCCGCCTCGGCGCGCAGGTTACCGGCGTCGATGCCTCAGAGGCCAATATCAAGACCGCCCTCACCCATGCCCGCGAACAGGGCCTCGCGATCGACTACCGCGCCGGCACCGCCGAAGGCCTGATCGCCGCCGGCGAGCCCCTGTTCGACATCGTCCTCAACCTCGAAGTGGTCGAACACGTCGCCGACCCCGCGCAGTTCCTGAAAGATACCGCCAGCCTCGTCGCCCCCGGCGGGCTGATGATCGTCGCCACCCTCAACCGCACCGCCAAGGCGCTCGCCACCGCCATCATCGGCGCAGAATATGTCCTGCGCTGGCTGCCGCGCGGCACGCATGACTGGTCGAAATTCCTGAGCCCTGAGGAAGTGCGCGGCCCCCTCGAGGAAGCCGGCCTGACCGCCAAGGAAGCCATCGGCGTTTCCTTCCAGCCACTGTCGGGCCAGTGGAAACTCTCCTCCGACACCTCCGTCAACTACATGGTCGTCGCAAGGAGACCTGCAGCATGAGCGCGCCCCTGCCCTCGCCGGAAGACGTCCTCGAAGTCTGGTTCGGGCCGGACCCTTCGAGCCCGGACGTCCTCACCACCCATGCCCCGCTCTGGTTCGGCGGCGGGCCGGACTTTGACGCCATGCTCCGCGCCCGGTTCCAGCCCCTGCTCGAAACCCTGTCCGCCGGCCCGCTCGCCCGCGACTGGGCCGAACGGGGCCCGAAGGGGCGCCTTGCCGCGCTAATCATCCTCGACCAGGTCAGCCGCAACATCTTCCGCGCCAGCCCGCGCGCCTTTGCGCAGGACCTGCTCGCGCTGACGCTTTGCAAGGAAGGCCTCGAAGCCGGCGAGAACACGCGCCTCAGCGAAGTCGAGCGGGTCTTCTTCTACCTGCCGCTCGAACATTCCGAATCCCTCGAAGACCAGCACCGCTCCGTCGCCCTGTTCGAAGCCCTGCACGAAACCGCGCGCCCGGAGTTTCGCGATTTCACCGCCAACACGCTCGACTATGCCCGCCAGCATCTCGATGTGATCCGCGATTTTCGCCGCTTCCCCCACCGCAACACCGCCGTCGCCCGCGCCAGCACCGAAGCCGAACAGGAATGGCTCGCCGAAGGCGGCGGCTTCTGAAGCCGGCGCCAAGTCAGCCGGTCATCGGCCCAGCCGAACCGGCAGCCGCCCCAAGGGTTTCCTTCCCATCGCGCATCCGCTAGTCAACCTGACAGGATAAGCAGAACGCGCTCCCGCAGGATTTTCCGGAGACGCCAGCAGGATGGGTATGATGGGGCAAGAAACAGCAACGGCCGGACCGGGCTCGATGTCGGCAGAGCAGGACCCACTCCTCGGCTTTGCGGCGAAGTGGGATGCTTACCTACGGTCCGACATCGACATGACGATCTCGCCCGACGAAACGATGCGCGGCTTCGAATGGTATCACACCGTCGGCAAGGCGGGCGCGCGGGCAGTCATACTTGCCTGCATGTCCAGCCAGCTTACAGACGTGCGATCCCTGCTCGATATGCCGTGCGGGCACGGAAGAGTTTTGCGCCATCTGGTGAAACTGTTCCCGGACGCACAGGTCGATGCCTGCGATATCGACCGTAAGGGCGCGGAGTTCTGCGCCCGTCAGTTCGGCGCCGGGGCGATCATCTCCGAGGCGGAGCCTGAAGCGGTCGTGTTCCCCCGCAAATATGATGTCATCTGGGTCGGCTCGCTCCTCACCCACACGACGCTGGAGCTGACGGAGCGCTGGCTCCGCCATCTGGCGATGCAATTGAGCGATACCGGCATAATCGCCGCAACCGTTCATGGCCGCTACTCTGCCCGTAGGGGCGGGGAATTCGGGTATATCGATGCAGAAAACTGGCAACGGATTGTCGCGGAATATGAAGAGACCGGTTATGGCTATGCGAACTATCCGTTCCCGGCGCATGGCGGCAATGTGCCGGGGGACTATGGCGTCTCCCTCAGCAAGGCTTCACGCCTGATAAGCCTGACCGAGGGCATGGACGATCTCAGGATATTCAACTATATCGAGCGCGGCTGGGGCGGGCACCAGGACCTCTTGGTTGTCGGCAAGCCCCGGTTCATTGCCGGACTCCTGTAGAGCACCCTGCCATGACCCCGCCCGGCTTTGTTGGAGGCCGGCGACAGAGGCCCCTTAGGGGCGGCTTCCTCATGCGTGCCCTGTCATCCTGACCAAATTCGATCAGGAGCTCCCTCGGCGCACGCTTTTCGATCAAGCAGGGTTTCCCCCCTCCGGAGTGTTTGCTAGGCAACGCAGGCCAGAAGGCCGCTCGGCGGACGAGGCGAGTGGCAGGGAACCTCCATCTTGAGTTATGACGCAACCGCCAAACCGGCCCGCACCGACGCGCTTGTGCGCTTCGCCCATCTCTATGAAGCCTATCTCCAGGCCGAGATCGACATGACCCTGTCGCCGGAAGAATCGATGGGCAATGAATGGTATGCCGGCGTCGGCGAGAGCGGCGCGAAGGCCGTCACCCTCGCCTGCATGTCCAGCTGGCTTTCGGATGTCCGCACCGTGCTCGACATGCCCTGCGGCCATGGCCGGGTGCTGCGCCATCTCGTCAAACTGTTTCCCGGCGCCGTCTTCGACGCCTGCGATATCGACAAGCCGGGCATCGAGTTCTGCGCCAGCCAGTTCGGCGCAACGCCCATCCTGTCCAAGGCAAGGCCCGAAGACGTGGCGTTCCCGCGCAAGTATGATGTGATCTGGATCGGCTCGCTGTTCACTCACACAACGCAGGACCTGACGCTGCGCTGGATCCGCCAGCTCGCCAGCCACCTGACCGAGGCCGGCATCATAGTTGCCACCTTCCATGGCCGGTTCTCGGCCCTGAACGGGGAAGCCTTCGGCTATATCGAGCCGCCGATCTGGCGCAAGATCGTCAAGGGCTATGAGCGCGGCGGCTATGGCTACCAGAACTATTCCCAGCCCGCCCATGACGGCAACGTGCCCGGGGATTATGGCATCTCGCTCAGCAAGGCCTCCCACATCCTCGCCCTGATCGAGCAGATGAAGGACCTGCGCATCTTCAACTACATCGAACGCGGCTGGGCCGGCCACCACGACGTCCTCGTCATCGGCAAACCCCAGGTGGGGGTGTGATGGGGGTGTGTGGGGTCTAGCCCCCTTCCCCGCCGGGGGTGATTTCGATGCGGCGTTCCAGGCTGCGGGCGGTTTCTTCCTGCATGGCGCGGGTCAGGGGATAGGTGCGCGCGAGCAGGCCGGCGGCGACATAAAGGAGGCCCGGCAGCAGGCCGAAGACGAGGACGAGGCCGAAGATCGCCGCGTCCGAATTCTCCGCCCCCGGACGGAATCCCGCAACCTGCCCGACGATCAGATAGCCCACCCCGAAGGCGAGGCTGGAGCCGACCTTGTTGAAGCTGGTCAGGAGCGCATAGAAATTGCCCGCCCGGTTCTGGCCGGTCTCTGCGGCGACGCGCTCGACAATATCCGCCGTCATCGACCGGGCGAGGAAGATCGGCGCAGAAAAGGGAATGCCGGCCATCATCGAGGCGATCAGGAAGATGGTGTAATTGCCGGAAGGGGCGAGCGGGATATAGGCGATGAAGCAGATGCCGGAGGCGAGCACGGCAATCGAATAGGCGGTGCGCTTTTCCGTGCGCTTCGCCAGCCACAACCAGCCCGGCAGGGCTAGGATGGCGGTGATGAAGAAGACAACGAGCGCAAGGCTCGCCTGCCCGCCAGTGGCGCCGAAGGCATGGATGGCGACGAACAGGTAATTCGCCGCCGTGACCGAGATGGCGGTGGAGACGAGCAGCTCGATGCCGAGGACCCGGCTGAACATCGGATGGCGGATGGCGGCGAAGAGGGGCTTCAGCTCGAACTTTTCCACCTGCTTTGATTCGCCCCTGAGCGGCGGGTCCGGCACGAAGAGACAGGAGAGCGCCGCCGAGACCGGCAGCGCGATGATCAGCACCCAGCCCATCACCGCGACCTGCCCGAACCGGTCTGCCTCAACCCCTGTGCCGGCCAGGATCAGCGGCACGGCCAGCAGCATCAGCATCGAGAAGACGGAAACAATCTCCGGCCACAGGAAAAGCCGCGAGCGGTCGTCATAATCGCGCGCAATCGCCGGCACCCAAGAGGCGCGCGAGGTCTGCAGCAGGGTGAAGCCGACATAGAAGACCAGCATCCAGCCGATGAAATACCAGGGGCTGGCCCCCGGCGCGGGATTGTAGACAAAATAGGTCGCGATCCCCAGCACGGGCACGCACAGGAGGATCCAGTGGCGCACCCGGCCGAGCGGTGTGCGGTAGCGGTCCACCAGGTATCCCATCACCGGATCGGTCACGATGTCCCAGAAGCGGAGCAGCATGAAGAGGAGGCCGGTCATCTCCAGGCCCAGGCCCACATCCTGCGCATAAAGCGGCGCAAGATAGACGCCAAGCGGCAGCCCGACCCCTGCGATCGGGACGCTGAGGGAGGCAAAGGCGAGCACGCGCGGAAAGGACAGCCGCCGGGATTCAGGTTCTGACATGCGCGCGAGAGTGCCGTGACAAAGCGTGACGGCCAAGTCATTTTTTGCGCTGAGCTTGCTTGACGCCGCGCCTTCGGCTGGCACAGTTCGCGTCAAAATCCGGGGCCGGATAACCGGGGAGGACCTTGAGAATGATCCGCCATATCCTGATCGGGCTCGGCTCGATCATCGCTATTCTCTTTGCGGTTGTGATCTTCAGAACCCTGAATTACGGCGCCGATTCGGTCGGCGGGCGCGTGGAGCTGCCCGAGCCCCCGGCGGTTTCGGCCGAGCGGGCGGCGGAGAACCTGTCGCGGGCGCTGCAATTCCGCACGATCACGCTCACCGCCGGCGATCCGCGCCCGGGACAGGAGGGCGAATGGCTGGCCCTGCACGCCTGGCTGGAGGAGGCCTATCCGGCGGCTCATGCCGCCATGACGCGCGAGCTTGTGCCCGGCACGCTGACGCTGCTCTACACCTGGGCGGGATCGGATGCTTCGCTGAAGCCCCTGCTCCTGATGGCGCACCAGGATGTCGTGCCGGTGAATATCGGCACCGAGGATGACTGGACCGCCCCGCCCTTCTCCGGCGAGATCGTGGAGGGCTATGTCTATGGCCGCGGCGCGATTGACGACAAGGGCTCGCTGGTGGCGCTGATGGAGGCAGCCGAGGCGCTGGCGCAGAGCGGCTTCCGCCCGCAGCGGACACTGCATTTCATGTTCGGCCATGATGAGGAAGTGTCCGGATCCGGCGCGGAGGCGGGCGTGGCGCTGCTGAAGGCGCGCGGCATCGAGCCGGAAATGGCGCTGGATGAAGGCTTCATGATCGTCGACCCTTCGCCGCTGACCGGCAAGGCGATGGGCTTTATCGGCATCGCGGAAAAGGGCTACCTGACGCTGGAAATCGTCGCCACCGCCGAGGGCGGGCATTCCTCCACCCCGCCGCGCAATTCTGCCGCCGTGCGCCTTGCCCGGGCGATTGCCGCGCTGGACGACAACCAGATGAAGGCGGATTTCACCAAACCTCCGGTGTCGGACCTTTTCCGCTCCGCCGCGCAGGACATGCCCTTCCTGCAGCGGATGGCGTTTGCCAATCTGTGGCTGTTCGAGAGCATGATCGATGAGCAGCTGGGCGGGGTTCCCGCCGGCAATGCGATGATCCGCACAACAACCGCGCCAACCATGCTGGCGGGATCGGCCAAGGAGAATGTGCTGGCCCAGCGGGCGAGCGCGCTGGTGAACTTCCGTATACATCCGAATGACAATCCCGAGGATGTGATCGCGCATGTGAAGGCTGTGACTGCTGGCATCGAGGGCATCGAGGTGCACACCGGCACGGAAGGCCTGCGCGGGGCGGGCGCCTCGCCGGTCTCGCCGACGGACAACCGCGCCTATGCGGTGCTGGCGAGCGTGGCCGAAGCGGCCGGAAATGGCGCGCCGGTGGCGCCCGGCCTCGTGCTGGGGGCGACGGATGCGCGCTATGCCAGCGCGATCACCAACAATGTCTACCGCTTCGCGCCGGCTGTTCTGTCCCCGGAGGATCTCTCTGGCTTCCATGGCACGAATGAGCGCCTGTCGGTGGAGAATATGGGCCGGCTGACGCGCGGCTATGCGCAGATCATCCTGGCGATGGATACGCCGGAATAGGTTCGGCGAAAGCAGCAAGGCGCGGCGTTCATCGCGGGCAAAGCAACAGCTCATCCTGAGCGAACCGCTAGCTCATCCTGAGCGAAGTCGAAGGATGGGCGGGCGGCGGGAATCGTCTCCGGCTCGCCCTTCGACTTCGCTCAGGGTGAGCCTTCTGTTGCGCGCAGGAAGCACTCTTCAGGCAGCGCCAGCGCCCGGCAAAGGCGTTCCCCTGCCGGTTTGTTCCCTGATTTTGCGGGCGATTCAGGACGTGTCGCTGAGGTGGCGGCGGGCGGTGTGGGCGGCCCGGTCGAGGTCTGCGAGGCAGGCGCGGACGGGCGGCGGGGCTTCGTCCGGCAGGATGGCCGGGGCGAGCGGGGCGGGCTTTTTGCTCAGCCTGCGGAGGAGGCGCCGGGCGGCTCGTTCGGGATCGGCGAGGACATCGGCGAGGGCCGCGCTGCGCGCCTGAATGCGGGCGAGGAGACGGGCTGCGATCCGGCTTTTATCCGCTGGCTGATGTTTTTCCGGGGCGGGTGCGGCGCGTGGTCTGGCGGGAGGCTGGCGGCTCACAGCCTCCGTCAGGCAGAAGGCCGGCCGGCGCGGGGCGCCGGGGCCCAGGGGAAGTGACGGGCCGGCAAATGCGGCCGTGCGCGGCGCGGCAGGCAAAATGGGCGGCAGGCTGGCGGCCAGCATCCAGACCATGCGCCGCGCGATGGTCTCTGCGAGGCGCAGCTGGCTTTTCATCAGTCTCCTGAGGAAATTGGCATCGGGCGTTCTGGGACCATGCAGGATAGAAGTGATCAGGGTCAGGATGACCTGCACCATCCGCGCCCCGGCGGCGAACAGGCGCGCGGCGGTGTCGTCAGCGTGGAGAGAGGCAGGCAGCGGGGTCATGCCCGGCAGTATACACCCGCCGCCGGAGGGGGAGGATAAGTTCGGGTGATTTTGTTTCAAGGGGCTGAGGGTATTGGAGTTTTTTCCGGCGGGGTGTGGGATAGGCGCCCTCGAGACCGGAACTCAAGAAGATCGTCACACCCGATGCGCGCCAGCGCATCAGGGTGCCCATCTCCCGCGGCTTCAGCTGGGCGGAAAGGTCAGGAGATGGGCGGCCAGATGGCCTTTGGCCATCGGCCGTGACGGAGAGGTGGCGCTGCGCACCCCCCGGCCAACCTGCGTCAGTTGGCGGGGCTGGTGACGCGGGTGATGGGGATGGTGTAGTGGCGGGCGCAGAACTGGCAGTCGATCGACAAGGTGCCATCGGGCTCGACCAGCTCGCGCAGGGCTTCGTCCGGCATTCCGCGCAGGGTGGCGATCAGGCGGTCCTCATTGCACGTACAATGATCGCTGATCGCTTCGCCCGGCTCCATCCGCACGCCCTGTTCATGGAACAGGCGGAACAGGAGCTCCGCCACCGGAAGGTCCGGATCGGTGAGCTCGGTTTCCGTCAGCGTGCCGAACAGGGCTTCGGCCTCGTGCCAGGCTTCGGTGGTATCCCCGCGCGCGGCATCGCCGGCGATTTTCTGCACCATCATGCCGCCCGCGACCCAGCCGCCATCTTCGGTCTGGCTGACCGAAAGGCGGATGCGTGAGGGCACCTGTTCCGACATGGCATAGTAATCCTCGGCGCACTGGCTGAGGGTCGCCTTGGAGAGCGGCACGATGCCCTGATAGGGCTGGAGGGCCGGATTGTCCTGGATCAGGATGAGGCCGAGGCGGCCGGCTGGGCCGAACAGCTGGGGCATATGCGGCGGGCGGCCCTTGTTGAGCCGGTCGAGATTGGCCCAGGCGTCCGCGTCATAGCGGGCATAGCCGCGCACGCCGCCGCCGGTCGAATATTCGCCGACAAGCAGGCGCACGGGGCCGTCGCCTTCGGCCTGCACCAGGATGCGGCCTTCGAATTTCAGCGAGGCGCCGACGAGGGCGGCCAGCGTGACGGCTTCCCCCAGGATGCGGGCGAGATGGGGCGGATAATCATGGCGGGCGAGGATCGGCGCGATGCTGGCGCCGGCCATACGCACGGCGCGGCCACGCACGGGGCGGCCTTCGATCTGGAAGGATGCGGTGAAATCACCGGAAGTCTGGGCGGGGCCGGTCATGGGCGGGCTGCCTTGTCGCGGGGGTTGGCTGTGGCGCCCCCATGTGGCAGCGCGGGGCGGGCAGAACAAGGGGCGGGCTTCAGGCCGGGGTTTCCGGCGGGGGAATCAGGCCGAGCAGCTGGCGCCGCCGAGGACGCAGAAGCTGGCGCACCAGGGGTGGTTGAGCTTGACCGGTGCGGCGGTCGCCTCGGCGAGGGTGGCACCCAGGTCGAACTGCGGATCATCGACCAGCAGCGTGCAGGCGAGCACGCGGGGCGCGGGCGCGCCCTTGCGGCGCACGACCATGCGCTGGCTGGCGCACATGATGGAGTCCGGCGATTTGCCGAGGATGCCCCAGCAGGCGGTGGTGATTTCCGGCGGGTCATCGCGGGCGATCATCTCCGGGAAGAGGACGAGCTGTTTCGGGTCGTCCGCATCGAGGGTGAGGCCGAGCCGGGCGATGAGCGCGCGGTAGCCCTCGCGGGCAGAGGTCTCGTCCTCATGCAGCGCCTTGCGCCCCGCAAGCGCGAGCGGCAGACCGGCGGCGGAGACCCAGGCAAGGCCGGCGCAGGCTTCGGCGAAGGCGCCCTGCCCCCGCTCGGCATCGTTGAGTGCCGCGAGATGGGAATCGAGCGAGACGCGGATCGTCATGGCGCCGGGATACTGCGCGGCGAGGGCGAGGAGGCCTTCCTGCACGCGCGGGCGCATCATCGGGCGCATGGCATTGGTCAGCACCAGCAGGCTGTGGCCCCGGGCGAGCGCGGCCTCAAGGATGGGCAGGATATCCGGGCACATGAAGGGCTCGCCGCCGGTGATGCCGATTTCGGCGGGGCTGTCGATCTCGTCCAGGAAGGGGGTGACATCGGCCAGCGTGAGGTAGGCGAGGCGGTCATTCTTCGGGCTGCTCTCGATATAGCAGTTGCGGCACTCGATGTTGCAGAGGGTTCCGGTGTTCAGCCAGAGAGTTTTGAGGCCCGTCCAGCCGACGCTGGCGCGGATCTCTCCCTTGGCGGTGATGTCGGGATGGGCGAATTTCGGCGAGGGCGGCAGCGTGTCTGGCATCGCGGCACGCTAGTGCGGGCCGGGGCGTCTGCCAAGCGGGACGCGCGGGGATGTGATGGGGGTGCTTCTTGATAGATCATGACGTTTCATGATAGGGTCTGCGCCTGAGAGGGAGTGCGTCCATGCCCGCAAAGCCGCGCGAGAAATTTGCCACCCAGGTGGACCCGGAAATCCTCTCCGCGCTGCGCGAGCTGGCGCAGAGCGAGGGCCGCCAGATCCAGGCGCTGGTCGATGAGGCGCTGGCGGACCTGATCGCCAAGCGCAGGGAAGGCCGCCCGCGCGGGCATGTGATGGCGGCCTATCAGGCGAGCCATGAGGCCTATGCGCCGCTTTACCGGAAGCTCGCCGAGTGAGGGATTACCTCACGCTCACCGAACTGCTCGCGATCCATGCCGACCAGATCGAGCGCTATGGCGGGGCGCATGGCCTGCGCGATGCCGGGCTCCTGGAGGCGGCGCTGTTTCGTCCGCAGACGGGATATTATTCCGGGCTGGTCGAGGAAGCTGCCGCGCTGTGGGAGAGCCTGTCGCAGAACCATCCCTTCATCGATGGCAAAAAGCGCACGGCCTTTGCCGCGACGTATACATTCCTTGCGATCAACGGGCTGGTGATCACGGCTGAGGCTGGCGCGGCGTATGAGTTCATCATCGGGCTCTACCGGGCGGACCGGTTCGAGTTTGCGCTGCTGGCGGAATGGCTGAGGGGGAATGTGCGGGAGGTGGGGTGAGGGGTGTCGCGCCGCTGTTCTTTGTCATCCGTGCGAAAGTCGGGAACCAGAATTTATGGAGCAGGTTGATTCTGCTGGGTTCCGGTGTTCGCCGGAATGACAGCGGGGGTGTGGTGCTCCGCCCTATTTCTGCAAACACCAGCGGAGGATGGCTTTCTGGGCGTGGAGGCGGTTTTCGGCTTCGTCGAAGACGAGGCTTTGCGGGCCGTCGATGACTTCGGCGTCGACTTCCTCGCCCCGGTGGGCGGGCAGGCAGTGGAGGAATTTCGCGCCGGGATCAGCGAGCGCCATCAGGTCTTCGGTGACGGCAAAGGGCTCCAGGATTTCGAGGCGGACATCGGCGTCGGTGTCGCCCATCGAGACGAAGGTGTCGGCGATGACGACATCGGCGCCGGCGACGGCATCTTCGGCATTGTCGAAGAGTTCGATGCGGGCCTGCATCTCGGCGGCGATTTCCAGATCGTCCTCATCCGGAGCATAGCGGCCGGGCGTGCCGATGGCGAGGGAGAAGCCGAACTTGGCGGCGGCGTGGATCAAGCTGGCGCAGACATTGTTGCCATCGCCGACCCAGGCGATGCGCGCGCCCTGCAGCGTGAGGCCGGCCTCTTCCAGCGTCATGAGATCTGCCATGATCTGGCAGGGATGGGAGCGGTCTGACAGGCCGTTGATGACGGGCACGGACGACCATTCGGCGAAGGCCTCGATATCGGCATGGTCGTTGGCGCGGATCATCACCGCATCGACATAGCGGGAGAGGACGCGGGCGGTATCCTCGATGCTCTCGCCGCGGCCGAGCTGCATGTCGGACGAGGTGGCAGTGATGGACGAACCGCCGAGCTGGCGCATGGCCATATCAAAGGAGAAGCGCGTGCGGGTGGAGGACTTCTCGAAGATCATCGCCAGCGTGTGGCCATCGAGCGGGGCGCCGGGATCGATACGGCCCTTCGGCCAGCCATTGCGGGCGCGCTTCATGCGATGGGCCTCGTCGAGGATGGCGCGCAGGTCTGCCCGCTCCATGGGCCAGAGATCAATGAAATGGCGGATCGTCATGGGCTGCCCCCGCGAAGGAAAGGGCGCGGCATAGCGTGTTTTCGCCGGGGATGCCAGTAGGGTAAACGGGGGCTTCCGGCGCGGGCGCTTCAGAAGCCGTAGGCGCGCTCCACCTTCGCGATGCGGATATGGTAGGCGCTGTAGAAGGCCTCGCGGCCGCGCTTCTGGGCGGCGAGATGCTCTGCATTCTGTTTCCAGGCGCGGATGCCGGCCTCGCTTTCCCAGTAGCAGACGGTGATTTCTCCGCCGCCGGGGCTCTGCGCGGTTTCATAGCCGAGATAGCCCGGCACATCCTTCATCAGGGCGACCATACGGGCGGCGGTTTCGGCATATTCCTCTGCCTCGCGGCCGGAGAAGACGGCGGTGAAGATGACGGCCCAGTAGGGCGGCGGGGGCGTGGCGGCGATCATTGGAGGCTCTTGGCGGGGGCTCTGTCACAGGAGTGTCATTGTGCCGGGGGATGGCGGCCCCTATCTAGCCCGCCCGGCCGATCTGTCCTAGAGGGAGGCCCAATCCTTCAACCTTTGCCCGGGAGGCCCCCCAGAGATGGAAACTGGCATGGATAATGTGCTCATCATCGGCGCCGGCGCGGCCGGCTCGGTCGTCGCCAAGAAATGCGCGATGGACCGCGAGACGTTCAAACACATCACCCTCGCCTCCCGCCGCATCGAGAGCTGCGAGAAGGTGGCGAAGGATTGCGTGACGCCGATCGAGATTGCGCAGGTGGACGCCGATGACGTGGCCGCGACCGTGGCGCTGATTCGCCGCGTGAAGCCCGACCTCGTGATCAACATGGCCCTGCCCTATCAGGACCTGCCGATCATGGATGCCTGCCTTGAGGCGGGCACGAATTATCTGGACACGGCCAATTATGAGCCCCGCGAAGTGGCAAAGTTCGAATACAGCTGGCAGTGGGCCTATCAGGACCGCTTCAGGGAAGCCGGGCTGACGGCCATCCTCGGCTGCGGGTTTGACCCCGGCGTCTCCAACATCTGGTGCGCCTATGCGCAGGAACATCTGTTCGACGAGATCGACTATATCGACATCGTGGACTGCAATGCCGGCGACCATGGCAAGACCTTTGCGACGAACTTCAATCCGGAGATCAACCTTCGCGAAGTGACGCAGGACGGAAAATACTGGAAGAATGGCGAGTGGATCGAGATCCCGGCCCTCAGTATCAAGACGATGGTGGATTATCCCGAAGTCGGCCCGCGCGCCTCCTACCTCATCTATCATGAGGAAGAAGAAAGCCTTGTGAAGAATATCAAGGGCCTGAAGCAGATCCGCTTCTGGATGACCTTTGGCGACGCTTACATCAAGCACCTTGAAGTGTTCAAATCCATCGGGCTCATCTCGCTCGAGCCGATCAAACACAAGGGCATGGACATCGTGCCGATGGAATTCCTGCGTGATCTTCTGCCGGCGCCGTGCTCGCTTGCCGAAGGCTATTCGGGCAAGACGAGCATCGGCGTGATCATCCGGGGCCGGAAGGATGGGAAAGAGATCGCGAAGATGCTGTACAATGTCTGCGACCATGCGGAGACGAACCGCGAAGTGGGCGCGCAGGCTGTGAGCTACACCACGGGCGTGCCGCCGGTGTCGGGCGCGGCGATGTTCTTCCGGGGCATCTGGAAGGGGCCGGGCGTGTTCAATGTCGAGGAGTTCCCGTCTGCGCCCTTCCTGGAGGATGTAGCGAAACGCGGCCTGCCGACGACGATCATCGATGTGAGCCCGGAGGATCAGGCCGCGCTGTTTGCGGTGGAGACGTGAGGAAGGCCCTCACCTCCCATCGCTGCGCGATGGGCCCCTCCTCTCCCGGAGGGAGAGGGGTTTTCATCGCGCCGACACAAACGCAACATAACCCCTCTCCCGCTTGCGGGAGAGGAGGGGCCCGCGCCCGAAGGGCGTGGGAGGTGAGGGCACTTAAATGACCGATATTCAAACTCCCTGCTTCGTGCTCGATACCGTCCGCCTCCGGAAGAATCTGGAGACGGCGAAACGTGTGCGGGAAGAGGCCGGCTGCAAGGTGCTGCTGGCCACCAAGGCGTTTGCGATGCCGGCGGTGTTTCCGCTGATGCGGGAGTATCTTGATGGCACGACCGCCAGCGGCGAGCATGAGGCGATCATGGGTGCGGAGGAATTCGGCAAGGAGGTGCATGTCTATTCGCCCGCCTATACCGAGACGGAAGTCCGCCGTCTGACGAAGATTGCGCAGCATATCTATTTCAATTCGGCCGAGCAGCTGGGACGGTTCGGGCATATTGTGCGCGAGGCTGGCTGCAAGGTAGGCCTGCGGGTCAATCCCGGCTGGTCGAATGCGACGCTGGGCGGGGACCTTTATAATCCTGCAGCGCCGACGAGCCGGTTCGGGGAAGTCGCGGAAAAGCTGGACGAGGTGGACTGGTCCGGCGTTGACATATTTCACGTGCATGCGCTGTGCGAGAGCATGGCGGAGGGTTCTGTCGGCCTGATCAGCCATGTGGCGCGGCGGTTTGGCGATTATGTGCGCAAGGTGAAGGCCATCAACTTCGGCGGCGGGCATTTCCTGAACAAGCCCGGCTATGATGTGGACGCGCTGATCCATGCGGTGAAGGCTTTCGGGGGCCGGTTCGGGGTTGAAGTGATCCTGGAGCCGGGCGCGGGGCTGGTCGTGAATACCGGCGAGCTGCATTCGACCGTGCTGGCGCTGCACTGGAACGAGATGGACCTCGCGATCCTGGACGCGTCGGCGTCGACGCATATGCCCGATGTGCTGGAGGTGCCTTACCGGCCGGATGTGATCGGCGCGGGCGCAGCCGGAGAGCATCCGTACACGTACCGGTTTGGCGGCAAGACCTGCATGACCGGCGATGTGATCGGGGACTATTCCTTCGACAAGCCGCTGGAGCCGGGCGACCGGGTGATCTTCACCGACCAGATGCATTATGCCTTTGTGAAGACCAATACCTTCAACGGCACGCCGCTGGCGAACCTTGCCATCCGCTGGGAAGACGGGCGCGTGGAGCAGGTGTCCGAGTTCGGATACGAGGAGTTCCGCCGCAGACTTGGGCGGCGCGCCTAGGCCGCCTCGGCTTCGGTCTTGCGGGTTGCCGGCTGCGACAGCAAAATGCCGAGCAGCAGCGGCACCGCGATGCCCGGCAGGCCTTCATACAGCCGGTCATGCCAGCCAAGGCCGAAGCGCCAGAGGAGCGCGACGGAGACCCCGGTAATCAGCATAAGGATGGCTGCGTTCTCCGATACACGGCGGCGGACGGCATAGAGCGCCAGGAGCGGCGCAAAGGCGGAGGCGAGCGTCGACCACGCGAGGATGACGAGGCTGAACACGCTGCGGTTTTCCGACACCGCCAGGACGAGCGCGACCGCGATGGCGATGGCGGTGGCGAGCTTCAGCATGAAAGGCGTCTCCAGCCGTTCTGGGGCGAGGTCATGCGTGACGGCGGCAGAGCTGGCGAGGACAAGCGAGTCGGCAGTGGACATGGTTGCTGCGAAGATGCCCGCGAGGATGAGGCCGACCAGGACCGGGGGGAGCACCTCCATCGCCATGACGGGCAGGGCGAGTTCGGGGTCAAGGCTTGAGAGGTCCGGCAGGTAGAGGCGCGAGAGCATCCCGACACCGGTGGCGAGCAGGTAGAAGCCCGAGAAATAGGTGTAATACCAGGCCCGCGCGCGGACCATGTTGCGGTCGTCATCCAGCGTCATGAAGCGGATCATGACATGGGGTTGTCCGACCACGGAGAAGCCGGCAAACAGCCAGCCGAGGATGAAGAAGCCCGTGCCTGCAAGGCCCGGAAGGATCAGGTCCTCCGGGAACAGATCAAGGTATCCCGGCACGGCCCACCAGCCTTCGATGACGCCGCTGATGCCGCCTAGGCCGGCAATGCCGGCGACGAACAGGACTGTCATCGCAACCATCATGGTGATCGACTGGGCCGCATCGGTCCAAATCGAGGCGCGGATGCCGCCGGCGAGCGAGTAGGCGAGCACCATGGCGGCCACCGCCACGGCGCCGATGCGCGGATCAATGCCGAACACGCCCTGCAGCGCCTTGCCGCCGGCGGCGACCTGCGCGCCGGCATAGGCGACGAGGAAGACGACCATGATGATCGCCGCGAGGGTGCGCCATTTGCGGAACGTCTCGCCATGCCAGCGGGCGAGCACGGAGGCGAAGGAGGCTTCATCGGTGGCCGCCGCCGCGCGGCGCAGTCGGCGGTGGATGAAGGTGGAGCCGATAAAGTCGCCGAGGATCCAGCCAATCATCAGCCAGATGGCGGCGAGGCCGGTTTCATAGGTGAAGCCGATGACGCCGATGAACATGTAGCCGGAGTTGTTGGTGGCGACCGCCGACAGACCGACGAGGGAGGGCCGGACGCTGCGGCTGGCGAGGTAGTAGTCGGTGCGGCTGCCAGTGGCCTTGCGCGCAGAGGCGAGCCCGATGGCGACGAAGAGGGCGAGGATCACGCCGAAGCTGAGGGCGGTCATCATGGGGTCGGCTCCTGCGGCGGAGTGGAGAACAGATCTGGCTGGAAGTCATCTCCCCGCGGATCAAATTCGGCGATGGCGAGACTGGTGGCGGGCGATACGGAAAAGGGCTCCCTGCCCTCGGCGGGAGCCGGCGGCGCGGCGGCGGCGCGCGAGAGGCAAAGGACAGCGAGCCCTGCCAGCACGATACCGGCGAAGACGAACAGGCCGGAGCCGCCGGGCACGAACTGCATGAAGAGGCCGGCCACCGGCGGCCCGAGCACCGAGCCAATGCCCCAGACCACCAGCACGCAGGCCATCATCGAGGTGATTTCATCCGCCTGCGCACGGTCCACCGCATTGGCGACGGCGACGCCGTAATAGCTGAGCGAGCCCGCGCCGAAGAGGGCCGCACACCAGAGGATGGCGCCGGAATTGCCCGCAGCGGCGGCGAGCGCAATGCCGGCGGCGGAGGCTGCGCCCAGCGCAGCTGCGCCCGCGATGACGACGCGGCGGTCAAACCTGTCGGACAGGAGCCCCGCCGGCCAGAGGCCCACCATGGCGCCGGCGAGGATCGCGCCATTGAGCTGCGCGGAAAAGGCCGCCACGGACTCGGCGGCGACCCCGGCGGCAAAGACGGGATAGAGCTGGGCCACCGAATTGTTCACCGCGCCCGCACAGAACGCCGCGAGCGCGGAGGCCGGCGCCAGCGCGATCAGCCGCGTCGGCCAGAGCGGCCGGGCGGCGACGAGTTCGGGCTGGGTGCGGTTCGTTGCGGCGACCGGCAGGAGCGCCATGACGAACAGGCCGGCCACGATCATGAAGGCGCCGAGGCCGCCGATGGCGCCCGCCACGAGGAAAGGCGCGGCGATGGCGCCGGATTTGGAGACCATGTGATAGAAGCCGAGAATGGCGCCGCGCCGCTGGGCCGGGGCGGCGTTCGCGATCCAGCTCTCGCCCGCTGTGAGCATCCCCGCCGCGCCGAGGCCCGCCAGCGCCAGCAGGAGCGCCCAGCCGGCGAGCGCCGGACCCGCCAGCGGCAGCAGAAGCATGACCAGCGCGCACAGCCCGCCCAGCAGCGTGAAGGCGCGGATATGGCCGATGCGGCCGATCTCGAACGGCGCAACCAGCGTGCCCGCCAGGAAGCCGGCGGAATAGGCCGACGCCACAAGGCCGATGCCGGCGGGCGAGACACCGCCCGCGATCAGGGAGAAGGACATGACCACCGCCAGCGCGGCCATAGCGCCCTGCAGCAGCGTGAGCGCGGCGACCAGCGCGAGGATGTTGCGGTAGGCTGACAATCCCACAGGTACCGGCCATCGGGGCCCCATCCTGCGGGGTGTACGGATCATGCCGCCGCCTGCTCGCGCCGCTCCCGGATGCGCGGGCGGGCGCCCTCCTCCACCAGCGCCGCATGAAGGGTGCGGATGGCCGTGTCGAAGTCTTCCTCCGCGATGACGGCCTGGATGTCGGTCTTGCGGGAGACCTGCTGGAGGCCGGAGAGCTTGACGCCTGCGGAATGGAGCGCGCCGAGCGCTTCGGCCGTGATGCCGGAGATGTCGATGTTTGCGCCGATGACGGAGACAATTGCAACGCGCGTGGCCGAGACGGTTGCCCCCGGCAGGGCGCGTTCGATGTCAGCGGCCGCGCGTTTCAGGGCCTTGCGCGAGCCTTCGACGAAATGCGTGATCGTGTTGGCGTTGGAACATTTCGACACGATACGGATGGAATGGCGCGTCAGCGCATCGAGGATGGCGACATCATAACCCTTCTCCCCGACCATGTCCTGATCGAAGACTTCGAGGCTGTAGATGCCTTTCATTCCGGTGATGATGTCGGCGCGGGGGGCCTTTGGCATATAGTCTGCCGAAATCACCGTACCTTCATCCTGCGGATCAAATGTATTCTTGACGCGCAGGGGGATGCCGGCCTGGCGCAGGGTCTTGGCGGCTTTCGGATGGACGGCCTCCATGCCCATGTTGGAGAGCTGGTCGGCGACATCATAATTCGTGGCGCCGATCTTGCGGACCTTGTGCTTGCCGACGAGTTTCGGGTCTGCGCTGGAGAGGTGGAATTCCTTGTGGATGATGGCCTCGCGCGCGCCCGCAAGCGCGGCCAGCCGGGCAAAGGTAACCTCCGTATACCCACGGCCAAACTGGCGGACGAGGCCCTGAGGGCAGCTGGCATAGCCGCTGACGATGGGCAGCTCCCGCGACAGGTCGATATTCGCCAGGGCAGCTTCCATGCGCGCCTCCAGCGGCGGGGCAAGCTCGTCGCGCCAGCCGGTGAGATCGACAAAGACAGCGCGCACGCCCCGCTGGCGCAGGAGGAGCGCGGTGTTGAAGGCCGAATGCGCCTCGCCAAGGGCGCAGAGCACTTCCTTCACGGTCGAGAGATTTTCATCGAGCCGGAACTGGCCATAGGCGCAGAGGCGGTGCAGGTCGATCAGGCAGTTGCGGACATCTTCGATCCGTTCCCGGGCGAAACTGTCGGCCTCGTCCTGCTCAGGCTCGCCGGCGAAGATTTCGGCGTTCTTCTTCTCCATCGCAGCGGAGACGGCGGAGAGCGCTTCGGTCCACGCCCATTTGTTTCCCGCCCCGGCGAACAGGCTGAAGACGCCCGGTGCGCCGGATTTCTTGTGCTCCAGAAGCAGGTCGGTCATGCCCGCATAGGCGGAGACGACGAAGATGCGGTTGTAGAGGTCATCGCCCCGGCGGCCGCCGATCAGGACATTCTTGACGATGGCGCCTGTGTTGGCGATCGAGGTACCGCCGATTTTTTCGACTGTGCAAGACATGTCATCGCCCTCCGGGCGGGAATGGCGGGGGAAGGCGCACCGGGCGGATCGGGCCTTCGGGATTGCGGCGCGCGACGAACTCAGGGCGCGGGCGCGTGCCGCCGAAGGGGTCTGCGAGCTGGTTATCCCAGGCATTGAACACGAAGAATGCATTGATCCGTTCGAAAGGCGTGATGTTGCTGCTGGAGCCGTGCATTGTGTTGCAATCGAAGATCACGACCGAGCCGGCCTTCGGCGCGGGCGCGGCGATGCCGCCCTTCTGCACGAGGCGCGTCAGGCTGTCCGTATCCGGAGTGCCTGTTTCCTGCTTGCGCAGCGACTGGCGGTAATGATCGTCCGGGGTCTTGCCGACACAGGCGACAAAGGTTTCGTGGCTCCCGGGGATGAACATTGTGGGCCCGGACTGGGGGTGATTGTCCGTGAGCATCACGGACATCGAGACCGCGCGCATGCGGGGCATACCATCCTCGGTGTGCCAGGTTTCAAAGTCCGAATGCCAGTAGAAATCCCTGCCGCGAAAGGCGGGTTTATAGTTGATGCGCGACTGGTGGATGTAGACATCGCCGCCGAGGATGTAGCGGGCGAGGCCAGCGAGCCGCGCATCTGCCGCGAGGCGCGCGAAGATCTTCGATTGCTGGTGCGGGGCGAAGACGGAGCGAACGGCCTCTGCGCCCTCGGCGCCCGGCTCGCTGACGCGGGATTCCGGGATGAGACCACTCTGTGTACGGAGCGCTTTGGCGGCGTTCAGCCAGTCTCGGATCTCCAGCGGCGAGAACACGCCTTCGAGAACAGCGAAGCCATCGCGCGCATAGCCTTCAATCAGGGCCGGGTCGATGGGCGGGCTGGCGCCGGGAAGGCCGCGCAGGACGGGGTCGCGGCGCTCCAGCCATTCGGGCGCGGGGCGGCGGCGCGAGGGATAGAGATCCTTCACGCCGGTGTCTTCTGCTGCGGCCATCATCATGCCGATTCCGCCGGTTCGGTTGCGGCCGGGTAGGCCCCGTCCGGCCCGTGGATCTCGCGGCCGGTGACGGGCGGGTTGAAGACGCAGGCCATGACCATCGGGCCGGAGGCGTCCGCGCGCAGAATATGCTGGTCGTGCGCGTCGAGGGCATACATGACACCGGGGCGGATGGCATGGCGCTCGCCGGTGGCCAGGTCCTCGATGGAGCCGGAGCCCTGCATACAGAACACGCTTTCAAGGTGGTTCTTGTAATGCATCCGAAGCTCAGCCCCCGGATGGATGGTGGTGATGTGGAAGGAGAAGCCCATGCCATCTTCTTCCAGAATCAGGCGGACGGAGGTCCAGCCCTCGCTGTCGACGCGGCGCGGGGTGAGGCTTTCCTCAGCAAGATTTCTGACGATCATGTTTCTGTTTCCTTCAGGCTGCGGACTTCTTGCGGCGCGTGGTGGCGGCGCGCACGGCGTCCTCCAAGATGGCGAGGCCGGCATCGAGGGTGGCATCCGGAATGGTCAGCGGCGCGAGGACCTTGACGACCTCGTCATGGCTGCCGCTGGTTTCGATGATCAGTCCCCGGTCAAAACAGGCGCGGCAGATCTCGGCGGCAATGTGTCCGCTGGCCATCTCGATGCCCGACATCATCCCCCTGCCCTTCACCTGATGGACCAGATGGCTGGACGCGGCGATGCGCTCGAGGCCGCTGCGCAGGCGGGCAGCCTTGCGCGCGGTTTCCAGCTCGAACCGGTCATCGGCCCAGAAGAGTTCGAGGGCGCGGGCGGCGGTCACGAAGGCGTGGTTGTTACCACGGAAAGTGCCGTTGTGTTCGCCGGGCTTCCAGCGGTCATATTTCGGGCGGATCAGCGTGAGCGCCATCGGCAGGCCGAAGCCGGAGAGCGATTTGGCGAGGGTGACGATGTCGGGCCGGATGCCGGCGCGCTCGAAGCTGAAGAAGCCGCCGGTGCGGCCGATGCCGGCCTGGATGTCGTCGATGATCAAGAGGGCGCCATGCTTGCGGGCGATGCGCTCGATGCGCTGCAGCCAGGCGTCGGAGGCGACGTTGAGGCCGCCCTCGCCCTGCACGGTTTCGACGATGATGGCGGCGGGCGCGTCGATGCCCGAGGACGGATCCGAAAGGCGCTGGTCGAGCTGGTCGGCAGTGTCCGTGCCGGGGCCGAAATAGCCATCATAGGGTTCGTGGGAGACGCCGGTAAGCGGAACGCCCGCCCCTTCCCGCTTGCCGGAATTGCCGGTGAGCGAGAGCGCGCCCAGCGTCATGCCATGGAAGCCGTTTGTGAAGGCGATGATATTCGTCCGTCCCGTGACTTTCCGGGCGATCTTGATGGCGGCTTCGACGGCGTTCGCGCCGGTCGGCCCGGGGAACATCGCGCAATAGTCCATCTTCCGGGGACTGAGGATGTGACGCTCCAGCGCTTCGAGGAAGCGGGCCTTGGCCTCTGTGTGCATGTCGAGGCCGTGGGCGACACCGTCGGCGGAGATGTAGTCCACCAGCGCCTTTTTCAGCTCGGGATGGTTGTGGCCATAGTTCAGCGTCGAGCAGCCGGACAGGAAGTCGATATAGCGCTGCCCGGTCTCGGCGGTCATTTCGGCGCCGCGCGCGGAGCGGAACATGTCCGGGAAGGCGCGGCAATAGCTGCGCACGGCAGACTCGCGGCGCTCAAAGATGTCTGCCGGTGCGGATTCGTTTTCGTAAGGCATGGTGCCCCCTTTTTTGTCTGGAAGCCGGTTGTTCCGGTGTCGGTGAAGCGGTGTCAGGCGCTGCTGGCCAGCGGGGCGAACGGCCCGATGGTGACGAGGAATTCGGTATCGTGGCGGCCATGGAAGTGGCGTTCGCGGTGGAACCATGGCTCGTCCCGCATGGGCGCCTTCAGCCATCCCGAAATGCTGCGGAACAGCGCCCAGGAGGCTGCGTTCGTGCATGTGATGGAGGTTTGCAGGCAGGTGGCGCCGGACTGGGCGGGGCGGGCGAGGATCTGCGCCAGCATCTGCCGGGCGAGCCCGGTGCCGCGGGCATCGGGATGCACGGCGACCTGCCAGAGGAAATAGGTGCCGGTCTCTGCAGGCGGGCGGTGGCCGGAAATCCAGCCGATCACCCTGCCGCCGGAGCGCGCCACGGCGCAGCTCTCGGCGAAATGGGTGCACTGGATGAGGTTTGCGTAGAGCGAATTGCCATCGAGCGGCGGGCAGGCCGCGATGAGATCGTGGATCTCCGCAGCATCCTCGGCCACGGGCGGGGAAATACGGACGTCAGCTGTCCGCGCCGGATAACTTCGGTCCGGGACGGGATCTGTTCCTGTGCTTTCGGCGGCCTCATAGGTCATGACGGCTCCCTTTTTTATTTAGGCGGTCTAAATAATGTCGCCTCCTGAAAGTCAACCACCCGGCCTATTTTCCACAGGATCATAACCTTCCCGGCATTACCCTAGACCACTGAAGCCGAAAGATATTTTGATACTATAATTATTTATCTGGAAAAGCATATCCCCTACAGTCTGGCCATGCCCAAGCTGCCCTCCCCCGATTCCGAGCCTGCGCCTGGCGGCGCCGATGAGGCGCTGATTTCGCTGCGCCGCATCCTGAAAGCTGTCGAAGCCCAGGGCCGCACGCTGGCGCGGGCGACCGGCCTGACGCCATCACAGACGCTGGTGCTGAACGAACTTGCGGTGCGCGGCAGCATCCAGCCGGGCGAACTGGCGCGCTCCGCCGGGCTGAAACAGGCGACAATTTCGATTCTGCTGGACCGGCTGCAGGAGCGCGGGCTGGTGGTGCGCACGCGCGGCGATGAGGACCGGCGGACCGTGCGCGTGCAGATCACCCCGGAGGGGCGGCACGTGCTGGCCGGGGCGCCGGACCTGTTGCAGATCGATTTCGGCCGCCGCTTCGCGCAGCTGCCCGGCTGGGAGCAGGCCTATATCAATGCCGCGCTCGTGCGCCTCGTGGCGCTGCTGGGCGCCAGCGATATCGACGCCTCGCCGATCCTGGATGTGGGCGGGGTTACCGATACCGCCGGAGATGGCGCCGGTTGAAGCTCAGCCCGGCTGCCACATGGCGAGGGCGTTATCCAGCGTGCCGACAGCTTCGCGGACATCGGCTTCGGTGATGATCAGCGGCGGGGCGAGGCGCAGGACGTTGTTGCCGGCGACGCCTGTGAGGAGGCCTTCCTCGCGGCAGAGGCCCTGCAGGTTTTTCGGGTCTGCCTTGAGTTTCAGGCCGGTGAGCAGGCCCTTGCCGGTGACGCCTTCGACCTTGTCGGAATGGGTGTCGGCGAGGCTTTTCAGACCCTGCGCCAGCGTGCCAGCGACGCGGCGGACTTCGGCGAGAAAGGCTTCGTCCGAGATGATGTCCCAGACGGCATTGCCGACGGCCATGGCCAGCGGGTTGCCGCCATAGGTGGAGCCGTGGCTGCCGGGCTGCATCGGGCCGGCGCAGGCCTCGGTCATCAGGCAGGCGCCGAAGGGGAAGCCGCCGCCGATGCCTTTGGCGGCGCAGAGGATGTCGGGCTCGACGCCGTCCGCCCACTGATAGGCCCAGAGCTTGCCGGTGCGGCCGATGCCGCACTGGACCTCATCGAAGATCAGGAGGAGGCCGTGAGCATCGCAGAGCTCGCGCAGGCCTTTCAGGCAGTGTTCCGGCATGGCGCGTACGCCGCCTTCGCCCTGCACCGGCTCGACAAAGATGGCGGCGGCGGTGGGGTCTGCGGCGGCGGCTTTGAGCGCATCATGATCGCCCCATTCGAGATGGACGAAGCCCGGCAGCGGCGGGCCGAAGCCTTCGAGGTATTTCGGATTGCCGCCGGCATTGATGGCCGCCATCGAGCGGCCATGGAACGCGCCGGTGAAGGTGATGATGCCGGTGCGCTCGGGATTGCCTTTGGCCCAGTGATATTTGCGCGCGGTCTTGATGGCGCATTCAACGGCTTCGGTGCCCGAATTGGTGAAGAAGACGCGGTCGGCGAAGGTGTCGCGGCAGATCTTGTCGGCGAGCTGTTCCTGGCCCTCGACGCGGAACATGTTCGAGGTGTGCCATAGCTTGCCGGCCTGGTCGCGCAGGGCATCGACGAGGGCGGGATGGGCGTGGCCAAGCGCGGTAACGGCGATGCCGGCGATGAAATCGAGATAGCGGCGGCCATCATCGGTATAGAGATAAACCCCCTGCCCCTCGACAAAGACTTCCTCAGGCGGACGGTAAACCGGCAGGATGTGCTGGCGGGGATCCGGTGTGTGGAGATCGTCGGACATGGCGGCATTCTTTCAGGGGGCTGGCATTGGGCTTTCGGGGCTTGTTCGGGCCACGGATGCGGCGGGCGGGGCGCGAAGTCAACAGCGGCAGGGGCGCGGGGGGCGGGCAGAGGGCCGGATCAGGCCGGATTACGGCAATTTAATCGAAAAACGATAAAATCGGTTGACGTTTATCGATAAGTGCTTATTGTTACTCGTGAAGCCGGGATTTGCGGCGCGGTGTTCTACGCCCCTCGACTCCCCTGAAGCATCGCAGCATGCGGATCCCGGCTTTACGCTCCCCGGAAAATACGGCCCTCAGCGCGCCCTGACTGTGCCTTGACCAGCCCGGAATGAAAAAGAGGCGCAGATCCCTCCCGGGTCCTGCGCCTCTCCACCGTTGCAGCGTTTCCTCCCAGAAACTTGCCTACCCATACGGCAACGATTTCAGGGTTGTGTCAAGAATGTGTCGGAAAAAAATTTGGGGTGCCGGCAATGGGTCAAGTTGTCCCGGACTGCAGCCTTGACAACAGATGCGCGATGTTAGCGCTCGCATCACGTTCCGCACACGCATGACGCGAACGGGTGAAGGCAGCTTCGCTCTTGAGGATGATTCCATCGGCAAGAATCTTCAGGCCGTTGGCCTTCAGCGTGGCCCCGGTTGTGGTGATGTCGACGATGACATCGGCCGTTCCGGTGGCCGGGGCAGCCTCGGTTGCGCCAGCGCTTTCGACGAGGCGGTATTCGCCGACAGACTTCTGCGCGAAGAAGCGCCGGGTGAGGCGGAGATATTTGGTGGCGACCCGCAGGCGGCGGTGGTGGGCCTTGCGGAAGGCGGCGCCGGCGGCTTCGAGATCGGCCATCGTGTCCACGTCCAGCCAGGCCTGCGGCACGGCGACGACGACATCGGCGCCGCCGAAGCCGAGGCGTTGCAGCACTTCAAAGTCGGACGGGCCATCGGGGGCAAGGTCATTGAGAAGGTCTTCGCCGGTGACGCCATAATCGAGGCTGCCATCAATGAGGCCCTGGGCAATCTCGCGCGCGGAGAGCAGGCGCACTTCGGCATCGAGACCCGCAATCTCGGCGGTGTAGCCGCGCTCGCCGCCGATCTGGCGCAGGGGGTGGCCGAGGCTGGCGAGCCAGTCTTCGGTCTGCTCCTTCAGGCGGCCCTTGGAGGGGATGGCGAGGGTGAGCCGGCTCATGCAGCGCTCCTGCGGACACGGATGATCCGGTCGGGGCGCACGACGCCGCCGATCCCGGTGGCAGAGGCGCGCCCGCCCGACAGGCTGGCGATAAGGCCGTCATAGCGCCCGCCGGCAGCGACATGCTGGTCGGGGCCGAGGCCGTCTGCGAGGACTTCGAAGACGAAGCCGTCATAATAGGTGAAGCGGCGGCCGAAGCCGGCGCGGAAGACGGCGCGGCGCTCGGCCTGGGGCGCGAGGTCGAAGATTGCGGCGGTGCGCGCCGCAAAGCGCTCGAGCGCAGGCGCGGCCGCGGTCAGGCCGTGAGTTTCGGCGAGCGCGGCGAGGGTGGCGGGGGCGTCCTTCAGGGCGCAGTCCACTTCGCGCAGGGCAAGCAGCGCGGCGCGGGCGGCAGGGGTGAGCCCGCCGGCCTCGATGGCGGCGCGCCGGGCGCGCAGGCCCGCGGCGATCTCCGCAAGGCTGCGCGTACCCGCAAGGGGAATGGCGCGGGCGGCGAGAAGGGCCGCAAGCGCGGCCTCGGGATCGGCGGCGTCGAGGGCGGCGGAGGCTTCGGATTCGAGCGGGCGGGCGGCGGCGTCGAGCACAGCACGCATGCCGCCTTCCTGACGGAAGGCGCGTTTCAGGAGGTCTGCGGTGACTGCCGGAAGGTCCAGCGCCTCGATGAAGGCAGGCACAATGGCAAGGTCGCCGGTAATGATCGTGGACGGACGAACGCCGCAGGCTTCGGCGGCCCGCAGGACGAGGGCAAAGAGGTCTGCATCCGCCATTGGGCCGGTCTCGTGCCCGAAGCGTTCGAGGCCGACCTGGGGGAATTCGAGCGGGTCATCGGGCGAGGCCGGAAGCCGGAAGGCGGGCGCCGCATAGGTGTAGGTGCGCGGGCCGTTTTCGCCAGACTCCAGCCGGGCCGCTTCATGCTGCGCGACAGGGAGTGTCAAATCGGGCCGCATCACCATTTCGGCGCCGCGATGGTCTGCGAAGACACAGAGCCGGGCGCGCACCGCCTCGCCGGAAAGCTCCAGCGGCAGGTCGGCGGGCAGCACATAGCCGGGATCAATGGGCGTGCCGCCGGACGCCTCGAACACGGCGCGCGCGACGGCCACCAGGGCGTCCTGTGTCATCTGTGCGCCTCGACGATGCGGCGGACGGCCTCGACCATTCCGGCGCGCGGCACTTCGATCTGGCCGGGGCGGGCTTCGCGGTATTCCTCATTGGAGGAGATCGCCTTGGCCTTTTGGGCGCCGATTTCGAGATCCTTGATCGTGACGGTGCCTTTCTCGATCTCGTCGCTGCCGGCCATGACGACGGCGGGCGAGGATCGGCGGTCGGCATATTTCATCTGCGGGCGCATCCCGGAGGCGCCCATATAGGCTTCGGCGCGGATGCCGGCCCGGCGCAGTTCTGCAGCGAGGCCGAGGGCGACCGCCGGATTGTCCTTGTCCAGATTAAGCACGACGACCGGGCCATCCAGCGTGCCCGTCTCTCCCAGGATGGCGAGGGCAGCGGCAAGACGGGAGATGCCGATGGAGAAACCGGTCGCGGGCACGGTCTCTCCGGTGAAGCGGGCGACGAGATCGTCATAGCGCCCGCCGCCGCCGATGGACCCGATGCGATAAGTGCGGCCATCCTCGCCGGTCACTTCGCGCAGCAACTCTGCCTCGAAGACGGGGCCGGTGTAATATTCAAGTCCTCTGACCACGGACGGGTCGATCTTCACGTCCTGCTCCGGCGCGCCGAGGGCTTCCAGGGCAAGCGCGATGGCTTCGAGTTCGGCGAGACCGGCCTTGCCTTCCTCGGTGCTGCCGGTGGCGCGCGCGAGGTTCGCGAGGGTGGCGGCGCGGGTGTCGGCGCCCGCCTCTGCGAAGGCGAGGACGCGGCGGACTTCCTCCGGGCCGAGGCCGGCGCCCCTGGTGAAGTCGCCGCTGTCATCCTTGCGCCCCTGCCCCAGCAGGTCTGCGACGCCGGAGGCGCCAAGCCGGTCGAGCTTGTCGAGCGCGCGCAGGATCGCAAGGCGGGTTTCGGGCGAGGCTGCGCCGACGCCGTCGAGGACGCCATTCAGGAGCCTGCGCGTGTTAACGCGGATGACGAATTCGCCGTCCGCCATGCCGACCGCGCGCAGGGCTTCGGCGCCCATCGCGATCATCTCGGCATCGGCATGGAAGCCGGGGGCGCCAACGGTGTCAGCGTCGCACTGCCAGAATTCGCGGAAGCGGCCGGGGCCGGGTTTCTCATTGCGCCAGACCGGGCCGGCGGCATAGCGGCGGAAGGGGCGCCCGAGCATCTGGCCTTGCTCGGCCACAAAACGCGCGAGTGGGGCGGTCAGGTCATAGCGCAGGGCAATCCACTGCTCATCATCATCCTGGAGCGAAAAGACGCCGGCATTCGGGCGGTCATCATCGGGCAGGAACTTGCCGAGCGCGTCGGCATATTCGAAAGCGCCGGTTTCCAGCGCCTCGAAGCCCCATTGGCGGTAAACGCCGGTGACGGTTTCCACGAGCCGGGCGCGGGCCTGGATCAGCGCTTCGCGCTGGTCTGGGAAGCCGCGCGGCTTGCGGGCGAGCTGCTTGCCGGACAATTGGCCAGAAACTGGGCCGGAGATGGGGGCGTCGGTCATGGGGCGGGCCTTGCGGATCAAGTTCGCCCGCACCTAGCGCCGGGGGGCCGTTCGGGCAAGGCCCGGGGGCTGGTGCTGGGGGCTGAGGCAAGAGCCCTCACCTCCCACCGCCTTCGGCGGCGGGCCCCTCCTCTCCCACTTTGTGGGAGAGGTGTTAGTGGAGCTCCCCCTTAACCCCTCTCCCT
>NZ_JBKBXW010000005.1:0-140035 GCF_046313735.1 Hyphomonas sp.
TATTTCGCCGTCGGCCGCATCGGGCGGGACCAGGTGGAGGATTATGCCGCGCGCAAGGGCTGGGACCTTCGCACGGCAGAGCGCTGGCTGGCGCCGATCCTCTCCTATGATCCGTTCGCGGTGGCCGAGGCGGTCGCCTGACCTGTGCAGTATGGTGCACGCCGGGCGGGCTCGGACAGGCTGGCGATATGGGAATTCTCGTGCTGGAATAACTGGCAGCAAGGCGCCGAGTCGCTATAAGTCGGGCCTGTGACATCCTTGTCATTACGACTGGTCATTCCGGGGAGCATACCATGTCCACCACCCGTCTTCGCGGCGAGAACGCCAAGATCGTCGCCACGCTCGGGCCGGGCAGCCGCTCCCCCAAGGAAGTGCGCGCGCTGGCGCAGGCCGGTGTCGATGTCTTCCGGCTGAATTTCAGCCATGGGGAACATGCCGCCCACAGGGAGGCGCTGGAGGCTGTGCGCGCGGCAGAGGTGGCCGTCGGCTGGCCGCTCGCGACACTGGCCGACCTGCAGGGCCCAAAAGTGCGCGTCGGCAAGTTTGAGGGCGGTTCGATGCGCCTTGGCTTCCGGAAGGAATACCGCATCGTTGCTGGCGAGACCGCGCCGGATGACGACACGATCCCTGTGCCGCATGCAGAGATCGTGGCGATCCTGGAAGAGGGCGATACGATCCTCGCCGATGACGGCAAGCTGATCTTCACGGTGCTCAACGGCGGGCCAGAGCCACGCGTACGCGCCGATGTGCCGGGCAAGTTGGGCGACAAGAAAGGCTTTACGGTGCGCGGCAAGGCCTTGCCGGTGCGCGCGCTGACGGAGAAAGACCGGGCTGACCTCCTCTTCGCGCTCGAGATCGGCGTGGATATTGTCGCGCTCTCCTTCGTCCAGACGGTGGAGGACATCAACGAAGTCAAGGAGATCATCGCCGGGCGCGCGCCGCTGGTGGCGAAACTCGAAAAGCCCGCGGCGATCACAAATCTGGATCAGATTGTCGATGCGGCGGATGCGGTCATGGTCGCGCGCGGCGACCTCGGGGTCGAGTTTGCGCCTGAGGAGGTTCCTGTCATCCAGCGGCAAATCATCCGCTCGGCCCGGGCTCGTGGCCGGCCGGTGATCGTGGCGACCCAGATGCTGGAGTCCATGATCGAGAATTCCGCGCCGACACGCGCGGAAGCCTCTGATGTCGCTTCGGCGATCTATCAGGGCGCAGACGCCGTGATGCTGTCTGCAGAGACCGCCGTGGGACGCCATCCGGCGACGGCAGTGGCGATCATGGCGCGGATTATCCGGGCCGCAGAGGCAGCCGAGGACTACCGCGCGTCGGTTGCGCACTTCGCCGGCGACCAGCAGCCGATCGGCGCCATTGATGTGGTCGCCGAAACAGCGCAGTCGATGGCCGAAGCAGAAGGCGCGGTCGCACTTGCCTTGCGGACGGGGGCGTTCGAGCGGCTTGCCCGGTTTGCGCGGGTGCGCGGGCCGGTGCCGATTCTCTATGGGTCGCTGGATGACCAGCGCCTGCGCCAGGCGTGCCTGCTCTGGGGCGTGCATCCGCAGCGGCTGAATGCCGGGGTGGAGAACTGGTACAGGGACCTGATGAAGGCGGCGGGGCTCGACGGGCGGGTCGCCTATGCCCGCTGGGCGGGCGATGACGCGCGCTTTGCCTGGGAGATTGGCGTGGGCAAGGGCCTCGATGGCAAGCCGATTACTGGCGTATGATCAGCTGGCCCCGGCGGAACTCATAGGAGTTGAGCTCCCCCAGGAAGCTCATGCCAAGAAGCGACTGGTCGAGATTGGAGCGAAGGACAACCGCCGCGACGTTCTCGACCTGCACCCGGCCGACCCGGATGCTGCGCAGGGTCAGCGGCGCGCCATAAGTAATGCCGCCGGCCGTCCGGATCTCGGAATCATAGACCATGTCTTCAGGTTTGAGGCCGAGCCGCTGGGCATCCCGGAAGGTGAGGGCGACGATGCTCGCCCCGGTATCGATCATGAATTTGACTTCCGTGCCCTGCACATCGGCGCGCGTCCAGTAATGTCCATCGGGTTCGCGCTCGATGAAGGCGATCCGCGAGCCACTGCCGGGCGCCTCGCCGGAGGCCGCGAGATTGACGGTCCGCTCACGCTCGAGTTGCTGGTTACGGAGCGCTTGCTGATACTCCGCCTCGCGCAGCTGGGGCGCCACATAGAGCATGATGACGAGGGCAATCGACACGGCGGTCAGTATCAGGGCGAGGAGTTTTCCGGCGCTCATGGGGTCACCTTACCGCTTTCCGAGTGCAACAAGTTGGCTGATCCGCTCCGGCAGCCGGTCGATGACCTCATCCCGCCCCTCGGGCGTCAGACGGGTCCACTGCCCGATCTCGGGCAGGGTCCGTCCACAGCCAAGGCAATAGCCCGTCTCCCCATCGACGGCACACACCTTGATACACGGGCTCTTTATCGAGTCGGTCACGTTCATTATACGATCAGCAATAACGGCGGCGGGCAGAGGGGCAAGTCTACAGTCAAGGATGAAATAATTCCTTGCCGAAGCACCGTTATGTTAAAACCCAATGGTAAATGCGCCTGTGTGCGCGTGCAGGAGACAAGCGCTTGAACGAGACAGCCCGCAGCCCCTCGCCGCTGGACGATGTGCGCGACCTTGTCCTGAAGCCTGCTTCGCCGGATGCAGACGCATCGCGCGCGGTGCATGAAGCGCTGCTCGGCATGGGCCGGGAGGGCGATTTCGGGCGCCTCGGTGAGGCAGCAGAGTGGCTTGCCGGCTGGCAGCGGCGCTTTCCGCCGCGGATAGAGAAGCCGACGCTGGCCGTCTTCGCGGGCGCCCACGGGCTGGTCGGGCAGGGCGTGTCACTGTCGAGTGATGCGGATACCCGCGCGCATATCGAAGCGCTGAAGCAGGGGCGTGCGCCGCTTTCAGCGATTTCAGCTCAGGTCGGCGCCAATGTCAGGGTCTTTGAACTGGCCCTCGAAGCGCCAACCCCGAACATCGCCGAGACGGCGGCGATGAGCGAGCGGGAATGCGCCGCGACCATCGCCTTTGGTTTCGAGGCTGTAGAAGACAATCCGGACCTGCTGGCGATCGCAGTTTCCGGGGCCGGCGTCGGCACTGTGGCGGCTGCCGTTGCGTGCGCGCTCTATGGTGGCTCGCCGGAATACTGGGTGCGTCCGAGCGCGCAGACGCCGCCGACGCTCTCCAAACGCCGGGTGGAACTGGTCAGCGCCGCGCTGAAAGTGCATAGGGGCCACCTGTCCGACCCGCTGGAAGCGCTGCGTTGCCTCGGCGGCCGGGAGCTCGCCGCAAGCGTCGGGGCCATCATCGCCGCGCGCCATCAGGGTATTCCGGTGCTGCTGGACGGTTTTGCGACGACAATCGCGGCTGGCGTTGTTCATGCGATTGCACCCGGCGCGGTCAGCCATTGCCTCGCCTCCCACATCACCCAGCGCCCGGCGCATGAGGCCGCGCTGGAGCGGATTGGCCTCAAGCCGCTCGTCCAGCTGGAGTTCCAGACCGGCAGCGGGCTCGGCTCGGCAACGGCGATTGGCCTGCTGAAGACCGCCTGCGCCCCCTTCATCGCCAAGCCGGCCGGCTGAAGCGGTCCTTTCCCCAAAGGAACGTGCGTCATTGTTTACGTTGACGTTCGCGTCACCTTGCCAGCAAAGCGGAATGGCTGACATACAGAAACGAATGGCCGGGCCATAACCGGCAACCTGCAGGAGCGAACGTCCATGAACCTCGAATTCTCCCCCGAAGAGATCGCCTTCCGCGAGGAAGTCCGCGCCTTCATCCGCGAAAACTATCCGAAGGAGCTGGTCGGCCTCGGCAACCGGGAGGACCTGACGCGCGAGCAATTCCTCGCCTGGCACAAGATCCTCGGCAAGAAAGGCTGGTCTGCCCCGGCCTGGCCAAAGAAGTATGGCGGCACGGGCTGGACCTCCACCCAGCGCTATATCTGGTCAGAAGAGAATGCCCGCGTCGACGCGCTTATGCCGCTGCCCTTCGGCATCTCGATGGTTGGCCCGGTGATCTACACCTTCGGCAATGAAGAGCAGAAGGCGAAGCACCTGCCTGGCATCCTCGCGGGCGATGTATGGTGGGCGCAAGGCTATTCGGAGCCCGGCGCCGGTTCTGACCTCGCCAGCCTGAAGACGACCGCCGTTCGCGACGGCGACCATTACGTGATCAATGGCCAGAAGACCTGGACGACGCTGGCCCAGCATGCAGACTGGGGTTTCTTCCTCTGCCGCACCGATCCCTCGGCCAAGGCGCAGGAAGGCATCTCCTTCATCCTCGTCGACATGAAGACGCCCGGTATCGAAGTGCGCCCGATCAAGCTGATCGACGGCACGCATGAAGTGAACGAGACCTGGCTTACGGATGTTCGCGTGCCGGTCGAGAACCTCGTCGGCAAGGAAAATGAGGGCTGGACCTATGCGAAATTCCTGCTGGCGCATGAGCGCTCCGGCATCGCCGGCGTCGCCCGTTCAAAGCGCGGGATCGAGCGTCTGCGCTCCATCGCGTCGCAGGAAACGCTTGATGGCACGCCGCTGATCCGGACCGATGATTTTGCCCGCAAGATCAGCCAGCTGGAGATCGACCTGACGGCGCTGGAGTTCACAGAACTGCGCACCCTTGCCTCCGAAGCCGCGGGCCATGGCCCGGGCCCGGAAAGCTCGATCCTCAAGATCAAGGGCACCGAAATCCAGCAACGTCTGACCGAACTGACGCTCGAAGCCGTCGGCAATTACGGCGCGCCCTATGCGCGCGGGATGACCCCGAACGGATCCAACGAATTCGGCGTCGGCCCCGACTATTCGAACCATGTCGCGGACGCCTATTTCAACATGCGCAAGACCTCGATCTATGGCGGATCGAACGAGATCCAGCGCAACATCATCAGCAAAATGATCCTGGGCCTCTGAGGCGACGGGGCAGGGAGGAGTAACTACCCATGGATTTCAATTTCACCGAAGAACAGACGATGATCCGCGACAGCCTCGCGAGGCTGATCAAGGACCAGTATGATTTCGACACGCGCCGCAAGGTCGTCGCCTCTAAAGAGGGCTGGCGCCCCGAAATGTGGGCGCAGTTCGCCGAGCTTGGCCTTCTGGCCGCGCCGTTCAGCGAAGAAGATGGCGGCCTCGGCGGCGGCCCTATTGATGCGATGGTCGTGATGGAGGAATTCGGCAAGGGCCTCGTGGTCGAGCCGTTCCTGCAGACGGTTGTCCTCGGCGGCGGCTTCCTGAAAGCCGGCAGCACGGCGCAGAAGGAAGACCATCTCGCCGCGATCATTTCCGGCGAACGCGTCTTTGCTTTCGCCTATGCCGAGCCCAAGGGCCGCTACAATCTCGCAGACCTCGAGACGACCGCCACGAAAGACGGTGCCGGCTGGAAGATAAGCGGCCACAAGGCAGTCGTTGTAGGCGCGCCCTGGGCGAGCCATCTGATTGTCACGGCACGGACTTCCGGCGCCCGCCGCGACGCGAAAGGCGTCGGCGTGTTCATCGTACCGAAGGATGCCAAAGGCGTCACCACGCGCGACTATCCGACCGTGGACGGACGGCGTGCTTCTGAGGTCTATTTCGACGGTGTGGTGGTTGGTGCAGAAGCCGCCATCGGCGATCCGTCGGACAGCCTTGGCCTGGTCGAACGGGTCACGGATGAAGCTATCGCGGCGCTCTGCGCAGAGGCCTGCGGCGCCATGAAGGTCGCCAACGCCCAGACGGTGGATTACTCCAAGACGCGCAAACAGTTCGGCACGCCCATCGGCAAGTTCCAGGTGCTGCAGCACCGGATGGCCGACATGTTCATTGAGGCCGAGCAATCCGTTTCGATGACCTATATGGCGACGCTGAAACTTGGCGAGGATGAAGTCACCCGCAAGAAGGCGGCTTCAGCGGCCAAGGTGCGCATCGGTCAGGGCGGCCGTTTCATCGGCCAGAGCGCCATCCAGATCCATGGCGGCATGGGGATGACGGACGAGCTGGCCATCGGCCACTATTTCAAGCGCCTGACAATGATCGATTCCGAGTTCGGCAATGTTGATCATCATCTGAAGCGGTATACGGAGCTTTCGGCGGCGGACCTTCCGGTCGCGGCTGAGTGAGCTCACAAACCAGGGGCTGATATTCAGTTGAAAACAGCGCATCGCCTGAAAGGGCGGTGCGCTTTCTTATTTCCGTCCGCTGAGCATCTCGTGGATCGCGCGGATCGGCTCGGCATGAGAGAGGCGGGACCGGGCTTCGGCCTTGGCCTTGGCGGAGAGCGCCGCGCGCCGTGCGGGATCGCGGGCGAGGGCGAGGATTTCGGCTTTCAGTGCGTCTGGCCCGTCCGCCACCACGACGAGATCGTCGAGCACCGGGCCGAAACCTTCCAGCGCCAGCGGATAGGCGGCACAGGGCATGCCGAGCAGGAGGTATTCGGCGACCTTGATCGAGACGCCGGTGGCAAACCGCGTGGGCGCGATGCCGATGGCGTTCGCTCCGCCAAGGCTTTCGAGGTGCTCGACACGGCCGAGGACCTTCACGCCCGGCAGGCCCGCGCGTTGCGGCGTCAGTGTCTTGCCAATGGAGCCAGCAATGTGAAGCTCGAGGCCGGGTTCTTCAGCCGCGATGCCCGGCCAGACGTCATCAAGGAAATGGTTCAGCGCCTCGGTATTGCCGCCATGGACCGTGCCGATGAAGACGACGCGCGGCGCCGGGCTGTCTTCGATGGGGCCATACTCCGGCGCGTCCGGCGCGACCCAGGCCATGCGGGCAGCTGGCAGGTGAGGTCGCAGGGTTTCAAGTTCGTTGACCGAAGCGAAGAAGATGAGCTCGCAGGACGATAGCCAGCCGAGTTCTGTCTCAAGGCTCGTCTCGTCGAAATCGATGAGCTGGCCACCGGCGCGGAAGCGGGCGGCGCGGTCGGACAAGAGGTCATGCATGAGGCAGGCATGGATCGTCCGTGCCCGCATCAGTTTCAGCGCCGGGCCCATCGAGCTGTATTCGGCGAGCGTGATGTCCGCCGGGCGCCGGTCGCAGAGGGCGGCGAGCCTGCGGGCTTCGCCGGGCGCAATCTCGCGGCCGAGATAGCTCGCAATCGTCAGCTTTCCGCCAGCGCGCCGCCAGACTTCCTTCAGGATACGGAGGGCAAATCGCATCCACACGCGAGGCGAGACAGACCAGTACCGCTTTCCGATCCGCACCGAAGCGGGCCATTCAATCTCCCTCACCAGCGCTTCAAGGCGGGGATGGATCTCGGCCCAGGGCCGGTTGCCGAAAGACTGGAACGGCGCAAAGACAAGGCGCACATCCATGCCGGCGGCCGTCACCATCCGCAGAAAGGTTTCCAGATAGGCGCAATTGCCGGTGGCCATGTTGTCGAGCTGGCGCTGGACAAGAATGTCCATCACCGGGCGCGGCATGTCGGTGGGGCGGGTGGTATCAGTCATGGTCCGGTCTGGAAGCTGGCGTTGCGGCGGTCATGCAAGTCCCCGGCCATCCGATTTTCCCCTGACGCGCGAATGGATGCCGGGTCAGCCCGCCTTTGACCAGAGCTTTTCCAGCGTCGCGGCAATCGCCTCACAGGGCGCGCGGGCCGCTTCCGGCGCGCCGAAGGCGACCATGGCCGAGCCTTCGAGCGAGCTGCGCTCGTCCGGCTTCACGGGCCAGCGCGCGCCGGCGATGATGGGATTGCCGAGCGTGGCAAGGTATTCGCCGAACTCTGTCTCCCGCCCGTCGCGGAACAGCGGCAGCCACAAGATCAGCTGAACCTTGGGCCAGCGTTTCAGGGCTTTAGGTGTCCACAGGGCGAGGGCCTCGATATCCCTGCGGGTCTCATAGCTCGGATCGACGAGGACGATGATCCGCTCGCCGCCGCGGGGGGCGAGCTTCAGGGCGCCGGAATAGCCGTCCGCCTCGCGCAGCTGGATCCGGTCATCGCCCGCCATGGATTTCGACAGGGCGGCGAATTCCTGCGGGTGGCGCTCAAACAGCACCATCCGGGCGCTCGCAGGCAGGCGCGCGGCTGCCAGTGAGGGCGAGCCCGGATAGTCATGCTTGCCGCGTGCGCGGATCAGCGCCAGCCAGTCGGCCAGTGGCGGGGGGGCCGGGCCGTCCATCAGGGCGAGGACACCGGCGTCGGATTCGGCGCCCTTGCGTGCCTGCTCTCCCATCAGGTCATAGCGCCCCCGGCCGGAATGGGTCTCGACATAAAGGACCGGTCCCGGCTGGGCGGCAGCGGCGCGCAGCAGCACATCGAGCACGGCGTGCTTCAGCACATCGGCGCGGTTGCCGGCATGAAAGCCGTGCTGGTAGGAAAGCATGTGCGGGCCTCCGAAGGGATCAGGCCGGTCGCCTGCCGGGATCAGTTCCCGGCGAGGCTTTCCTGGCGGATAGCTTCAAATTCGTTGCCGGGATACCAGGTCGGCCAGTCAGACGAATTCCCGATCCGGCGGCCGACTTCGAGCAGCACACCCATGTCTTCCTCCATGCCGGAAAGGTCCCAGCTGTCGGAATATTCGTCCATCGGCTTGTGGTAGCGCTCGATTGTATAGACAGCCGCAGCTGCCCGGCCAGCGGCGACGCCGCCTTCGAGCGCATCTTCGCCGCCATCAGCGTACAGCATCGGCACACCGACTTTCGCGAGCGAGATATGGTCCGAGCGATAGAAGAAACCTGCCTCGGGCCGGGCATCCGGCGAGACGACTCGGCCGCTTTCGGCGAGTACCGATTTGAGGATGTCCTCAAGCTCCGAAGCGCCATAGCCGATCACGATCATGTCGCGCGTCCGGCCGATGGGCAGCACCCCGTCGATGTTCATGCCCGCGACGATGCGGTTCAGCGGAACAGTGGGGTTCTCGGCGAAGTAAGCCGAGCCGAGAAGACCCGATTCTTCGAGTGTCACGGCAACGAACATGACTGAGCGCTGCATTGGGTCAGCGACAACAGCTTCGGCGATTTCAAGGATGGCGGCCGTACCCGTCGCGTTGTCGACCGCGCCATTGAAGATCTGGTCTTCGTAGAAATCCTCGCCCGGCGCGCCGGTTTTCATGCCCAGATGGTCCCAGTGCGCCATGTAGAGGATATATTCGTCCGGCGTCACAGTGCCTTCCACGACGCCGATAACATTGCGGCTTTCAAGCTGCTCGATCGTCTGGTGAATCTCCCCGCGCACACTGACGCCGGTCAGCGGCACAGGGCGGAAGCTGCGCTGGCTCGCTGACTGCTTCACCGCGTCGAAATCGAGGCCGGCGCGCTGGAACATCTGCACGGCCATGTCCCGTGTGATCCAGCCTTCCAGCATGGCGCGGCTGGCGCCGCCATCGGGGCGGACGAGATCGGACTGCGCGCCGCTCCAGGAGCCGGCCACAACATCCCAGCCATAGGAGGCAGGCTCGGTCTCATGGATGACGAGCGCGGCGGTTGCGCCCTGGCGGGCGGCTTCCTCGAACTTGTAGGTCCAGCGGCCATAATAGGTCATCGCGCGGCCGTTGAAGAGCTCCGGATCGCGGGTCGCGAAGCCCGGATCGTTGACGAGCATGATGACCGTCTTGCCCGTGTAGTCCATTTCTGCGCCGAGATAGTCGTCCCAGCCATACTCCGGGGCGACGGCGCCATAGCCGACGAAGATCACCTCTGCGGGATCAAAGGCGATGTGGTCGGTGTGCTGGTGCTTGGTCCAGATTACGGTGTCCTGCGAGAGCCCGAGAGAGAGGTCCTCGCCATCCGGCCAGGTGACGATCAGGCTGGAAGCGGATTCGTCGATCGTCTGGTTCACCATCTTCACCGGCTGGAACCAGCTGCCGCCCGGTCCGCCGGGTTTCAGGCCGATGCGTGCCATCTCTGCGGCGATCCAGTCTGCGGACGCTTCGCCAGCCGGGGTGCCAGGGCCGCGGCCCTCAAAAGCATCATCGGCAAGCGTCTTGATGCGGATGGCGAGGTCTGCGGCCCGGATTTCGGGGACGGTCGCGTCCGGCAGGGGCAGCAGCAGGCTTTCGGCCGGGGGCGTGTCAGCAGTTGTTGCGGCAGGGGCGGGCGGGGCATCGCCGCCGCAGGCGGCCAGCAGCAGGCCGGCCAGGGCGGCTGGTAAGGCAAGATGTTTCATCGAAGGTCTGGCTCCGTGTGGAGATTTTGTCATGAACGGGGTCTCGCACGGTGCTGCCTGCTCGGCAAGCAAGCCGGCATGACCCGTGGCAGGCGCTAAGCTTTCGTTCAGGTGCGTTCGGCCCTATTTCATGGAAGGTAACCGACCAGCAGCAAGGCTACATCCATGTTCCTCCGCCGATTGATGTCGATGATCGAAAACTCCGGCCTGCGCCTTATGATGGCGGCGGCAGCGCTTGCGGCCGTGCCCGTTGCGGCCTGCGCGACCCCAGTCACGCAAGGCGCCCTGCAGATAAATGCACCGGTCCAGCCGGGTTTCCGGCCCGAACAGAAAGTGTTCATCGCGCAGGATGGCGCCCGGCTCGGCCTGACGGTCTGGCCCGCCGAAGGCGTCGAGGAACCGGAATATGTGGTCGTCGGCGTGCACGGTATGAGCGACTATGCCAATGCCTTCCACATGGCGGCCCCCTATTGGGCCCGGCACAGGGTGACGACCTATGCCTATGACCAGCGCGGGTTCGGCCGCTCGCCCAACAAGGGCATCTGGCCGGAAGAGGAGTTGCTGCGCGAAGACCTGCGCACGGCAGTGGCCGCCGCTCGCGCGCATCATCCCGACGCTGTGATCACCGTCGTCGGCATCTCCATGGGCGCGGCGGTCGCGATGACGGCGTTCGGGTCTGACAATCCGCCGGACGCCGACCGGCTGATCCTGTCCGGACCGGCCCTACGCGGCTGGGGGGCGATCAACCCGCTCTACCGGGTCAGTCTGTTTGCGTCCGCCTACAGCAATCCGGGCTGGCTGGTCGTGCCGCCGCCCGGCATCGTGAAGATCGAGCCGTCGGACAACAACGCCATGCTGCGCCGGACCTGGTCTGACCCGCACATGACCTATCGCACGCGCATCGACCAGGTGTACGGGCTGGTCACACTGATGGAGAATGCGCACCGGGCTGCGCCGGCTCTGCCGGCCTCCCTGCCGGTGCTCGCCGGCTATGGCGCGCGCGACATTGTGGTGCCTGAAGCCGGCGCGCGGCGCACAGCCCGGGTGCTGCCGGAACATGTGCGCACCGTCTACTATCCCAACGGCTATCACATGCTGCTGCGTGACCTGCAGGCCGAGACCGTCCATGCCGACTATCTCGCCTTCATGAAGGATCCATCTGCGCCAATGCCGAGCGGGCTCGGCGAATGGCCGTTTCGCTGAGGGGCTGGGCGTTACACGGCGCATTGGCAGCGCTTGCGATCCTGGCGGCCTGTGCCACACCTGTGCGTCAGGGCTCGGTGCCCTTCGATCCTGCGGAGAGGCCGACGCCCGCATTTCTGGATGCAGACGAGGTGATGATCGCCGATGATGGCGCAAGTCTGGGCCTGACCGTCTGGGCGCCCGAGGCTGGCACCCCCGTGCGCCATGTCATCGTCGGCATCCATGGCATGAACAATTATGCCGGCGAGTTCCGCCTTGCGGCGCCGGTCTGGGCGGGTGAAGGGCGGATCGTCTACGCCTATGACCAGCGCGGCTTCGGCCGCTCGCCCGGGCGCGGCTACTGGCCGGAGGAGGACCTGATGCGCGCCGACCTGCACACAGCGGTCCGCCTCGCCCGGGAGCGCCATCCAGGTCTGCCCCTGACGGTCGTTGCCATTTCGATGGGCTCTGCAGTGGCGATCACGGCGTTTGCTTCGGATGATCCACCTGATGCTGACCGGCTGATCCTGTCGGGGCCGGGCCTGCGCGGCTGGGGCGTGATGAACCCGGCCTATGCCGGCGCCCTGAGAACTGCGACCCGGCTCAACCCCGGCTGGATCGTGCAGACGCCGGGCTTTGCCGCACCGAAAATGACGGACAATGACGCCTTCCTCGCCCTGCAGGAGGCGGACCCGCTGCATACCCGCGTCAACCGGGTGGATCAGCTCCACGGGGTCGTGACGCTGATGGAAAATGCGCACCGTGTGGCCGGTGCCTTGCCGGCAGGCGTGCCCGTGCTCGCCTCCTATGGCGCGCGGGACGAGGTGATCCCGCCGGCCGGCCCGCAGCGCACCGGGCGCGTCTTCCCGGCACACGTCCGCACGGTGTTCTATCCGGAGGGCTACCACGTCCTGCTCAGCGACCTGCAACGCGGCCGCGTGATCGCGGATTATTCGGCCTTCATGGATGATCCGGACGGGGGCCTGCCGAGCGGGCTCGGGCCATGGCCGCTGCGCTGAGGCATTTCCACAGCAGCGGCCACCTTGCGAGCCTGCGCGCATGGACAAATATACAGCCATCTGCCAATCCTGCAGACGGCGATTCAGCCCTGAATTTCAAAGGCCTGCCTTATGTCACATTTCCAGGAAACCGCGCTCAACCTTGTGCCGATGGTCGTCGAACAGACGAGCCGCGGCGAGCGCGCGTTCGACATCTTCTCGCGCCTCCTGAAGGAGCGCATCATTTTCGTGACGGGCGGCATTGATGACGGTGTGGCAGCGCTGATCACCTCGCAGCTCCTGTTCCTCGAATCCGAGAACCCGAAGCGCGAAATCGCCATGTATATCAACAGCCCCGGCGGCTATGTCTCGTCCGGCCTCGCGATCTATGACACGATGCAGTATGTGCGCTGCCCGATCTCAACCGTGTGTATCGGCCAGGCCGCCTCGATGGGCTCGCTCCTGCTTGCCGCAGGGGAAAAGGGCATGCGGATCGCGCTGCCGAATGCGCGCGTGATGCTGCACCAGCCCTCGGGCGGCTATTCGGGCGTGGCGACGGACATAGAGCGCCATGCCGAGGAAATCATCGAGCTGAAGCGCCGGCTCAACAACATTTATGTCCGGCATACAGGCCAGCCCTATGAAGTTATCGAGCGGACGCTGGACCGCGACACCTTCCTGACGGCCGAGCAGGCCATGGAATTTGGGATCGTTGACAAGGTTTATGAGCGCCGCGCAGCTGAAGACGAGAAATAACACCTCTTGTTTCAAGGTGCGGCCCGGCCCTTGCAGGTCGGGCGAACGGCTATATTGTCTAGGAAAGGACCGTATCCGGCTGGGCCCTAAAGCCCATGTTAAGCCTTATGCGGCAATGAGGACGGCATGACCAAGCAAACCGGCTCCGGCGACTCCAAGAACACGCTGTATTGTTCTTTCTGCGGGAAGAGCCAGCATGAGGTCAAAAAGCTGATTGCGGGCCCGACTGTGTTCATCTGCGATGAATGCGTCGAGCTCTGCATGGACATCATCCGCGAGGAGAACAAGACCTCCGCGATCAAGTCGCGTGACGGCGTTCCGACACCGCAGGAAATCTGTGATGTGCTCGACGATTATGTCATCGGCCAGCGCTATGCGAAGCGCATCCTGTCGGTGGCCGTCCACAACCATTACAAGCGGCTGTCCCATGCCGGGAAAGCCGATGGGGTCGAACTCTCGAAATCGAACATTCTGCTCGTCGGCCCCACGGGCTGCGGCAAGACCCTTCTGGCCCAGACACTGGCGCGCATCCTTGATGTGCCGTTCACCATGGCGGACGCCACGACGCTCACCGAAGCCGGCTATGTCGGCGAGGATGTCGAGAACATCGTCCTGAAACTGCTCCAGGCGGCGGACTACAACGTCGAGCGCGCACAGCGCGGCATCGTCTATATCGACGAGATCGACAAGATTTCCCGCAAGTCTGATAACCCCTCCATCACGCGCGACGTGTCGGGCGAGGGTGTGCAGCAGGCGCTCCTGAAGATCATGGAAGGCACGGTCGCCGCGGTTCCGCCGCAGGGCGGGCGCAAGCATCCGCAGCAGGAATTCCTGCAGGTCGATACGACCAACATCCTCTTTATCTGTGGCGGCGCGTTTGCGGGCCTGGAGAAGATCATTGCCGCGCGCGGCGAGAGTGCCTCGATCGGCTTCGGCGCAACGATCAAGAGCGGCGAAGAGCGCGGTGTCGGCGCGACGCTGCGTGATGTCGAGCCGGAGGACCTTCAGAAGTTCGGCCTGATACCGGAATTCATCGGCCGCCTGCCGGTCATCGCGACGCTTGAAGACCTTGATGAGAAAGCTCTCATCCAGATCCTGACCCAGCCGAAGAACGCGCTCCTGAAACAGTACCAAAAGCTGTTCGACATGGAGAGCATCCAGCTGACCTTCACGCCGGAAGCGCTCACAGCTGTGGCCCGCAAGGCCATCGGCCGCAAGACCGGCGCACGGGGCCTGCGCTCGATCATGGAAGCGATCCTGCTGGATACGATGTTCGAGTTGCCCAACCTCCGGGGTGTCGAAGAAGTCGTCATCAATGCCGAAGTGGTCGAAGGCAATGCCGAGCCGCTCTATGTGCACACCAACAAGACGCAGACCGAAGCGGGGTGATTGCCCCTTGTCACAGAATTCCAAACCCCGGCAGCGATGCCGGGGTTTTTTCGTGCCGCCGATCCAATATAAAGGCCGGCATCCAAAGATGCCGGCCTCTCAGTCCAAGGTGCAAGGCGCCCCTCGTGCCTTACATCTTGTAGTACATGTCGAACTCGACCGGGTGCGGATGGAGTTCGTACTTCATGTTCTCTTCCATCTTCAGGTCGATGTATGCGTCGATCTGGTCGTCATCGAACACGCCGCCTTTCTTGAGGAAGGCGCGGTCGGCGTCGAGCGCTGCCAGGGCTTCGCGCAGCGAGCCGCAGACTTGCGGGATCGCCTTGGCTTCGGCCGGCGGCAGGTCGTAGAGGTCCTTGTCCATCGCGTCGCCCGGATGGATCTTGTTCTCGATGCCGTCGAGGCCGGCCATCAGCAGCGCAGCGAAGGCGAGGTAGGGGTTCGCCATCGGATCGGGGAAGCGGGTCTCGATGCGCTTGGCTTTCGGGTTCGATCCGAACGGAATGCGGATCGAGGCCGAGCGGTTGCGCGACGAGTAAGCCAGCATGACCGGCGCTTCATAACCCGGCACGAGACGCTTGTAGGAGTTCGTCGACGGGTTGGTGATCGCGTTCAGGGCGCGGGCGTGCTTGATGATGCCGCCGATATAGTAGAGGCACATCTCGGAGAGGTCGGCATATTTGTCGCCGGCGAAGAGCGGCTTGCCGCCTTTCCAGATCGACTGGTGAACGTGCATCCCCGAGCCATTGTCCTTGTACATAGGCTTCGGCATAAAGGTGGCGGTCTTGCCATAGGACGCGGCCACATTGTGGATCACGTACTTGTAGAGCTGCATCCGGTCAGCCATCGTCGTCAGCGTCGAGAATTTCAGGCCAAGCTCATGCTGGGCCGGGGCCACTTCGTGGTGGTGCTTTTCGGGAGCAAGACCGATTTCGCCCATGATGGTGAGCATTTCTGCGCGCATGTCCTGCTCGGAATCGATCGGCGGGACGGGGAAGTAACCGCCCTTCGGGCCCGGCCGGTGGCCGAGATTGCCCATCGGGTATTCCTTGCCGGTATTTGCCGGAAGTTCGGTCGAGTCGAAGCTGTAGCCGGTGTTGTGCGGATCGGTGGACCAGCGGACATCGTCAAAGATGAAGAATTCGGCTTCCGGGCCGAAGAAGGCGGTGTCGCCCACACCGGAGGCCTGCAGGTAGGCCTCGGCCTTCTTCGCGGTCGTACGCGGATCGCGGTTGTAGGCTTGGCCGGAGACCGGGTCGAGCACGTCGCAGAACACAACCAGTGTCGTCTGCTGGAAGAAGGGGTCGATGAATGCGTTGTCCGCATCCGGCTTCAGCAGCATGTCGGACTCGTTGATCGCCTTCCAGCCGGAGATCGAGGAGCCGTCGAACATCTGTCCGTCCTCGAAGAAGCTCTCGTCCACCATGTCCTTGTGGAAGGAGACGTGCTGCATCTTTCCGCGCGGGTCGGTAAAGCGCAGGTCCACATACTGGACGTCCTGATCCTTCATGATCTTATAGAGTGAGTCTGCCATATTTTCTTGCCTTCTGGTGAGCGTTCTTCGGTTCAGGCGGGCCGGTCCTGTTGGTCAGGGCCGGCCCGATTGACGGAGTGTCTGGTAGTCTACAGGGCTGCGTCGCCGGTCTCGCCGGTGCGGATACGAACGGCATCGATCACGTCGGACACAAAGATCTTGCCGTCGCCGATCTTGTCGGTGTGTGCTGCCTTCTTGATCGCTTCCACGGCGCCTTCCACGGCGCTGTCCGCCAGCACGACTTCTATTTTGAGCTTGGGCAGGAAGTCCACGACATATTCGGCGCCGCGATAAAGTTCCGTATGACCGCGCTGGCGGCCGAAGCCTTTTGCCTCGATGACGGTCATGCCCTGCAGGCCGATTTCCTGCAGCGCTTCCTTAACATCGTCGAGCTTGAACGGTTTGATGATTGCTTCGATTTTTTTCATTGCCTGGTTCTCCCCAGCCGCCGGGTTTAGAGTTCATCCGTGCCTAGGAGCAGTTATGGCCTGAGGCGATAGGGCGGGAGGCGCAATCGGACAGCCTGCGAGAGAGTGGTTAATCCTTGGGCAGGCTTGCGCAGATTCAGGGCGCTCGAGTTTGGGGGCAATTTTTCAAGAAAATGACGCCAGCGTCACTTTCGGTAAACGCTTCTGTGTGATAACACATATCAGGAATGACATGGAGTATTGATCCGATGAGCCAAGCCACTGCCGAGGTTTACATTCATCCCGGCCGCCGCCCGGTTCGTGTGCAACCGCTTAAAGCCTGGCGGCACATGCAGAAGCTGATCGCCAACAAGGAAGATACCGAACAGGTCTTCCACATCATCGAGGCCCTGAACGGGCGCTCTTTCGAGAAGAATTTCAAGACGTTCATTGAAAGCCCCGAAGGCCCGAGGCTGCTCAAGGAGCGCCAATACCTGCCGCCTCTCCTGGACGACCATTCCTGGATCGAGAAGCTGCCCGAGGGCACCGTTGGCAGGGCCTATATCGAGTTCATGCGCCGCGAAGGTCTCTCTGCGCAGGGGCTGGTCGAGGAGAGCGAGAAGTTCCGCTCCAAGGCGCGCGAGTTCGACGATGATTACCTCTGGTATGCGAATCGCCTTCGCGACACGCACGACCTGTTTCATGTGCTTTCCGGCTACAACCGCGATGCGCTTGGCGAGGCTTCGCTGCTCGCGTTCACCTACAGCCAGAACCCGGGTCCGGGCGTGCTGTTCATCGCCTTCATGGGCTGCCGGACGATTGCGAAACATGCCCCGAAAGAGGCGCGGATCATGGACTGTTTCAGGGAAGGCAAGCGCAACGGCGCCAAGGCACAGAAAATCATGCGGCAGGACATCATCGCCCTGATGCATGAGCCTCTGGAAGCCGCCCGTGCCCGTCTCGGTATCGAAAAGCCCGTGGCCTATCACCATGCGCTGAAAATCCTGACGGCGAGCGGCTACACGGCAACGACACAGCTCAACGATGCCGTCGAGGCGCATGACCCGGTCGCCGCGTGATCTTCCTGATCCGTCATGGTGAGGCGGCGGCGGGATGGGGCGACCATCCGGATCCGGGCCTCAGCCCGCTCGGCCTGAAACAGGCCGAGGCGGCTGCAGCGCACCTTGCCATGCTGGGCGCACAATTCGCTGTGACGAGCCCGATGCAGCGCTGCCGCGAAACGGCTGGTGCCTTTGAACTGCGCAGCGCCCTGACCGCGCGCGTTGAGCCGCTGGTTTCTGAGATCGAGACGCCGGCCGGGGCCGGGGACCGGGTCAGCTGGCTGCGCGGGCTGATGGCCGGTACCTGGGCTGAGGCGGGACCCCGCTTCCAGTCATGGCGCTCTGATATGGCGCAGGCGGTCGCAGCGCTTCCCGATGGCACGGCTGTGTTCTCGCACTTCGTGGCGATCAATGCGCTTGCAGGGTTCCTGGAAGGGGACGATCGGGTGACGGTGTTCCGGCCCGGGCATTGTTCCATCACGCGGCTTGAGCGGCGGGGCGGATCCTTGCGCGTTGCAGAATACGGAAGCGAAGCGGCAACTCGCGTGCTATGAGCCCGGAATGGGCCGGCCAATCCTCACTCCCAGAGAAATGATCGCAGCCGAAGAGGCCGTGATCCATGCGGGCACGGCGCGCTTCACCCTCATGCAACGCGCGGGCGAAGCGGCGGCTGAATTCCTGCACACCCACTGGCCGGATGGCCGTATCCAGGTCCTGTGCGGCCCAGGCGGCAATGGCGGGGACGGCTTCATCGCGGCGGCGCAGCTCGCAAGGTTCTGGCGGCAGGTCGACGTGTTCTGCACTCATCCTTTGTCTGCCCTGGAAGGGGATACGGCAAAGGCCGCAGCCCATTGGGGCGGGCCCGTGCGCAGGTTGGAAGACGCGCTCGCGCAGCCGGCAGACCTCGTGCTCGATGCGCTGTACGGGGCGGGCCTCTCCCGGCCGCTTGAGGGCGCGCCCGCTGAGCTTGCGCTGCGGGGCGGTCGGGTCATCTCGATCGATGTGCCCTCGGGCATTGACGGCTACACCGCCCGTCCGCTCGGGCCTTGCTTCCGGGCCGAAGGGACGATCACATTTGCGGCGCTCCGCCCGGCGCATGTGCTGCTGCCAGCAGCTGCGTTCTGCGGCGGGGTGATGGTCGCAGATATCGGCGTGCCGGTGGAAACCCGCCTGATCGAGAACAGCCCCGGCCTTTGGGGCATGCACCTGCCACAACCCGGCTTCGGCGTTCACAAGCATCAGCGCGGCCACCTGCAGGTGGTCAGCGGCGGGCCGTGGAATACCGGCGCCGCGCGCCTCGCTGCTCGTTCGGGCCTGCGCGCCGGGGCAGGCCTCGTGACGGTGCTAACCCCGCCGGAGGCAGCGGCCGTCAATGCCGCGCAACTGACCGCCATCATGCTGGCGCCGTTCGCGGGCCCGGAAGAGCTCCTTGCCCAGGCGCGCAAGGCGACCGCCCTGATCATTGGTCCTGCCGCCGGCGTCACTCCGGCGACGCGCGCCAATGTTGCCGCGCTGCTCGGCGGTGAGGCCCGCGTGCTGCTGGATGCCGACGCGCTGACAGTCTTCGCTGATGCGCCGGATGACCTTTTCACCCGGCTTCGGCCCGGCGACCTTCTGACACCGCATACCGGTGAATTCGAGCGGCTGTTCCCCGGCCTTCTTGCGAGCAGCGACAACAAGGTCGAAGCGGTCCGCATCGCTGCGGCAAAAGCCGGCTGCGTGATCCTGCTGAAGGGCGCTGACACGGTTATTGCAGACCCGGACGGCCGCGCCATCGTCAACACTCATGCAACGCGCTGGCTGGCAACGGCGGGATCAGGCGATGCGCTGGCAGGCATTATCGCGGGTTTCATGGCTCAGGGCGTCGATACCGTCCTTGCGGCGGCCATCGGCGCCTGGCTGCATGGCGAGGCGGGCCGGCGGGTCGGGGCCGGGCTGATCGCAGAGGACATCGAAGCAGAGCTGCCGGACATTCTCAGCACCCTGCATGGTGAGCGCTGATCCGCGCGACGGGTCTGTGCAGTGCCGCGCCTCAGCGGTCACACGGACAGATCACACCGCCGAACCGGTCCGGGCCGTAAGCCTCGATCTCGGCAGCATCCTCGCACTGCAACTCCTCGGATGGCACGTAATGCGCGTCCACTCCGGCCCGCCCCATCAGATACAGGCGCGCCTTCACCATGTCGGGGTCCACGCAATAGGTGTGCCCCGTGCTGGCCAGCGCGGAAATCTGCGCACCTGACTGCACATGGCGCTTGGCGGCCTGGACGGAGGCGGATGCGCCGACGATTGCGCTGTCCAGCAGCATCACAAGGATCATCATAGCCCCAAGGAACTGCGCGGCCCGCTGCCCGGATGCCATCGCCGCAGCCGCGACAAAGGCGGGCACGAACCAGAATTGCGGGACATAACGTGCCCACCAGTTCTGGGGCATGATCAGGACGGAGAGAAGCGCAATTGCTGCAGCGATCAGGAAAGCGAGGCTGATCCGGTTGAGGCGCCCGGCGCGCGCCAGCATCACGCCGGCGCCTGCGACCGCAAGCACGAGCGCGCCTGAAAAGAATGGGCCGAAGCCGCCGAGCCGGACATCAACCCCGCCTGCAGCCCGCAATTCCTGAGGCATCATCAGGAAGGGCCACCGGACCTTCGCCTCGGTCTCGAAGCCTGCATGAGACTCTGAAAACACGGAGAAAAAGAATCTCTCGAACGCCGACAAGCCGATCAGATTATGCGGCGTGTTGTCGAGCGCAGGGCCTTCACCGGTCATGATGTCGAGCGCATGAGCGCCCATGATCGGGTGGAAAATGTGCCCGTGTTCGAGCCAGTTGCGCATATAGGGCGACCAGCCGAGCACGGTGATCGAGAAGAGTGCTGCCCCGAGCAACACTGCCCCCAGCGAGACGGCTGGCCGGAAACCGCGGACTGCGAAGACGGCGAGGCAGGCTGCGGCACAGGGAAAGACAAAGACCGGGATCGCCGAGAATTTCAGGTTCAGCGCGAAGCACATCACGGCCAGCCCGGTCAAAGCAGCGAACCGGTCCTCATGAAGCAGCCAGGTCGTCAGCGCGGCCGCAAACATCAGCAGGCAAAGCCCCAGCAGGCCGTCATTCATCGAGGTGAAGAATTGCGCCAGCAGGACGGGGTTGAGCAGGATCACAGCCGCAAGCAGCAGTGCCGCAATGCGGGAGAACCCCAATCTCAGGAGCAGCGCCGGAATGATGGCCGCCGCCGACAGGAGCGCCAGACAATTCAGCACCTTGGTCGCGGTAAAGGGAATGCCAGCCGCCAGCAGGTTTGCAGAGAACACCCAGGCGCCGCGCGGATAGTGGATGGACCAGGGCGTGACGGGATCACCGATGAACGGCAAATCGGGGGGGCCGTGGACCGGGTTCCAGCCCTTCGCGAGCGCATAAATGGCTTCGAAGTGATAGTGTTGCCCATCCATGGACGTGTCCCGGATCAGCGACGCGGACAGGAAGGCGATAGTGACCAGCGCAACCGATCCGGCAGGGATGAAGCGCGGCAGGGCGGGCATGAACAAACGCGGCAGAGCCAGGGCCCCAGCTGCTGACAGTGTCAGCACGGCCCATGCAAACAGAGGGCCAATCGCCCCGCCGATCGTGAACCAGGTGGTTGTCAGTATGAACACAAGTGCCGGAAAGAGCATCAGGGGCGCGCCCAGCGCCCACAGCATCTGTGCTTCGGCCGAACGGCCCGCGCCCGTTTCGGGCAGGTATGCAGTCGTCAGGTATCGATCAATCATCGCAGCTCGGCGGCGACGCCCCAGACAATCCGGTCCGCCTTCGCCATGTCCCCTTAAGATCGCCGGTTGGCACAGACCTTTCTGTGCCGTCAACGCTGTGTTTCCCTCAGGCTCAGTTGGTGTTCGCTTATGCAATATTCTCGCCAGAGTGGCTGGCGTGCGCCTGCAAACTGTCCAGCTGCGGTGCTCGCTCAGGTGCATCGGTTGGCCGGGTTGTAACCGCTCCTGCAATGGTACAAGGCTTGCTAGGGACGGGATGACACTGCCGGGGAAGCACAATGATCGACAGCCCGTCTGCACGGCGCCCGTTGGCGCAGCTACGCACCGCGATGGACCAGTCGCCGGCGACGGTTGCCGCAATGGCGATCCTTGCGGTGCTTGCTGCCGTGCTCGCGGCGCATCTCGTTCTGGCGCTTACGGGGCAGCAATCCGCGCTGTGGCCGCTGCGAGACCTGCTGCGCGGTGAGGTGACGGACACGAAGGATTCCTGGAGCGTGATGCTGATGGCGCATGAATGGTTGCGCCTGAACCCCGGTAATGACGGGGAGCTCTATCAGGAGATCTTCTTCACTGGCGGACACAAATTCCAGTATGCGCCGACGAGCCTCCTGCCGGTTGACCTGCTGGCCGCGTTTGGCCTCGAGCCGTCCATTCAGCTCATGAATCAAGTGAACCGGGGGGTGTTCCTGGCCTCGCTCGCAGGTCTCTCGGCACTGGTGTGGCTGGCCGTCCCGCGGCTTTCAGGCGGGGGCAGCGGAGCAGATATCACGCGCGCGCGGCTGGTGCTGACGCTGGCGGCGCCGGTGGCCGGTGTCGTCTTCTTTCCGCTGATCTTTGCCTATGATGTTGGCCAGCTTCAGGCCTGGATCAACGGCCTGTTCATCGCCGCCGCGATAGCCTGGCTGCTGGACCGGCCCGTAGCGGCAGGTGTCCTGATCGGACTTGTTTGCCTGCTGAAGCCGCAGTTCGGGCTGTTCCTCTTCTGGGGGCTCCTGCGCCGGGAATGGCGCTTTGCTGCCGCGCTGGCGATCACCGGTACAGTCGGCCTGGCGCTGTCTGTTGCGCTGTACGGGTTCAACAGCCATCTGGCTTACCTGGAGGTTCTCTCCTTCCTGTCGCGCCATGGCGAATCCTACATCGCCAACCAGTCGGCCAATGGCATGCTGCACCGCCTGTTTGGCAATGGCGAAGTGGCCGAGTTTGAGTCGCTGGGCTTCCCGCCTTTCCATGCAGGGGTCTATGCAGGCACTCTGATCGTCACGCTCGGGCTGCTCGCGCTGCTCGGTTTCCTGCGGCGGCGAGAGGGCTGCGGGCGGCTCATGGATTTCCTGCTCGCGGCCCTCGTCTTCACGGCGGCCTCGCCGATTGCCTGGGAACATCATTACGGCGTGCTGATGCCGATGTTTGCGCTGCTGGCGGCGGGCTGGGTCGGGGCTGCACCGGGCCGGGCCTATTGGCGCGCGGGCGCGGTTGCGGGCGCAATCTTCTTCACGGCGTGCCTGCCGCTATGGGCAGCGCTGGCGCACCACCCCGCCCTGTTCCTGCTCCAGTCAAACCTCTACATCGCGGCCCTCGCATTGGCCGCGCTGATCTGGCGGCTCGCACAGGGACAGTGGCGCATCGTCAGACCCAAATTCGTGCGGGCGGCCTGATTCTGTGCGCGCGGCGGCTGGCATACTGTTTGCGAGCCTTGAGTTTCGGACGAAAGAACCGCTGCGGTTCGTACCGGTGGGGCACACATGCATTCTCTGACCGTCAATGGGATCCACATTCTGGGAGCCCTCATCGGCTTCCTGCTCATTTATCGGCTGTCGGTTCCGGGGCGCTTCTCGCAGCTGCTCTGGCCGGTGACTGCGCTGTGGGGCGCGGTGATGGCGCTGTTCATCTTCTTCAACACCCATCCGCTGCTGTTTGCAGACTTCCGCGATTGCTACTGGCTTGCCGGCCATCTCATCTGGCAAGGCCCGCAGGCGCTGATGGGCGCCTATGATGCGGAAAACCCGATCTTCGTGAATATTCCGATCGTCGCTTACCTGTTCGCCCCCTTCGGCCTGATGCCGGACCTGACTGCGGCGCTGGTTTTCACCGGCATCGGCGTCATCGCCGTGCTCTACACTTGGCGGAAACTGACCGAACTCTATTCACTCGATCGCCGGGAAAGCGCCTTGCTTTTCCTGGCGCTCTGCATCTTCGGGCCGATGCTTTACTCCTTCCGGGAAGCGAACACGTCCCACATGATCCTCGCGGCCCTTGTTGCCGGCATCGCCCTGACGCGGGAGCGCAAGGACCTGACGGCGGGGATCGTGTTCGGCGTCTGCGCCGTGATCAAACCGGCGCTGCTTCTGATCGGCGTGTTTTATTTCCTGCGCGGGCGATGGAATGTCGTGATTGGCGGGGCCGCTGTGGTGGTCACCTCGGCGCTGTTGTCACTCCTGATCTTTGGCTGGGACATGCACGTCTTCTGGTACGAATCCTCAATCGCACCGTTCACACAGCATCCGGTGCCGGCCTATTCGAACCAGACGCTTCAGGCGATGCTCGCCCGTTTCGAGATCGGCGGACCGGCTGGCCACAACTACAGCATCCATGAGCTCTCAGCGCTCAGCAACATGATCGACAAGCTGCTTACCGTCCTGCTGGTCGGCGGCGCACTCTTTGCCGTTTGGCGCTCGGGCCGGATGCTGCGCGCAACCGACCGCGACATCGAGATCGAGCTGATGATGATCGTGACGCTGGGCCTGATGGTCTCGGCGCTGTCCTGGGCGCACTATTATGTATGGCTGTTCCCGGGCGCGGTGTTCCTCTGGGCGCAGAGCCGTCCGGGGCAGGCGCTGGAGCGTTTGCGCTGGCCGATGCTGGCAGGCTTCGCACTTGCCTCCGGCATTGCGTTCATCAGCCACTCGATGACGCTGGGACGCTTCGGCCCATTCGCCAATATTGTGGCGTCGCACTGGCTGTGGGGCGCGATGATCATCCTCGGTCTGCCGGCCATCGCCCGCGCGCAGAAATCTGCACCGGCAACGGCCGCCTGAGGCGCGTTCAGCCGGGCAGGATGCCTGGCAGCGCAGCCATCCGGTCGGGCATGTCCAGCCAGCTGGCAGCTTCAAGGTTGCGGCGCAGCCGGTCGTCGCGCGTCGTGGAGAACAGCACGATGCCGCCCGGGTTTTGTTGCATTGCGCGCGCGAGGAAGGCTTGCGCCACGACGCCCGGATCGCCGGCATCAAGGCCGAGCGCCGCAGACCAGCGGGCTTTCAATACCTCGTCCTGTTGCAGGCGAGCCGCCATTTCGCGGAACCCTTCGCCGAGGCAGGAATGGGTGATGATGAGCGCCGGGCTCGGTGCGCCTTCCGGCGGAAACCCTGAGCGGATCGCGCCGTCAAACTGCGCCACCTCGCCATAGGCAACACCAGAGTGCGCAATGCCCAGCATCGCTTCCGGGGTTGGTGCGACGCCCCAGGCCTTCGCCTTGCCGTCACGTACCATCTGGCCAAGGAAATGCTGCACCTCATCGCGCTGAACATCTTCAAGCGTGCATTCGTGCAGCAGCAGCAGGTCGACATGATCGGTCTTCAGCGCCTTCAGGCTCGCCTCGAAGCTCGCCTGCATCCGGGGCCGGTCGAACACGCCGAAGACGGGATGGCGGTCTTCGGGTTCGGCCACTACCGCGCGCAGCGGCGGTGCCTTGCGCATGATATGCGCAGCCTTGGCGCTGATCCGCGCGCCGAGGGTCCATTGCGGCGGCAGGATGCCGACCTTGGTGGCCAGGAACACTTCGCTACGCTTGCCGGCGAAGGCCTCCGCCAGCATCGTTTCGCACGCGCCTTCGCCATAAAGCCGTGCGGTATCGTAGTAGGTGACTCCGGCATCGAAGGCTTCGCGCAGCAGGCGAACGCACACTGCCCTGTCGCCTGCATGATGAAGAAAGCCCGTGCCGAAGCCGAGGGGCCCGCCTGCCGCAAACATCCGGACAGCCGATAGACCTGCTCCAGCAGCCGGATGTGTCTCGGCGCCGTCTGTCATCGCGTCTTCCTGTATTTTAGTCCCACCAACGTAGGGGAGTATCGTGCCTTGCGGCATCCCCTATGCATAGCCCATACAGTTTTAGACGCTGCCGGGGGACTCTTTTTTCGGATGATGGGCCGTTTTGACGCGATTGTGGTTGGCGCGGGTGCAACCGGCGGCCTTGCGGCTGCGCTGTTGTGCGAGAAGGGTCTGTCGGTCCTCCTGCTGGACGCAGGCACACGCTATCCCTTCTGGCAGAAGCCTCTCAGCAAGACGCTGGCAGCGGCCATCGGAACGATCTCCGATCCGCGCCTCGCCAAGGTGCTGCCGCCCCGCCTGATCCATGCTGGCACGAAAGTGCTGCGCCAGGCCGGGCGTGTGCGCCAGCCTGTGCAAACCGAATGTTATGCCTGGGTGCAGAAGCCCGACAGCCTGCTGGATGACCGGGACCACCCTTATGAAACCCCGGCGGACAAGCCCTTCACCTGGATTCGCGCGCTCGGGGTCGGCGGGCGCCTCGCCGTGCCGGGTCATGGGCGGCAATATTACCGTTTCGGGGAAGCCGACCTTGCGCCGAAGCCGGGCGCCGACAGCTCCTGGCCGTTCGGCATTGAAGAGTTGGAGCCCTGGTACAGCCTTGTCGAGCAACGCCTTGCGCTGACTGGCGCGCAGGAGGGTATTGCGCACATCCCGGATAGTGTGGTGGCCCGCCCTGCGAAGCCGGATGCGGCTGAGAGCGCATTGATGGAGATGATCCGCGCGGCCTGGCCGGAGGCCGCCGCGATGCTGAGCCGCTATGCGCCGCCCACGGATTTTACCGGCGCCGCGAAGGCCACCGGCCGGCTGACGCTGCGCTCCGGCGCGCTCGTGCGGCGGATCTTGGCCGGGCCGGATGGCCGGGCGGCCGGGGCCGAATGGGTCAACACCCTCAGTGGGCAGACGGAACAGGCGGGGGCGCCGCTGGTGTTCCTCTGCGCGTCATCGCTGGAATCGACGCGCATCTTGCTGAATTCCTCCACGCCTGGCGGCGCGCTCGGCGACCAGTTGCCGGCGCTGGGCGGGTATCTCACGGATCATATCATGCTGAAGGCAGAAGGGGTCATGCCCTCGCTGCCAACCGGCGGCAGCGGAGAACCCGGACGGTGTGTCTACCTACCTCGCTTTGATCTGCGCGAGGGCGGCGCCCGCCCGCGCGGATTTGGTATCCAGCTTTATGCTTCCGGAAATCCCTCCGGCAGCTGGGTCACCGCTGTCGGATTCGGCGAATGTGTTCCGAGGGCGGAGAACCGCGTTTCGCTGGCGCCCGGAAAGACCGATCGCTGGGGCATTCCGCAGCTGCGTATCGAGATGGACTGGAGCGCAAAGGACCTAAGCCTCGCAAAAGATATGGACGGCGCGCTGGCGGGTCTTCTGGATGTGCTGAAAGCAAAGATCCTGGTCCAGCCAGACGGGCCGGCGACCCCCGGAACGTCCGTCCACGAATGTGGCGGGGCGCGGCTCGGCACGGATGCCGGCGCGTCAGTTCTCAATCCGCATAATGAATGCTGGGCGATGCCGGGGCTTTATGTGACGGACGGCGCGTCGTTCCCCTCGCAGGGCATCCAGAATCCGACGTTGACAATGATGGCGCTGACAGCGCGGGCTTGCGATCATGCCGTAGGCGGATGATAGCTGGCCCCGCCTTTCGGCAGGGCCGCTGAGCGCTTAGCAGGAAATGCCGCCATCCACCAGGATCGTCTGTCCCGTGATCATTCGGGCAGCATCCGAAAGGAGGTAACGGACAAGGTTTGTGATGTCGGAATCTTCCGCGAGCATACCGAGCGGCGTGCGGTTGACGATCTGATTGAGCTGCACAGGTGTCAGCACCGCCGACATTTCCGTCAGCACATAGCCGGGCGCAACCGAGTTCACGGTGATCTTCCGGCGGCCAAGCTCGCGCGCGAGGGCGCGGCTGAGGCCGTCCATGCCGGCCTTCGAGGCCGAATAGGCGCTCATGCCGTTATAGCCGCGGCTGCCGATGATCGAGGAGATGTTGATGATCCGTCCACCCTTGCCGCCGCGCAGCATGTGTTCGGAAGCCGCCCGGGCGGCCTGGATGGCACCGAACAGGTTCACCTTGAGGATTTTTTCGGTTTCGCGGTTCGGGAAGGAGGCAAGGATGCCTGTCTGCGCGACGCCGGCATTGTTGACGAGGCCCCAAAGGCCGTCTTCACCTGCCCATTCGACCGCGGCGTTTACGAACTCATCAACCTGGCTGCCTTCGCCGACCTCGCAGCGCTTCCAGAAAAAGCGGCTGCCAAATTCAGGATGGGATTCCAGTGCCTCGATATTCGCCGAGCGCGAACGCGAACAGGTCGAGACGCGGTAGCCATCAGCCAGCAGGCCTTCGATCATGGCGGCGCCGAGACCCCGGCTGCCACCAGTGACGATGATGTGCCGCTCGCTGGCGGGTGTAGGGGAGGGGGGCATACGGATTATCCCTTCTTGCCGGATTCCCGCACGGCGATCGCGTCGACGACCTTTACCACACGGGGGACCTGATATTGAGCGAGGTGTTCACGGGCCGCCGCCAGCACGGCGCTGCGAGTTGCGGCCGGATCAACGGCCGGATCGAGGACGAGGTCTGCCGCGACGAGTTGACCGCTGATCGGATTCGTAACGCCGTAAACGCGCGCTTCCAGAACGCCGGGCTGGCTGAGCAGGAACTGTTCGATCATCAGCGGGTAGACCTTGGAGCCGGCCACATTGATCGTGCTGTCATCGCGGCCGAGGATATAGGCCCGGTTGCCACGGATCTCGACGCGGTCAGCGGTCGAGAGCCAGCCATCATCGAGCAGGGGCTGGGCGGTGTTCGACACATAGCCCTTCATGGCATTGGGCGTGCGGATCTGCAAAAGGCCGTCGCGCACACGCAGGCTTACGCCGCGGTTGTCCGTATCCAGCCATTCGGCGGGAAAGCCTTCGAGCCCATCGTGGACGGAGAAAACAACGCCGGCTTCTGTTGAGGCGTAGATGTGGGTGACGCGCGCGTCCGGGAAGGCCTTGCGGATCCGGTCCAGTGTCGCCTGATCGGCTGCTTCGCCGCCAAGGGTCACCTGGCGCAGGGCAAGGTCACCCGGGCGCACAACCATCAGGAAGGCGCGCCAGAAGGTGGGTGTTGCGGAGATCTGGTTGACGCCGTTTGCCTTGGCGGCCTCAAGGAAGCCTGCGGGCGTGCGTGCCTCCGGCGCGACGATCAATCCCCGCCCGGCCACCGCCGTGAGTTGTACCTGGATGCCCGCAAAGCCAGTCGGCTGATAGGTCAGCAGCCATTTGGCGCCTTTGCTGCCCGGGCCCATCGCGGCGCGCGCGCGGCTCATCAGGGCGTCGAGGCTGTGGGCGGCAATCTTCGGCGCACCGGTGGTGCCCGACGTCATCATGAAGACGCGGCCCCGGCCTTCTTCCGTTGGCGGAAGGCCAGTGACCCGGTCTTCGGCCGATATGATCATCTGTACCCCGAAAGAGGCGATGACGGTATCGATGTGGGCTGCCGGCAGGTTTGTATGGGCGATGATGAGGTCAGCGCCAGTGCGGCTGGCCGCATCAACAGCGCGCAGGATGTGGAGCGGGTCGTCGGAATGAACCATGATCCGCGAGATACCGGCGGCGGCAATCCCGGCAGCAAGCGTCTCTGACGCCTGTGCGAGATCGCCGCGCGTCAGTATCCTGTCGGCGGAGGCAATGACGGGATCAGTGTCGTCCCGGCTCAGTCCGAAGGCACCCGGCATTTTCATTTTGCGTAGAGCTTCGCGAGTTCGCCGACAGTGCGGAATTCAATGAATCCTTCCGCAAACGGATCGAAGCCGACAACATCTTCCAGCTCGCGCACCAGCATCGCAAGGTCGAGCGAGTCGATATTGATTGCGCCGCCGAGCAGCTCCGTGTTCTTGTCAATGGTCGCAACCTTGGCGCCTTTGTCTTCCAGCATACGCTGGACGATGGCGGTGATCTGCTCGAAAGCCTGGTCTTCGGTCATGGGGTGTCTCCTTCTGTCGGGGTGAGCGCTGTGTCCGCAAGGCAGAATGCCTCCCGGCCAAACTGGGTGATGAGGTCTTCCGCGACCATTGCCGAGCGGATCGGCCGGCCATGCATGTTGAGATGGTAGACCGTGTCGAAATGCTGGCTCTTGTCGAACTTGAATTCGCGGGCCGGGCGGGGGATCAGGAATTCCGGCACGGTATCCATCTGAGCGTTGAGGCGCTCGATCTCCGCTTCATGGCGCGCGAAAAATGTGTCGAGCAGCGGGGTCCAGGAAATCATCACATTGATGCCGCGCGCGTTCTGCTCACGGATGAACTCCTGCATCAGCGGGATAATCTCCTGATCCATCGGCAGGTTCGACAGGTCGACGGCGTCGACGGGATCATGCGGCCAGTCAATGCCGATATGGCCGACGAGATCCCCGTTGCGGGAGAAGTTTGCAGCGCCTTCGATGTCGACGATGTTGACCGGTGCCCATGGCTCATCCGGTTCGGCGCCGAGCATCTGGGTGAAGTTGTCGTAGGCCTGACCCATCAGGCGGATGATCTTCTGCTGCGCCACGAACGGAAACCGGCTGATGGCAGACAGGCGCTGCTCGGTCGTCAGGAAGCGGATGACCCGCGGATTGGCTTTCGACACCATAAGGAGGTCCGTATTCGTTCCGTCAACGGACTTGTAGAAGCTGTCATATTCCCAGGCGATCACGACCGTGTCGCCGGGGTTCAGGTGCGGCCTGACCTCATTCATCATGAAGCGGACACCGAAATAGCCGTTCATGCCCATATTGACGACCGGGCATCCGGTGGCAGCCTCAATCACGGTGCTGTCCGTGCCGTAGGAAACGTTCGAGCCGCCGACGAGCACGATCTTGCGCGGCACGTCCTGCGCCAGCAGGTCATGTTTCAGGATCGACGCTTTCGCATAGTCGCCATCATCGGGCACCAGCACGGCGATGGCCACGGTGGTCGCAAAGACAGCGGCCAATAGCGCGGTCACGGGCAGTGCAACGCCGAGGATGCCCATGCCCTTGCGTTTCGCTTCGCCGGCGCCGGCCTGCTCAGAGGAGAGTTCAGCGGTATCCATATCAGAACCTGAAGTAGATGAAGTCGATTTGCGAACCGTAGAACGCGCCGAGCATGACGACGGCGAGCGTGCCGGTATAGTAGAGGCTCCAGCGCATCCAGGCCGGGCGGCTCTCGATCGTGCGGCGCATGTCGATGCGGCCCTGGAGGATCTCGGCGCCCATCACGATGGCAATGCCGATCAGCACAAGGAAGAATTCGTTGCGCAGCTCGCCGATCACCGACAGCACGCTGTCCTTGGCGCTGCCCCAGCCGGTGCCGAGGGTGGCGACCATGTGAAGGGCATCGTCCATGCTGTTCGCCCGGAAAAAGATGTAGGCAAAGCAGACGAGCGAGAAGGTCACGGTGATCTTCAGGCCGCGATAGATGTTCGGCCGCTCGGTCAGCTTGATGTTGCGGGCGAACGTGTTCCAGCGCTTCTGCAGCAGCAGCGACACCACGATATAGCTGCCGTGCAGAGCGCCCCAGACCACGAAGGTCCATGCCGCGCCGTGCCAGAGCCCGCTCACCACGAAGGTGATGAACATGGCATACAGCATCAGGTCGAACAGCTTGATCTTGAAGGTCTTCTGGCGGGTCAGCGGCGTGTAGATGTAATCGGTCAGCCACGAGGTGAGCGAGATGTGCCAGCGCTTCCAGAAATCCTGGATCGAAGTGGCAAAGTAGGGCCGGTTGAAGTTCTGCGTCAGCCGGTAGCCGAAGACGAGCGCAATGCCGAGCGCCATGTCGGTATAGCCGGAGAAGTCGCAGTAAAGCTGGAAGGCATAGAGCCAGGTCGCAAACGCGATCTGCACGCCGTTGGCGGCTTCCGGATTGTCATAGATCGAGTTGACGAACGGGGCGATCCGGTCGGCCACGAAGACCTTCTTGAACGCGCCCCAGAGGATGAGCTGCAGGCCCAGCATGACGTCCACGCGGTTGAAGGCGGGGCTTGCATGGATCTGCGGCAGCAGGTTCTTCGCGCGCTCGATCGGACCGGCCACCAGCTTGGGGAAGAAGGTGACGTAGAGCGTGAACGCGCCGAGATTGCGCTCGGCCTTCTGCTGGCCCCGGAAGACATCGACGAGGTAGGAGATGAGCTGGAATGTGTAGAAGGAAATCCCGATGGGCAGCAGCCATTGAAGCTCCGGCACGGGATAGGGAACAGAGGCGAGCCCGAGAACCGAGCGCAGCGTCTCGTTCAAGAACGGGGTGTATTTGAAGACGACGAGGTTCAGCGTTAGCAGAACGACGCCGAGCGCCATGATCGGCTGTTTTGCTTTCTTGTCAGGCGCCGCCTCGATCCGCTGTCCGAGCCAGAATGAAACGCCGGTCGCCGCCAGGATCTGCACGAGGTAGATCGGTTCGGCAAAGCCATAGAACAAAAGGCTGGCGGCGAGCAGCCAGATCCAGCGGGCGCGGGCGGGAAGGGCGAAATGCACTACCACCACGGCCAGGAAGAAGATCACGAACTGCGCTGATACGAACGCCACGGAGGCCCCACCCGAATTAGTAACCTGTAGAAGGTGCGACGCGCACCGTGTCCCGATTTGCAAGTCCAATGCCGGATATTGCGGCACTGCACAACAATTTCGCCGGGGCTGTCTGTTGCATCATCGGAAGGTGAACAACTTGTGCCCGAAGAAGTTGATCACTGCCCCGATGCCGATGCCGGCGAGGTGAGATATGCCGGGGGCAAACTCGCGGTAAGCCTCCGGCCACCAGGGCCCGTTCAGCAGGATCACCGCGCTGATCACCGTGATGATGCCGGCAATGATATTGACGCCGATAAAGTCCCGAATCTGCAGCCAGAGCGGCCGCGTCGAGCCCCGGAAGACGAGGCTGCGATACAGGACAAATCCTGCCGCCATACCGATCAGCGTGGCGACGGTCACAGCTGCCGCATAGGGCATCACCATCGACAGCGGGAACCGGACCAGCCAGTTCAGCAGCGAGGCTGAGCCTCCGGCCAGCAGGAACCGGAAACGCTCATCGGCGAGCAGGGCTTTCAAAGCGGCACCCCGAACCATGCCAGAAGGAAGCAGACGCCGGTGAGCGCGGAGTAGACCATGCAGACACGGTCTTTCACCGCAAAGATCACAGGGTCATCGTCGAGTTCGCCGCGCTGGCAGAACACCCAGATGCGCGAGGCAATCAGGAACACGAGCGGCGGCAGCCCCCAGAGCCAGACCCCGTTCTGGATGAAGCTCTGCTGGTAGGCGTCCTCGATGATGTAGAGCACCATGATGACAACCGCCCCGATCGAGCAGGCAACACCCGATGCCAGCACAAGCGGCAAGTCAGAGGCGCGGTAGCCCCGGCCATTGACCCAGAAGCCGCCCTTCTCGATCACGCGGGCGATCTCGGTGTGGCGCTTCGCGAAGGCCAGCGAGGTGAAGATGAACATCGCGAACACGAACAGCCAGGGCGACGGCTCGGCTGCAACCGCGACCATGCCGACAAGCAGCCGCAGGGTGAACAGGACGCCGAGCGTCAGCGCATCATGGATGACCTTGCGCTTCAGCCAGAGCGAATAGGTGAGGGTGACGGCCACATAGACGAGCACCCATTGCAGCACCTGCCAGCCAGCCGCGAAGGCAAGGCCAAGGCCGATCAGGAAGCAGACCAGCGCGCCCATAATGCCGGCGGGCACGGATAGAGTACCGCTTGCGAAGGGCCGTTTGCGCTTGGTCCAGTGCTGGCGGTCGTCCTGCAGGTCCCAGAGATCGTTGAAGACATAGGTGGCCGAAGCCGTCAGCGAGAGCGCAAAGAAGGCGAGCACCAGCGGCAGGTAGGTCGAAGGATCAATGATCTTACCGGAGAGCACGGCCGGCACAACGACCAGCACGTTCTTGGCCCATTGGTGCGGGCGCAGGCATTTGATGAACGCTTTCAGGCCGCTCGGCTTCGAAAAGACGTGTTCGACATTGGTAACCTTCCGCGCTTTCGCGACCGTGGACTTGGACGCCCCGGCGAGCACGCCACGGCGCGCGACCTTCCAGACAGCGAGGTCGGCCCGGCTGTCGCCGGCATAATCGAAGCCTTCGGGGAAGCGTTTGGAGAGGGCAGCGGCCTTGTGCCGGCCCTTGAGGTTCACGCCGTCCCCGGTCGCCAGGAATTCCGTGATGAACGGGAAGCGCTTCAGGAACAGCTTCGCAGTATCGGTGTGCGCGGCGGTGGCCAGGACGATCTTGCGGCCATTGCCGGCTTCCTGCTCTGCGAAAGAGATCAGTTCCTCATTCACGGGCAGGTGATCAGGGTCCAGCGTCACGGCGTCTGCCAGCCTTGCCTTGAGCTTGACGCGGCCCCCGAGGACCCAACCGGCGAGCCGTAGAAGGTTCAGGGGGTTCCTGCGCACAAAGACCATCGCCTGTTCATGCAGGGAATCGGTCCGGATCAGCGTGCCATCGAGGTCGAGGACCAGCGGAACTTGCGCCAGCGTATCGGATCCGGACTTTTCAATCGGGGGGGAAGGGGATGCGAAGGTCATGGGTAGGCCCGTCTGTCAGTCATCGCCGCGTCCGCCCGGAAGGGGCGGGTGGCGCAGTTTGGAGGCCAGCTGCCGGCAGGCATTGCTGGGTTCGATTGTTCGAAGTGTCCCACCTGCGCGCTCGCAGCACGCCCGGCGGTGATGAGCCTCACTTGCCGATAAATCAAGCCCGGCAGCAAAGCTGTGGCGCTTGGCGCCGTGCGTGTGGGCAGTCTTCGGGCGGGATACGGGAGAGGCCGCCGCCTTTCGGTCAGGTTGTCTCGCCTTTGCATGTCCACCGCCTGCTGTGCGCCCGTTCGCACTCGCACAAAGCAAGCTGTGTGCCACCGGGGGGCGAGCGCCTGAGGCGGTTTTGCCCGCTGGGCAAAGCCCGCCGCCTCGCCTATACCGGCCATAACTGCGGGTATGGCGGAATTGGTAGACGCGCGAGATTTAGGTTCTCGTGTCGCAAGGCGTGGGGGTTCGAGTCCCTCTACCCGCACCAGGGCCCTTCGGAGCCTGCTCCCGGCGCGGGATTCCGGCCCACTGCACATGGCGTTCCGGCAGCGTGGACAGCCCATCCGGGCTGTGACATAAGCCGCGCCTTCAGGCAGCTATGGAAGGCCACGGGCGCGCGAACTGGCGTGTGCCGCGCCCCGCAAGAGTGAAAGATCGTCCCATGGAAGTGACCCAGACCCAGGCAGAAGGGCTCCGCCGCACCTTCGAGATCAAGGTGACGGCAAGCGAGCTCCAGACCCGCCTCGATCAGCGGATCGAGGAAATCCGCCCGCAGATGCGCCTCAAGGGCTTCCGGCCCGGCAAGGTTCCGGCGGCCCATGTGCGCCGGATGTTCGGCCGCGACCTGATGGGCGAGCTGATCGACAAGCTGGTGAACGACACCAACCAGAAGACCCTCGAAGACAATTCGCTGCGCCCGGCTGGCCAGCCGAATGTCCAGCTTGAGGGTGACCTCGAGAAGGTCGTGCAGGGCCAGGCAGATCTCGCCTACAGCATGCAGGTCGACATCATGCCGGAATTCACCCCGGTCGATGTCACGACGCTGACAATAACCCGCCCGGTGGCCGAAGTGCCCGAAGAGTCGATCGAGGAAGCGCTGAAGCGCATCGCCGACCAGAACATGAAGTATGAGGCCCGCGCCGAAGGCGAAGCCTCCCAGGACGGCGACGCCGTGATCGTGGACTTTGTCGGCAAGATCGACGGCGAAGCCTTCGAAGGCGGCTCGGCCGAGCAGCAGGCCGTCGTGATCGGCGCCAACCGCTTCATCCCCGGCTTCGAGGAGCAACTCCTCGGCGTGAAGGCCGGCGACGAGAAAGAGCTGAACGTCACCTTCCCGGAAGACTATCCGGCCGAGAATCTCGCCGGCAAGGCTGCCGTGTTCGAGACGAAAGTCCACGAAGTGCGCGCCCCGCAGGTGCCGGAGCTGGACGATGAGTTCGCCAAGGGCCTTGGCCTTGAGGGGATCGAGCAGCTGCGCGGCCTCGTGAAGGACCAGCTGCAGGGTGAGCACAATGTTGCGTCCCGCTCGAAAGCCAAGCGCGACCTGCTCGACAAGCTCGACGCCGCGCATGATTTCGAGCTGCCGCCCGGCATGGTCGATCAGGAGTTCGAACAGATCTGGCAACAACTCCAGCGCGAAATGGATGCTGGCCGCGTCTCTGACGCCGAGAAGACGAAGCCGGAAGAAGAGCTGCGCGACGAGTACCGCAAGATCGCCGAACGCCGGGTTCGCCTTGGGCTCGTGCTGGCCGAGATCGGCCGCATCGCGGATGTGCGCATTTCGGAAGCCGAAGTGAATCAGGCCCTGATTCGCGAAGCCCGCCAGTATCCGGGGCAGGAGCGGGAAGTGGTCCAGTTCTTCCAGAAGAACCCCGGTGCCATGGCCCAGCTGCGCGCCCCGATCTATGAAGACAAGGTCGTCGACCACATTCTCTCGGTCGCGACAATCGAGGACGCCACGGTCAGCCGCGAGGAACTGTTCAAGGAAGACGAGGACTGATTTCTCGTTCTGATATAAAGGTTATGAGGCCGGTTCCCTGTGGAGCCGGCCTTTTTTCTGCCCGCAAACCTCGCCAAAACGGCCGAAGGTAAATCCGTTGTTAACCTCGCCGTAACACGGTACCGCAGCGTCGAAACGGGGGTTTCCAGAGCGCAATGAGTCTACACGCCATCCGCCCGACGCTGACCGAGCAGGACATACACCGGCTCATGAAAGGCGACTCGCCCGAGCAGCGTGCCTCGGTGGCGCACCGGCTGTGCCGCCGCATTGCGCTGGACGTTCTGAGCGATGAGGAGAAGCGCTACGCCCGGGAAATCATTGGAATTCTGGCAAAAGATGCCGCGGACCTTGTGCGCCGGACGCTTGCCGTCACGCTGCGCTATTCGCCAATCCTGCCGCGCGATGTCGCGCTGAACCTTGCCCGCGATATCGAAGCGGTTGCGATCCCAGTCCTCCTCGAATCACCGGTGCTGACGGATGAGGATCTCGTCGAGCTTGTCCTTTCCGTAACTGCAGCGAAGCAGGCCGCCATTGCCGCCCGCGAAGACCTGTCGATCACCGTTTCCGAGGTCGTGGCCGAGCATGGCGCGGTGGAGGCTGTCCGGGCGCTCGCCGCCAACCAGACGGCCGAGTGGAGCGGCAAGGCGTTCGAGGATGCCGTTGGCCGCTTTGGCGCTGACGAAATCGTCCAGTCGGGCCTCATCAAGCGCGACTTCATACCCGTCCATATCGCCGAAAAGCTCGTTTCGCTCGTGTCTGGCCAATTATTCGATGTGCTGGTGAACCGCCATGAACTGCCCGCCCAGCTGGCCGTCGATCTCGCCAGCGGCGCGCGCGAGCGGGCGACCATTGACCTGGTGGAACAGGCCGGAAGGTCGCACGACCTGCCGCGGTTTGTCTCCCAGCTGAACCTCAATGGCCGGCTCAGCCATTCGCTGATCATGCGTGCGCTCTGCTGCGGCCAGATGCCATTTGTGGAACATGCACTCGCCGAACTCTCAGGCGTGGCGCACCAGCGCGTCTGGCTGATGATCCATGATGCCGGCCCCCTTGGGCTGCAGGCGGTGTTTGACCATGCGGGCCTGCCGCGAAAGCTGCTTCCGGCCTTCAAGGCCGCAGTAAATGTCTATCACGAGACGCTGTATGATGGCGGGCCGAACGACAAGGCGCGTTTCCGGGCGCGGATGATCGAACGGGTGCTGACGCAGTTCCAGGCGATCCCGAAGGACGACCTCGACTACCTCCTCGACAAGCTGGATCACTATTCTGAAATGGCCGCCGCCGAACCTGCCGGCGAGGGCGACGCGGCCTGAGGTCAGGCGTCTCCGCGCGGATTGATGGCCGCGCTGATACCGGACTCTGCCAGCACCGGCCCATCCCGCCAGCTTGCGCCATCGGCCACGACAAGGATGCCGGAGGCGGCTGCTGCTATGGCTGCCTCGTGAAGGTCGTCGCTGACATGTACCGCTGACGCGTCAACGCGCAGCGTGTCGATCATGATGCGCAGGCTCTCGCTGAGCCCTGTCTGCCAGGACCGGCGCATGTCGATCCCCACCCGGAAACCGCAGCGGCGCAGGCGCGCGATCCGTGAGGTGGCGTCCGCCGGGTCCGCTGCAAAGGCGGCGTCCGGGAACATCAGGCAGAACTCCTGCTGGCACATCGTGGTGCGCCGGATGGCAGCATCGCAGGCAAGCGCCGTATTTGGATGCGCAAGGGCAGGGATGGGCGCGTTGACAAGGATCGGGCGGCCGGTCGCGTCCTGGTCATAGGCCGCACAGGCGGTGCGCGTCAGCCGGTCAGCCAGCCATGTCGCGGGATCTGCAGGTTCCAGCCGCTTTGATGCCGGACCGAAACGCGCCCGTTCCTCGAACTCGGCCATTTCCTCGGTTGCCATGCCGAGAATGTCGCCGGAATCGAGATCCATGACAGGATGAAAACGAACCTGTTCGCTGATTGGGCGTTTCCCCAAAGGCAGGGCGATCTGTGCGCGCATCTGCTGCTTTTCCCCGGATGTTTGAGCCACTTGCCTTCCCTAGCGGAGCAAGCTGAACATCACGCGCAAGCGACCGGCGCAATTTCCGGCAAATTTGATCAAAGGGGCCTTCCATGAGCGCGCAGACACCACCGGAGCCGAGGCTGTCGGCCACGATCTTGCTGCTGCGCGAGGCGGCGCCGGCGCCGCAGGTGCTGATGGTGAAGCGGCATTACGAGATCGATTTTGCCGCCGGCGCGCTCGTCTTTCCGGGCGGCAAGGCAGCTGCTGGCGACACCGATCCCGGCTGGGATGACTGGACGGATGGCGATTACGGCCCTGTCCAGCAGGACGCGCGGATTGCCGCGATCCGTGAGGCCTTCGAGGAGTCCGGCATCCTGCTGGCCCGCCACAGCAAGGCGCGCGGGCCCGGGGCGCCGCTGGTCGGTGCCGATCTGGCGCTTGAACTGGCGCCTCACCGCGCGGCGGTCGACCGGGGTGAGCAGCCCTTTCTGGATCTGATGCGGGAACATGGCCTCGTGCTTGCGCTCGACAGCCTGATCCATTTCGGCCACTGGATCACGCCGGTAATGATGCCCAAGCGGTTCGACACGCATTTCTATGTCGCGCCGGCGCCGTCCGGCCAGGTCGCGGCACATGACGGGCGCGAGACGACAGATGCCGTCTGGCTCTCTGCGAGCGATGCGCTGGCCCAGGAGAAATCAGGGCAGGCGACAATCATCTTCCCGACGCGGATGAACCTTGTGAAGCTCGCGCGCGCCAATTCGCTGGCAGATGCGCAGGCCCGCTTCGCCGCGGAGCCCGTTATTACCGTGCTGCCGGAACCCGGGCGCACCGAGGCGCAGGAGCCATGCCTGTTCATCCCGGCCGAGGCTGGGTACGGCCAGACGGTCGAGCTTCTGTCGAATGTGAAGGTGTAGCCGGGCTCAGCCCGTGGCCGCGACTTTTACGGCGACGCGGGTTTCCAGCGCGTCGCAAAGTTGATCGGCCACGGATTGAGAGCCTTCGCCTTGCGGACCGGCCGCAACGGCGGCGCGGCAGGCTTCGACATGCATGTTGATCAGCGCGCTGTCCTCGCCGGGCCGGGTATTGCCCAGCAGGGTGCAGAGCGAACCGCACAGGCGCGAAACGGCCGGATAGCCATAGGAGGCGGCAGCACCGCGAATATTGTGCGCGCAGGTGTAAAGCTCGCGGAAGGCTTCTGCGTTAGAGGCATCTGCGCTCGCTTCCGCCCAAGCGGCGCGGAGTTTTGCCATGTCATCGCGCATCCAAGCATCGAAGGAGTCGTTCATCGCATCCACGGCTTCCTCTGCCTTCTCGGCAAGGATTGCCGTATCTGCGGCGGTCTCGATTTCCGGGGCGTCTTCGACAGAGAATTCCGGAGCCTGCGCAACCGTAGCCTCGAAGTCCGCCACATCGGTGTCCGGGGCAAGGTGAGATTGCGAAGCAACGGGTTGCGCAGCCGGTTTGATCACCCGCGAAATATCCGGCGTCACGGGGGCGGCGGCCGGCTTGCGGCCTCTATGGGCAAGTTCCGACGCTTTCGCCAGCAGCTTGGTGAACATGGCTCGAACCTCATTCTCGAGCCGGCAGGTTAACCAAGAAGGTTTAACATACCGCTGACGCAAGCCTTTGAATCGGTTCAGAAAGCGAATTGTTCCCGCAAGATCCGCTCATCCAGCGCATGGCCGGGGTCGAACAGGATGTTCAGTGTCCGGGCCGGGTCGCTCTCGACCTCTACCCGCACGATGTCGCGCACTTCCTGATTGTCCGCCGAGGCTGAAACGGGCCGCCGGTCGGGATGGATCACCTCGATATCGACCTTTGCCTCGGCCTTCAGCAAGGCGCCGCGCCAGCGCCGGGGCCGGAAGGCAGACACCGGCGTCAGGGCCAGCAGCCGTGCCCCGATTGGCAGGATTGGTCCATGAGCGGAAAGGTTGTAGGCCGTCGAGCCGGCCGGCGTCGCGACCATCAGCCCATCACAGACGAGCTCCTCAATCCGCAACCGGCCATCGACAGCTACCCGCAGCCGGGCCGACTGGGCCGTCTGGCGCAGCAGGGACACCTCATTGATCGCCATGGCGGTGTGGACATTCCCGGCTATGTCGGTCGCTGCCATTCGCAGCGGCGTCAGGGTCGCGCGCTCGGCCGCATCGATCCGCTTGATCAGCCCGTCCGGGCTGTAATCATTCATTAGGAAGCCGACTGTGCCGAGATGCATTCCGTAAACGGGCTTCCCATCGGCAAACCGGCGCCGCAGCGTGTCCAGCATCGCCCCGTCGCCGCCGAGGGCGACGACAACATCCGCGTCTTCTTCTGAAAAATGGCCGTACCGGCCCCGCAGCTGCGGAAGAACCTCCTGCGCTTCAGGCCGTTTCGACGCGTAGAAAGCAAGACGCAGCTGGCTCATGCGGCGGCATCTGCGAATGTTTTGCCGGAGGCGTCAAGGCAGGCGGCATCGGCCAGCGCTGTTTCCCTTGCGGTATGAAGTTGACGCCCGCGTCATCTGAACTGGCGAAGCGGCGGGACATGCGCTAATCTGATGAGTTAGTGACAGCAAGGATCACGTTTCCGGGAGAAGATCGATGGCAGACGGCGCAGGCAAGGTGGATATCCGCAATTCGGTGTCCGAGGCAGAATGGAAGGCGCGGGTCGATCTCGCGGCGCTCTACCGTCTGGTCGCGCTGCACAAATGGGATGACCTGATCTTTACTCACATCTCCCACCGGGTGCCTGGCCCGGAGCATCATTTCCTCATCAACCCCTACGGCCTGCTGTTCGAGGAGATCACGGCCTCCTCGCTCGTGAAAGTCGATTTGGACGGCAATATCGTTCAGGAAACCGAGCATATGATCAATCCGGCGGGGTTCACCATCCACTCCGCCGTTCACGCCGCGCGCGAGGATGCGCATGTCGTCATGCACCTGCACACCGATGACGGGGTCGCGGTCTCCTGCATGAAGGAAGGCCTGATGCCGCTCAGCCAGACCGGCATGATTGTGCGCCATGACCTTGCCTATCACGATTATGAAGGCATCGCCCTGGATCTTGGTGAGCGCGAGCGCCTCGTGGCCGACCTCGGCACGAAAAACTCCATGCTGCTCTACAACCATGGCACGCTGACCTGTGGCGGCACCGCGGCTGAGGCCTTCACCCGCATGTTCTTTCTGGAGCGCGCCTGCACCATGCAGGTCCGCACGCTTTCGGCTGGCCGGGACGGGGTGATCGTGGCGCCCGAGGCGGTCCAGGATGTCGTGCGCGGCCAGTCCAACCCGGCGGGCACCAATGTCCTCGCCAACCGGCTGATCTGGCCGGCCCTGCTGCGCAAGCTGGACCGGGACCTGCCCGGTTATGCCGCATAGGTATTTTCACGGGTTCGACTAAATAACAGCCCGGAATATTCGTTCCGGGTGGCCAGACCTGCAGCGGGTCAGCAATAAAGTCAGAGTAGCGCGATGAAGCACCTCAAAGCCTTTGAAGACGCCCTGGGCGCCATCCACAGCGAAGGCCGTTACCGCGTCTTCGTCGACCTGCACCGCCACAAGGGCCGTTTTCCGAAGGCCACCGCACGGTTCGAGGATGGCGAGCGGGAAGTCACCATCTGGTGCTCCAACGACTATCTCGGCATGGGCCAGGATGATGATGTCATCAACGCCATGCACGAAGCCATCGACAGTTTCGGTGCCGGCTCGGGCGGGACACGCAACATTTCCGGCACAACCCGGTTCCATGTCGATCTGGAGCGCGAGCTGGCCGACCTGCACGGCAAGCAGGCCGCGCTCCTGTTCACGTCAGGCTATGTGTCGAATGACGCGACCCTGTCGACGCTCGGCAAGATCATGAAAGACCTGATCATCTATTCCGATCAGCTCAATCACGCCTCGATGATCGAGGGGATCCGCCGGTCCGGCGCCGACTACCGCGTCTTTCGCCATAATGATGTGGAGCATCTGCGCGCGCTGCTGGAGAATGACGACCCGGCTCGCCCCAAGCTGATCGCATTCGAGAGCGTCTATTCGATGGACGGCGATTTCGGCCGGATGCAGGAAATCTGCGACCTGGCCGAGGAATTCAACGCGCTGACCTATCTCGACGAAGTCCACGCCGTCGGCCTTTATGGGGACGAGGGCGCTGGCGTCGCCCAGATGCTGGGCCTCGGCGACCGCATCGACATCATCGAAGGCACCCTTGCGAAGGGCTTTGGCATCATGGGCGGCTATATCGCCAGCCATGCGACGGTAATCGACGCCATCCGCTCGATGGCTTCCGGCTTTATCTTCTCCACCTCGACCTGCCCGGTCATGGCGGCTGGGGCGCTTTCCAGCATCCGCAAGCTGCGCACCGATGAGGGCCGCCGCCTGCGGTCCATCCATCAGGCAAAGGCATTGGAACTGAAGCAGAAATTCATCGAGGCCGGCCTGCCGGTGATGGAATCGCCCTCGCACATCGTGCCGCTGCTGGTGGGTGATCCGGAGCGTTGCAAGGCGCTGTCCGACACGCTGCTGTTCGACTTCGGCATCTATGTGCAGCCGATCAACTATCCGACCGTGCCGCGCGGCACCGAGCGCCTGCGCTTCACGCCCAGCCCCGTCCATGACGAAGTGATGATGGATGAGCTGGTCGCCGCAATCCTCGCCGTGTGGAAGCAGCTGGGCCTCGATCAGGCCGCCTGAGACCGGGCTAGCGCAAAAGCCATCAGCGGGCCGGGCGTTTGCGCCGTCCTGTCTTTGCTGGCGAGGCAACGGAAGCCGTCTTGCCACGTGCTGGCCGCGCAGGGCGGCCTGTGACAGCTTCCGTTACTTCTTTTTTCCGAGGCCGATCTGCTTGGCGTGCCGCGAGCGCAGGCGGGCATAATTGGGCGCGACCATCGGATAATCTGCCGGCAGGTTCCATTTCGCCCGGTAATCCTCCGGCGACATGTCATACCGCGTGCGCAGGTAGCGCTTCAGCATTTTCAGCTTCCGGCCATCCTCGAGGCAGATGATGTATTCCGGCGTTACGGACTTCGAGATTGCCACAGCCGGGTCAGGCGTCTTTTCCGGCGCCGGCGCCTCGCCTGAAAGTGTGGAGATCGCGCTGTGAACCGAACGGATCAGGTCCGGCAGCGCAGCAGACTCCAGCGTGTTGTTTGCCACATAGGAAGCGACGATCTTGACCGTCATCTCCATCATGCGGCCATCGGAACCGTCTTCCATACCCCACCCATTTCTTTGTATTCGCAATTCTGAAACCAGAATTTATTCGCGCCAATAATTATAAATGCAGCTGCCCGTAAAGTATCGGGGGGTAATTTTTGCCGGAAATATATCAAATCGACTGATCTGCTGGAACTGCAGCAGGACAATCACGGGCAGTTGCCCAGTTCCGCGCCACCGCGTAGACAGCGGATGAACCCGCTGAGAGGAGTCTTCGCATGGCAGATTCGGCGCATGTATCCGGAACACTGGCCGGAAATTTCTTCTCGGCGCCGCTGAGCGAGCGCGATCCTGAACTGGCCGCAGCGATTGGCAAGGAAGCCTCGCGCCAGCAGCATGAGATCGAATTGATCGCCTCTGAAAACATCGTCTCGCGCGCCGTGCTGGAAGCGCAAGGCTCTGTGCTGACCAACAAGTATGCAGAAGGTTATCCCGGCAAGCGCTATTATGGCGGCTGCGAGTATGTGGACATTGCCGAAAACCTCGCCATCGAGCGCGCCAAGGCGCTGTTCGGCTGCGCCTTCGCCAACGTCCAGCCGAATTCCGGCAGCCAGGCGAATCAGGGCGTCTTCCAGGCGGTCCTGAAACCCGGTGACACGATCCTGGGCATGAGCCTCGATGCAGGCGGCCACCTGACGCACGGCGCGCGTGCCAATCAGTCCGGCAAATGGTTCAATGCAGTGCAATACGGTGTGCGCCGCGAAGACCATCTGGTCGATTTCGAGGAAGTCCATCGCCTTGCCCGGGCACACCGGCCGCAGATGATCATTGCTGGCGGTTCCGCTTATCCTCGGGTCATCGATTTCAAGCGTTTCCGCGAGATTGCCGATGAAGTCGGCGCGGTCTTCCTGGTGGATATGGCGCACTTTGCAGGCCTGGTGGCCGGCGGAGTGCACCCGAACCCGCTGGACCATGCGCACATTGCGACGACCACGACGCACAAGACGCTGCGCGGCCCGCGCGGCGGCATGATCCTGACGAATGACGAGGCGATCGCCAAGAAGATCAATTCGGCGATCTTCCCCGGCATCCAGGGCGGCCCGCTGATGCATGTGATCGCCGCGAAGGCTGTTGCATTTGGTGAGGCGCTGACGCCGGATTTCCGCGACTATGCCGCGCAGGTGGTGGCGAACGCCCGGGCGATGGCAGCAGCCTGCCGGGCGGCGGGCCTCGATGTCGTCTCTGGCGGCACGGATACGCACCTCGCGCTGATCGACCTGCGCCCGAAAGGCGTCACCGGCAAGGATGCCGAAGCCGCCCTCGGCCGCGCCTTCATCACCTGCAACAAGAATGGCGTGCCGTTTGATCCGGCCCCGCCGACTGTCACTTCCGGCATTCGTGTCGGCTCGCCAGCCGGTACCACGCGCGGCTTCGGCGAAGACGAATTCACCCAGATCGGCACTTGGATTGGCGAGATCGTCGATGCGCTCGCCGCTGGCGACAATGGCGCGACCGAAGAGCGTGTGCGCGGCGAAGTGCAGGCGCTGACCGCGCGCTTCCCGATCTATGAAGGGCTGGGGGCCTGATCCGGTTTGCGCTGTCCTTTCTGCGGCTCTGACAACACGTCCGTAAAGGACAGCCGCTCCGCGGAGGACGATACGGCGGTGCGCCGCCGGCGCGTGTGCGAAAGCTGCGGCGCGCGGTTCACGACCTTCGAGCGCGTGCAGCTGCGCGAGATCATGGTCATCAAGCGTGATGGCAAACGTGTACCCTTTGACCGGGAGCGGCTGGCCCGGTCCATCACCATCGCCCTGCGCAAACGCCCGGTGGACCGCGAACAGATCGACCAGATGGTTTCCGGCATCCTGCGCAAGCTGGAGAGCACCGGCGAGCAGGAAGTCACCTCCAACGATGTCGGCGAACTGGCCATGGAAGCGCTCAAGCGCGTTGATCCGGTCGGCTATGTCCGCTTCGCCTCGGTTTACCGCGACTTCAAGGATCCCAGCGACTTCGCTCAGTTCATCGACAAGGCCGCCCTTGAGGACGAAGACGAGCCGGGCCCGGCATGAAGCAGCTGCGCGTCACCCTGAAGATTGCGTCCTCGCTGGATGGCCGCATTGCGCTCGCCGATGGCACCAGCCAGTGGATCACCTCGGCCGACTCGCGCGCCCGCGGACACCGGATGCGCGCCGAGCATGATGCCATCATGGTCGGCATCGGCACCGTGCTGGCCGATGATCCTCTGCTGACCGCGCGCACCGTTCCGCTGCCCGCGCGCCAGCCTATGCGCATCGTTGCGGACTCGCAGGCGCGCCTGCCGCCCGCCTCGCGCCTCGCCCGGTCGGCCGATCTCGGGCGGGTCATCGCAGTCACGGCCGGCGGACCCGGCGGCGGCGCGCTGGAAGCGGCGGGTGTGGAAATCTGGCGCTGCGGCAATGGCGTGCGCATGAGCGTTACGGATTTTGTCCGCCGCGCCGAAGCCGAGGGACTGCGCACGCTGCTGCTGGAAGGCGGCAGCACGCTGGCAGCGAGTTTCCTGCGCGCCGGCCTTGTTGATGAGATCGCCTGGTTCCGCGCCCCGATCCTGATCGGGGGCGACGGGTTGCCGGCGGCCGGGTCGCTCGGCCTCATGGATCTGAAGTCTGCGGCGCGCTGGCGCCCTGTCGCGACGGAACGGATTGGGGATGATGTCCTCGATACTTATGTTCGGTCTGAGCATTAGTCCCGCGATTGGAAAAACCCCAATGTTTACAGGCCTCGTTACCGATGTCGGGACTGTCCGCCGCGCCGAGCACAGGAATGGCCTGACGCGGTTCGAGGTCGAAAGCGGCTATCCGCTGAGCGAAATCGCCATGGGCGCCTCAGTGCTGCATTCCGGCGTGTGTCTCACAGTTGTGGAAATGGGCCCCGGGGAGCGGGGTGCCTGGATCGCTGTGGAAGCCGTGCCGGAAACGCTGTCGAAGACCGTGCTTGGCAGCTGGCAGGAGGGCACGCGCGTCAATCTCGAGCAGAGCCTCAAGCTCGGCGATGAGCTCGGCGGGCATTTCGTGTTCGGCCATGTGGACGGTGTCGGCGAGGTCGTCTCGGTCGAGCCCGAGGGCCAGAGCTTCCGCGTCACCATCCGCCCGCCTGCCGCCATCGCGCGCTATTTCGCCACCAAAGGGTCTGCGGCCATTGATGGGGTCTCGCTGACGGTCGCCGCTGCGCTGGCCAATGGCGACTTCCAGGTCGCCATCATCCCGCACACATGGGAAGTGACCACTCTTGGCGCGCTGCAGCCCGGCGCGAAGGTCAATCTCGAAATTGATATGCTGGCGCGCTATGTGGCGCGCATGATCGGCGCCGATGCGCCCGAAGGACAAGACGGCCCATGAGCGAATTCCACGCCGCCATTTCCTCCATCGAGGAAATCATCGAAGACGCCCGCAATGGGCGCATGTTCATCCTCGTCGATGCCGAGGACCGCGAGAATGAGGGCGACCTCGTCATCCCGGCGAACTTTGCCACGCCCGAAGCCGTGAACTTCATGGCCCGGTATGGCCGCGGCCTCATCTGCCTCGCCATGACGCAGGAGCGCGCCCACACGCTCGAACTCGACATGATGACCCGCAACAACCGCGAAAGCATGGGCACGGCCTTCACCGTCTCGATCGAGGCGAAAGAGGGCGTCACCACCGGCATTTCCGCACATGACCGTGCCCGGACGATTGCCGTCGCGATTGATCCGACGAAGGACCATGATGACATCGTTACACCCGGCCATGTCTTTCCGCTGATCGCCAAGGAAGGCGGCACGCTGGTCCGCGCCGGCCATACCGAAGCGGCCGTCGATATCTCCCGCATGGCGGGCCTCTATCCGGCCGGTGTCATCTGCGAGATCATGAATGATGACGGCACGATGGCCCGCCTGCCGGAGCTGGTCGCTTTTGCCCAGCTTCACAACCTGAAGATCGGCACCATTGCCGACCTGATCCACTGGCGCCGCCAGAACGACCGTTTCCTGGAGCGCCGCATCGATGCTCCGCTGGATTCAGACTATGGCACCGGATTCCGTACGGTCTGCTTCCGCAATACGCTGGATAATTCCGAACACATCGCCATCGTGCATGGCGACATCACCCCGGACGCGACCACGCTGGTGCGTGTTCACCGCACCGATGTCCTCGCCGATATCCTGGGCGAGAAGGGGCCGCGCTCCGGCCTTGTCGAGCGGGCGATGCGCATCATTGCCAAGGCGCCGGAGCCGGGCGTCGTCGTGTTCGTCAACACGATGCATCCCGGCGCCATTGCCGAGCGCCTCGGCCTGAAATCGGCCACCCCGCGCGACCCCCATGCCCCCTTGCGCGAGTATGGTATCGGGGCGCAGATCCTGCGCGAACTCGGTGTCCGCCGCATGATCTACATGTCCGATACGCAGCCGACCCGCGTTGCGGGTCTTGACGGATACGGCCTGACCATAGAGGGCTGGCGCCGCCTGAACGAGGAGAACACCTGATGGCCGACCGCGTGCTTGTCGCGATTTCGCGCTATTACAAACATATCAGCGATGAGCTGGAGGCTGGCGCGCTCGAGGCGCTGGAGGCCGCTGGCGCGAAGGTCACCGTCATGGAAGTGCCCGGCGCTTTCGAAATCCCCGGCCTGATCGCGATGGCCGCCGATTCCGGCCGGTTCGACGGCTCGGTCGCGCTCGGCTGCGTAATCCGGGGCGAAACCTCGCATTACGACTATGTCTGCGGCGAGAGCGCGCGCGGGCTGATGGACCTGATCGTCCAGCGCCGCCAGGCCATCGGCTATGGCATCCTCACGGTCGAGAATGAGGCCCAGGCCCTCGTCCGGGCGGACCGCAAACAGGGGAACAAGGGCGCCGATGCGGCGAACGCCTGCCTCGCCATGATCAAATTCCGGAAAGAGCTGATCCGCTGATGAGCCCCAAGCTGCCCTTTGAGGTCACGCGCGCGCGCCGGGCCGGGGCGCGCCTTGCGGCTGTGCAGGCGCTTTACGAGATGGACCAGACGGAAAAATCCGCCCGCGCCACGATCCGCGACTTCATGGAAGACCGTCTCGGCCTTGGCCCTGACGGAAACCCCATTGAAGAGGCAGACCCAGACCTTTTCAAATCCATCGTCAATGCCGTCGTCGAGCATCAGGCGCGGATCGACAATGCGATCCTCGCCCGCCTTGCCGAAGGCTGGAAACTCACCCGCCTCGACACCACCATGCGCGCCCTGCTGCGCGCCGGCGCGGCGGAATTCATTCAGCATCAGGAGCTTTCTGACGCTGTGATCCTGGATGAGTATGTGTCCCTCGCATACGACTTCTTCGAAGAAAGCGACGCGAAGTTCGCGAACGCCGTGCTTCAGAATGTTGGCAAGGATTTGCGGGCTTAGCTTCAGCTCACCCCGCCTCCCGCGCCCACGCCCGCACATCCGCCACATACACCTCCGGGAATTCCATCGCGGCGAAGTGCCCGCCGCGGGGCATCTCGCGCCAGCGCGTCACATTGTAGGCGCGCTCCGCCCAACTGCGCGGCGGGGCGAGCATGTAGCGCTCGCCGGGATAGTTTGCGAACGCCATCGGCGTCTCACAGCGCTCGCCCTCGGGCAGGCCATTGCCGCCCTCCTGGAAGAGGGCGTTGTAATACCAGACACTCGTGGCAATCGAGTCCGTGACGAGATAGATCATCACATTCGTCAGGAGCTGGTCGCGGGTATACACCTCGAATAGTCCGCGTTCGGACAGATCACTCCAGCCATGGAACTTCTCCAGAATCCACGCCGCCGTGCCCATCGGCGAATCCATCAGCGCCATCGCCAGCGTCTGCGGCTTGGTCGCCTGCTGCATCAAATAGGCACCTTCCATCTGCATCATCATTTGTGATTGCTGCAGCCATTTCGTTTCCTCCGGCGTCTGAGGAACAGGCGGCGTGGGCCTGAGCCCCATCATGTTCAGATGGATCGCGCGACAGCCGCCCTTGCCGTCATGTGCGCCATGGTTCCTGCCAAGCCATGAGGTAACAAGGCTGCCCCAGTCGCCGCCTTGTGCCAGATAGGTGTCATAGCCCAGCACGCCCCGCATCAGCCTGTCCCACAGCGCGGCTGTTGCCCGCTGGCCGATCGGGGAGGCAGGCTTACCGGAAAATCCATAGCCGGGCAGGGACGGGATGACGAGATCGAAGGCGTCTTCTGCCTTTCCTCCGTGCTCGGAAGGATAAGCCAGCGGGCCGATTGCCTGCCAGAATTCATACACGCTGCCCGGCCAGCCATGCGTGATCAGCAGCGGACGCCTGCCGCCTGCCTCGCCGACGACATGCACGAAATGGATGGTCTGCCCGTCCACATCCGCCGTGAACTGCGGCCAGCGGTTCAGCTCTGCTTCCGCCGCGCGCCAGTCATACCGCTCCAGCCAGTAGCGCTGGAGGTCCTGCATCACCGGCGTCGACATGCCATAGGCAAAGCCCTGCTCATTCGCCGGCGCGGGGAACCATCGATACGCCTCCACCCGCGCGCGGATGGCTGCGAGTTTCTCGTCCGGGATGTGGAGGGTGAAGGGGCTTGGCTGGGTCATGGCGTTCTCTCGTTTTGAGGAACTCTAGTCAGCCTGTCATCCCGAGCAAGGCGCGAAGGGCCCGCCTCCGCGCTGCTGATTGCGTCGAACAAATTTTTGAAATGCCTCAATAGTTGCGCCGACCCTTCAAACAACAAGAGGAGAAAATTGATTGCCCAAGCCAACAAGACCAACTGTCCGAATCCGAAGAAAATGAGGATCGCAGAAAGCACCACGCTCGACATCGCGAAGGCTCCCAAGGCAAACTTCGAGGTGTTGGGATTCTTCTGGGCCACTGCAATTGAGTGGATAATAGCCATTAGTCCCGAGGCCCAGATTGCCAAGGACGTCACAACCAACACCGCATATTCGATGCCTTCAAGGTATGCCAAGCCTACAGTAGGCAAGAGTACCACAGCCGAAGTTGAGAGGGTTTTTAGGGAGAAAGACCACGCCAACGCCCGCGACCTTGCTCAGACCGAAAAACTCGTCCCGCAGCCACACGCTGCCGTCGCGTTCGGATTGCGGATCCTGAACGCCGCGCCGATCAGTTCGCTCGAGAAATCAATCTCCGAGCCGAGCAGGAATTCGAGGCTCATCTCGTCGATGAGCACACGGGCACCGTCACGTTCGATCACCACATCATCGGCATTGGCCGCGCCGGCAAAGTCGAACTTGTAGGAGAAGCCCGAACACCCGCCCCCTTCCACCGACACGCGCAGGAAGGCCGCGCCGTCCTGTTTGGCGAGAATCGCATTAATCCGCTTGGCAGCAGAGGCGGTCAGGGTCACATCCGGGGCGGTCGTTTCGGTCATAGAGGCAAGATAAGGACGATTTTCCAAATGGAAAAGAGAGCGCCCTACGCAACGCGCCATGAAGATACCCGCGGACGCTTCCATCAGGAGGCAGATTCGGCCACGCGTACGCCCTTCCAGCGCGACCGCGACCGGATCATCCATTCCACCGCGTTCCGGCGTCTGAAACAGAAAACCCAGGTTTTCGTGGCCCATGAGGGCGATCATTTCCGCACGCGCCTGACGCACTCGCTTGAAGTTGCGCAGATTTCCCGGACGATCGCACGAATCCTCGGCCTCGATGAGGACCTCGCTGAAACCCTCGCCCTAAGCCATGATCTCGGCCACCCGCCCTTCGGCCATGCGGGCGAGGACCAGCTGGACGCCTGCATGGCGCCCTATCAGGGCTTTGACCACAATGCGCAGTCGCTGCGCATCGTCACGCGGCTGGAGCGGCGCTATCCGCAGTTTCCGGGCCTGAACCTTACCTGGGAGTCCCTGGAAGGCTTGGTGAAGCACAACGGCCCGCTCACCGGCCCCGATACGCCGGTGACCTCCCTGCCGGCGGCGTTCCGGGACTTCCCGCAGCTCGAAACCCTCGAGCTCGACCAGTTTGCCGGGCCTGAAGCGCAGGTCGCCGCGCTCTCCGACGACATTGCCTACAACAATCACGACATCGATGACGGCATCGCCGCAGGACTGTTCACGGTCGCCGACCTGATGGAGCTGCCGCTGGTCGGCGATGTGTTCCGGGGTGTGCGGGTCGAGTATCCCGAAATCGATGACCGAATGGTCAGTTATGAGGCCGTCCGGCGGCTTATCGGCCTGTGGATAAACGACCTGGTCGAGGAAACCCGCCGCCGCATCGCGCGCGTGAAGCCCGGCTCTGCTGCCGAAGTGCGCGCGCTGGGGGAGCCGCTGATTGCCTTTTCAGACGCCATGGAGGCGCCGCAGCGGGCGCTGCGCGTGTTCCTGTACGCGCGGATGTACAAGCATTACCGGGTCAACCGGATGCGGTCGAAGGCAAAACGTGTGCTCGCGTACCTGTTCGAGGTGTTCCTGAACGAGCCTGAGACGCTGCCCCCGCCCTGGAGCGGCATGGCCATGCCGCTGGAAACGCCCCAGCGGGCCCGGATCGTGTGCGATTATGTGGCCGGCATGACCGATTCCTTCGCCCTGGAGGAGCATCGCCGCCTGTTTGACACGCGCGCGCTGACCTGACGCAACCGCAACAGGACGCCAGTTTATCCGCTGCTTTCAAGCATCGTTAAGGAAGCCGTCCTATTTTTTAACTTTGATGACTGATTCCAAAGGAGTTCTCCCATGAGCCGACGGGACATGGCAGACCAGGAAAGCCCGTTCGAGGACGATTATCGCGGCTTTGACGTGCGCGAGGACGACACCGCGCGCGGCCCGCTGATCCTGGCCATTGCGGCGGGCGTGCTGATCATCTTCGTCGGTGTGATCTGGAACACCTACCGGCAGGGCGTGCGGCCTGCTGCCGGGGACATTCCGAAGATTTACTCCGATGTTCAGCCCTTCAAGCATCCGCCGGAAGATCCGGGCGGCCAACCTGTGCCCCACCGCGAGATGACGTTCTATAACGCCATGGAATCCGGCCGGGCTGGCGCCGCCGCTGAGGAGCCGCCAGCGCCGCTTGCTGGTGGCGACATGCAGCTTCTGGAGGCCAATGCGCCGCGTGATCTTCGCCCGGCGCCGCTCGCCATTCCCGGAGATCGCCCTGCAGCATCGGTCCAAGACGAGCCCCCTGCAGCGCAGCAACCCGCTGCGGCTGTAGCAGACGCGCCGGTAGCCGAGCCGCCGCGCCTGGCCGTTACCCTGCGCCCGCCGGAGCCGGTGGAGCCGCTGGCCGCAAAGGCGCGGTTCACCTTCACGGAAAACGGCCAGTTCCTTGTCCAGCTTGCGGCGCACCGCAGTGAAGAGGCGGCTGAAACCGCCTGGAAGCGGCTCACCGCGTCTTCGCCAGAATTGTACCACGGTGCGACCAAGCGGATCCAGCGCGCAGACCTTGGCGCAGAAGGTGTGTTCTACCGGCTTCGCGTTGGCGCCTTCGCTGAACGCGCTGAGGCGGTTGCCTTCTGCGATGCGGTGAAGCAATCCGGTGCAACGTGCATCGTGGTGACGGGTTAGTGGTGAAAGCCTGCATTCTCAGCGTCGCCGGGCCGGAACTGACGGCGCCGGAAGCTGCGCTCCTCGCGGCGGAGAACCCGTGGGGCATCATCCTCATGGGCCGCTCCTGCGTGTCGCGCCAGCAGGTGCGGCGGCTGGTTGCCGATATCTGGACGGCCACCGGGCGCCAGACGCTGATCTTCATAGACCAGGAAGGCGGCCGTGTTGCGCGCCTTAAGGCGCCGGAATGGCCGCTCTTTCCGCGAGGAGCGGACTATGCAGCGCTCTATGAGCAGGACCCCGCCCTCGGCCGGGAAGCGACATGGCTCGGCCATCGTCTGATCGCTGCCGAGCTCGCCGCCCTGTCGATCCATGCCGATTGCGCGCCTGTGGTCGACCTGCCGGTGCCCGGCGCGCATGATGTGATCGGCGACCGCGCCTTCGGCACCGAGCCAGCCCAGGCCGCAGACCTTGCCCGTGCCGCACTCGATGGTCTCGCCGCCGGCGGCGTTGCGGGTGTCATCAAGCATATTCCCGGCCATGGCCGCTCGGTCGCGGACAGCCATCTGGAACTGCCGCGCGTCACGGCCGGCCAGAATGAGCTTGCCACCGATTTCGACGCTTTTGCACGCGTCGCCGATGCGCCGATGGCGATGACGGCGCACATTGCCTATGAGGCCTATGATGCGGGCCGGGCCGCCACGGTCTCGAAGATCATGGTGCAGGACATCATCCGGGGGCGGATCGGTTTTGACGGCCTCCTGATGACCGACGACCTTGGTATGAAGGCGCTCGGCGGCAGCCTCACCGAACGCGCGGAGGCATCCATCGCGGCGGGCTGCGACGTGCTGCTGCACTGTTCCGGCTTCCTCAAGGATTCTGCCGCGATCCTCGCCGAGATGACCGAAGTCGCCCGCGCCGCGCCGCATCTCTCCGGCAAGGCAGAGGCGCGCGCTGCGGCCGCCGAAGCAATCGGCAAGCGCCTGGAACCGCTCGAGCCCGCACCCGCCTGGCGCCGTTTCCATGAACTGTTCCCCGGGCGGGAGGCGATGGCATGAGCACAGACGCAATCACCATTGATGCCCTCTCGGCGGGCGCGGAGGACGCCGAAGGCGCAGACCTCTTCACCATCGAGATCGGCGGCTATGAAGGCCCGCTGCACCTGCTCCTGGAGCTCGCCCGCCGCCAGAAGGTCGACCTGCTGAAACTGTCGATGCTGGCGCTCGCCGAACAATACCTCGCCTTCATCGAGACGGCGCGCGAGAAGCGGATCGACATCGCGGCAGATTACCTGCTGATGGCGTCCTGGCTCGCCTTCATGAAGTCGCGCCTCCTGCTGCCCAAGCCCGAAGCGCTTGAGGATGATGCGCCGGACGGCGAGGAAATGGCCGCGCGCCTCTCTTTCCGCCTGAAGCGCCTCGATGCCATGCGCCAGGCCGTGCGCGAACTCGAAGCCGGACCGATCCTCGGCGAAGTCGTGCACCTGCGCGGCGCGCCGATACAGCCGAAAGTCATCCGCCACGCCGAATACACCGGCACGCTCTATGATCTCACCGCCGCATTCGGCGCCATCCGCGATCGGCGCGAGAAGGAACGCCCGCACCGCATCGAGGTGCAGCCCGTGCTGCCGCTGGAAGTTGCCCGCACCACGCTGCGGGCCCTGCGCGAGCGGCTCGACCAATGGGCGAGCCTCGACGATATCCGCACCGCCATGACCGAAATCGGCCCCGAAGTGCCCGGCCGGTCAGTCACCGCGAGCGTCTTTTCCGCCGCCCTCGAACTCACCCGCGACGGCGAGGTGGATCTGCGGCAGGACAGGCACTTCGCCCCGATCTATCTTCGCCGGGCCGCCGCCGGCGCGCCGGAGTTGACCGATGCAACCGCTTGAGGCCCCGCCCATGACGCAAGACAAGGCCGCAGAACGCAGCCCCATCGACCAGCTGGCAGAGGCCCGCAAGCGCGCCGAGGACGACCTGCTTGGCGGGCGCGATGCAGCGCTGGCCGAAGGTGTGCGCCGCGCCGAAGCCATCCTGTTTGCCGCCGGCGAGGCGCTGTCGGCCGACCAGATCGCGCAGGTCCTGCCGCAGGGCATCGAGGCGGGCGAGGTGCTGATGGCGCTGCGCGCGGTCTATGGCAAGCGCGGCGTGAACCTCGTCGAAGTCGCCGGCAAGTGGCGCTTCCAGACCGCGGAGGACCTCTCCTGGCTGTTCGTCGAAGAGCGTCAGGTCCAGAAGAAACTCGGCCAGGCCGCCATGGAAACGCTCGCCATCATAGCCTATGGCCAGCCCGTCACGCGCGCGGAGATCGAGGCTGTGCGCGGGGTCGCCGTCTCGAAGACGGTGATCGACACGCTGCTCGAAACCGGCTGGGTGCGCCCGCGCGGCCGCCGCCGCACGCCGGGCCTGCCGGTCACTTTCGGCACAACCGACAAATTCCTCGAACATTTCGGCCTCGAAAGCCTCGACACGCTGCCCGGCAAGGCAGACCTCGAAGCCGAAGGCCTGTTGTCTGACGTGATCCCCGCAGGCTTCCAGATGCCGGATGAGGAAGCCCTGACCGAAGACGACCTCCTCGTGAATGATCTTGCGGATCTCGAGGATGTCGAATCCTTCGTCACCGATTTCGTCGGCGCTGAGGCAGCGCCCGCCCCGGCGGAAGAAGATGATCCGCAGGCCGGCGTTATCGAATCTGCCGGCGAAACTGCCAATTCCGAAGAGCCCGAATTCGAAGAGGATGACGGCGTCAGCGTCTTCAACTTCACCCGCGCGCCGGAACGCTCTGACGAAGAGCGCGACGAGTTCGACGGTGCAGACATCAAGGCCGCCGTGATGCGCCTGCGCAAGGAAACGCGTGTGCCCCAGCAGCCGATGGACAGCTGGACCGACGGGGAATAGCGGCCGGTTCAATAACCGGGCGGAACCAGCCTGAAGCGCATCGGCGAGTCATAATCCGTGCGGATTTCCTCCTCGCGCGTGCCTGTGCCGATATTGTGGATGTAGCGCGCGCGGCCGCTCGGACGGTCATGGCCGGAAAAGATCGCAATATGCGGCAGGCGCCCGTGCAGGCGCATGGTGACTAGGTCGCCCGGCTGCCAGTCCTCCCGCCGTCCGGGCATGTCTCGTTTCAGGCCGCTGCGTTCGAAATAGCGCTCGAGGTTCGGCACGCGGCGGTGGTCGATGTTCCGGTCGGTACGCGTAAGTCCCCACAGGGCGGGGTAGCTCGAGAAGTTTGCCCGCATGTCGTCGTGCACAAGCTGCTGCAGGTCCAGCCCGAAAGCGTCGCGATAGGCCCGGATCACAACATCCGTACACACACCGGTTTCGCGGGGGACGTCGCCGCCCGGATAGCTCATTGAGGAATAGGCTGGATCATAGCCCAGAGTGACACCGATCTGCGCGCGCGCCGCAGCCAGCAGTTGCGCCGTCCAGCCCGGCACGCGGTCTGCCGCAGCAGGCAGGGCCGGCAGCGTAGCCAGGGCAAGGCCCGTCGCAAGAAAGGCACGGCGTGTCACCATGCCGCCATCAAACCCCGCCATTCCGGCAGCAATGCGGCAGGGGCTCAGAACCCCCGGAACTCCGCGACCTCTTCCAGCGGGGCACGCTCGGCATAGAGGCGGTTGGCCTTCTCATTGGGGTCCGGTTTGCCGACAGCGACGCCGCACCAGACCATCTCCGTCTCGCCGAGGCCGAAATGCGTCTTCAGGCTCGGGCGGAGGATTCCCCAGCATTCCTGGAAACAGGTGCCCCAGCCGCGCTCCTCGGCCAGCAGGGCGAGGGTCTGCAGGTACATCCCCGCATGGCCCCACTGGCCATGCCCCATCCGCTCGTCGATCACCAGGAACACCGCCACCGGCGCGCCGAAGAAGCGGAAATTGTTGGCAAACCAGGCCATCCGCCCGGCACGGTCCTCCCGCGGGATTTCGAGCGCTTCATAAAGCATCTCGCCGACCCGGCGGCGGCGCGCCTCATGCGGCTCCCACAATCCCTTGGGATAAATCGGCCGGTCGGTCGGCTCACCGGCCGGGTTCTGCGCCAGCTTTGTCTGGGCGAGGCTGATCACCTTGTCTTTCTCTTCACCCGTCACCACGATCACGCGCCAGGGCTGGGTATTCCCGCCAGAGGGCGCGCGCTGGGCTGCTGTGAGCCAGGCTTTGACCTCCTCCAATGGCAGGGCATCGGGCAGGAAGCCCCGCGTCGAAATCCGTTTTGCCACAACGGTCGATACATCCATGAGAGCGGCTCCTTGATTTGTTTGCCCCTCGCTAGCCGGGCTTTCGCAGCGGCAGCCAAGCGTTTGATCGTGGCTGCATCCAGCGAAATCAGTGCCGTTGCCTTCGTTGTCTGAACGCGCCGCTTGTCTTGTGGTCTGCCGCAAAAGGCATAGGAGTTGCACGGGGGGCGTTCCGTACCGTCGCGACAGGCGCCTAACTGCGGAGCGGAGCGATCATGGCAGAGAGCCTGAAATCCAGCGGAAGTGCGCGCATCTTCCTGCTCGCTTTTGCGCTCTGCAGCCTTGCCGGGCTTCTGGCAGCGGCAGCGGCACATGCCGGCCTTGCGCGGGCCGGGCTGCTCGCGCCGCCGCCCTACGTGGCTACCTGGTGCATCGACGGAAAGCTGGACTTCCTATCCAAGACGGATCTGGAGACGGTGGAGGTTGCCAGTGTTGGTTCGTCGGCGACCTGGCGCAATCTCGACATGTCGGTCGTTCAGGAAAGCCTGGGAAAACCATCCCTGAATGCCGCCCCGTGTTTCCTGAATGTAGACCAGACAGCCTATCTGACAGAATTCCTGCTGCCGCGTATGCCGCAACTGGACACGCTCGTGACCTCCTTTATACCGCAGGATTTTGAGGGCTGCCGTCCGGGGGACGCCGCCTTTTTTGATCGGCAACTTGCCGGCGCGGTGTTTGACCGGCGCGTGCCGGAATGGGCGCCTTACATCACCGGCTTCCGGCCGATGCATCTATTCACCTACGCCTTCCAGAAGTCGCGGGGCACCGGTGGGTTCGGCGTCGCGCTGCACGAAGATGGACTTGGCTCGGCGGTTTTTGCGGAGCCGTTCGACTGGTGGCCGGACCTCAATATTTCAGAAGCCTGTTACAGTGAACTCACACGCCTTGAGGCGCTCACGCGCGCCCGGGGCGTCCGGCTGGTTGTGGCCATTGCGCCGATCGATCCCGGCTGGCAGGCGGACCGGGATCCGGATGGGAAATTGCTCTCCGACTGGCGGGCGCGCATGCGCGCCGCTTTGCCGGACGACGTCCTGCTGGTCGATGGCGGGTCCCTGAACCTCTCATCAGATCAATTCGCAGACGCGATGCACCTGCTGCACCCGAATGAAGCTGCTTTCAGCCGGCTCATTGCGCAGGCGATCCTTGAGGCAGAGGCGCCAGCTCCATGCGCGCCCGGCGATCCGGACGGGGAGTGCTGACGCGCCATGCTGTTCAATTCGCAGGTCTTCATCTTCCTGTTCCTGCCGGTCGTGCTGCTCGGCTTCTTCCTGCTGGCGCGCGCGAGCGGGCCGAGGTCTGCGCGCATCTGGCTGCTGGCCGCCTCGCTCGTCTTCTATGGATGGTGGAGCGTGCCCTTCCTTGGGCTGCTCATCGGCTGGATCGTCACGAACTACTTTATCGGCCAGCAGATCATAAAGGTGCGCCGGGAGCGGGGGGCAGCCACCTCGCGTTTGTGGGCGGCGGGCGGCATCGCGGCAAACCTCGCCGGGCTCGGCTATTTCAAATACGCGACCTTCCTGACAGGAACCGTCACGGCGCTGACCGGCATCGACTTTGCCATCGGCGCTGTCATCCTGCCGCTCGCGATCTCGTTCCATACCTTCCAGCAGATCGCCTACATCGCCGACCTGCAGAGCGGCCACGACCCGAAATACACGCTGTTCGAATACATGCTGTTCGTGTCGTTCTTCCCGCAGCTGATCGCCGGGCCGATCGTGCACCATTACGAACTGCTGCCGCAGATGAAGGACGACCGCACCTTCGGCTTCCAGCCGGACCGGTTCGCTGAAGGCGTTGCCTTCTTCGTCATCGGCCTCGTCAAGAAACTTGCCCTCGCTGATCCGCTCAGCAGCCTCGCCACGCCGGTCTTCGCAACGGCCACCGCATCACCGCCGGGCTTCGGAGAGGCCTGGCTCGCCGTAACTGCGTTCGGGCTCGGTCTCTATTTCGACTTTTCCGCCTATTCCGACATGGCCATCGGCCTTGCCCGGATGTTCGGCATCCGGCTGCCCTATAATTTCAACTCGCCTTACAAGGCGAACTCGATCATCGACTTCTGGCGGCGCTGGCACATGACGCTGTCACGTTTCCTGCGCGACTATCTCTACATCCCGCTCGGCGGTAACCGGCGCGGCGGCACGCGAAGGTCGGTGAACCTGTTCATCACCATGCTGCTCGGCGGGCTCTGGCACGGCGCGGCCTGGACTTTCGTGGTCTGGGGCGGGCTGCACGGGGCCTACCTGCTGGTCAACCATGCCTGGAACGGTTTCTGCGAGCGTCAGGCCAAGGCTGGCCGCGCCATTGAACTCGGTGTCGTGCCGTCGCGCATCCTGACGCTGATCGCCGTGATGATCGCCTGGTGCTTCTTCGCCGCGCCGAGCTTCGGCTCAGCCATGTCGGTCATGGGCGGCATGTTCGGCTTCAACGGGCTGATCGGGCCGGAGGCTGCCGACGCGCTCGCCCAGTCGATCCTCGTCGCCGGGCCGCTGGGTGTGCTGCGCAGCGGCGGGCTGACGGAGCTTGTGAACCAGGTTTTCCAGCTGCTGCCCTACCTGCTGGCCGTCTTTACCGTCTTCTGCCTGCCGAACTCCCAGGAAATCATCGACCGGCAGAATTCCGCAACGGACACCTCGCCAGTCACCACGCGCCTGCGCTTCACCCCCGGCATTGCAACAGGTGTTGCCGCTGCCGCAGCCTTCATCTTCGCACTGTCGCTGATGTCGGACGTGAAGGAATTCGTCTACTTCCAGTTCTGACGAGGCCCCGAAAGAGAACGCCCGCCCTGCGGTGGCAGGACGGGCGAAGGGTGTCTGGAGATATCAGACAGGATTATTTCGGGTGCAGGATTACCGGCATCCAGGTGTAGCCCTTCACGAAGGCGTTGGAGTTCAGCGAGGGCTCGGCCAGCACTTCGATATGCTCGAACCGCTCCATGATCTCTTCCCAGAGGATGCGCAGCTGCAGCTCGGCGAGGCGGTTGCCCACGCAGCGGTGGATGCCGAAGCCGAAGGACAGGTGACGGCGCGCATCCGCCCGATCGATGATGTAGTCGTTCGGGCGATCCCAGAAGCGCTCATCACGGTTGCCGGAAGCATACCACATGGCGATCTGGTCGCCCTTGCGGATCGTCTGGCCGTGCATTTCGACATCTTCCAGCGCCGTGCGGCGCATATAGGCGAGCGGCGTCTGCCAGCGGATCGTCTCGGACACCATGTTCGGAATCAGCGAGGGATCGGCCTTCAGCTTGGCATACTCGCCGGGGAATTTGTTCAGGGCATAGACCGAAGCCGTCATCGAGTTGCGGGTCGTGTCATTGCCGCCGACGATGAGCAGGATCACATTGCCGAGCAGTTCCATCGGCGTCAGGTTCTTGGTCTTCTCGCCATGCGCGAGCAGGCTCATTAGGTCCGGCTTCTGCGGCTGTTGCTGACGCTCTTGATAGATGCCCATGAAGGTCATCAGGCACTGCATCAGCTCGGCTTTCCACTGCTCCTCGCCGCCCGGGCAGATGTCCGGGTTGTGCAGGCCGGTCGCTGTGTCCGACCAGTGCGTGAGGTCGCGGCGGCGCTCGAAGGGATAGTCGAACAGCGTCGCAAGCATCATCGTCGTCAGCTCGACGGAGACGGTGTCTACCCAGTCGAAGGGTTCGTTCACCGGCAGGCTGTCCAGAAGGCCCTGCGTGCGGGAGCGGATCAGCGGTTCATAGACCTTCAGCATGTCCGGCGCGACGGCTGGCTGCACGGTCTTGCGCTGTTCAGAATGGCGCGGCTCATCCATGGCGATGAACATCGGCATTTCGAAGTCATTGATCGGCGGCCCGAGCGTGATGCCGCCATACTCCCAGCTGGAGGAGAAGCGCTTGTGGTCGGTGTCGATCGCCATGACGTCGTCGTAGCGGGTGACGGACCAATAGGGACCAGCCGGGGAGTCCGGGCAGTAGTGCAGGGGGGCTTCGTTGCGCATCCGCTCGAACCGGTCCCAGTAGCCGCCGCGGCGCCACAGTTCCGGGTCAATAAGGTTCAGCGTCGAAAGATCGATTTCGGAGGCCGGCGGGATCGGCGCGTTGAAGTGCAGGTTCGTCGCGTGCATCGGCTCGCGCTCGGTCACCTTCGGGCGCTGCAGCGCGGGATGATCGATGAAAGAAACGGTGTCGGCAGCCATGCCTGCTCCTCCTTGGTTCCGGCCCTCTTGATCGGGGCAAATCGCCTGATGAGGAGTATTTAGCATAGCCTGTTTGAAAAAACCATGACGCTTGCGTCATTTTTTTGCGCGGCGCGCGATGGCCGGTGATCAGCCCGGATGGCGCTCGGCTCGTGCAGCCGCGATGGCCCGTCGCAGGGCGCCTGCGAAGGCGGTCCGCTCGTCCGGCGTCAGGAAGCGTCCGATCACCCAGGCGGTGTTGCCATGCTCGATCCGCAGCCAGCTTTGCGGCCCTGCGGGCTCCTCGATTTCGACCCGGGCGAAGGCGGAGGGCACCTCGGCGCGCTTCTCCCGGCCCTTCGCGTCGCGGTGGTGCAGGCGCACGGCCCGCGCAGTGACCTGTACCCGCGTCTCTTCCCGCTGCTGGCGGAACGACCAGCGCAGCGCCAGCCAGATCGCCAGCAGGTCCAGCCCGAAAAAGCCCAGGACCGGCAGCGCGCCCATCGACCAGAACAACAGGCTAAGCAGGGCAAACCCCGTGCCCATCGCCACGATGAATACCCGAAACCCCTGCGGGCTGAGCGACCGGTTGGGCGTCAGCACAGCGTCCATGTAGATCGTTTCGGCCGGGTCGGTCATGCCTGCGCCAGTATCCTCCACCGGCAGGGGCCGGACAGGCTAAAAACCTAGCACGCCCTTGCACGCCGGGAAGGGCGCTCTATGCCTCACCCTATGCCTGATACGCCCAGACCCGCCGCCCGCCGCAAGCGCGGCCCCCCCCGCGCAAAGCTCACCCGCGCGCAGGCCGGCGAACTTTTCGCCGCCCTCGCCGCCGACCGGCCTGACCCGCGCACGGAACTCGACTTCGTCAACCCCTTCACGCTGCTGGTCGCTGTCGCGCTCTCTGCGCAGGCCACCGATGTCGGCGTCAACAAGGCGACCGCTAAACTGTTCGCCATTGCTGACACACCGGAAAAGATGCTCGCCCTGGGTGAGGAAGGCGTCGCCGCTCACATCCGCACAATCGGCCTGTGGCGGAACAAGACGCGCAACGTCATAGCCCTCAGCCGCCAGCTGATCGAGGAGTTCGGCGGCGAAGTCCCCCGCACGCGCGAAGCGCTGATGACGCTTCCGGGTGTTGGCCGCAAGACGGCGAATGTTGTCCTCAATGAAGCCTTCGGCGAGCCGACCATTGCGGTCGACACGCACATCTTCCGCGTCTCCAACCGCACCGGTCTTGCCCCGGGCCGCAACCCGGACGAGGTCGAGGCGGGCCTCGAGCGCATCACCCCGCCGGACTTCAAGAAGGGCGCGCATCACTGGCTGATCCTGCACGGGCGCTATGTCTGCAAGGCGCGCAGCCCGGCCTGCTGGCAATGCGCCATCGCCCATCTCTGCGCGCACAAACCGAAGACACCGGATCCCGCCCAATCTGCAGGCCTTGGCCCGAAGCGTCCGAGAAGGGCGGCAGATACAACTTGACCCGTCCGCCTCGCTTCCCGAAAGTCTGCCGAAGTAAGCCAGAACCAGAGGATGAAGACGCAATGCATCAAGGGTTGTGGAAAGCGGCTCCCCGGCAACCGCGCCGGCTTGTTGCGGCCCTTGCCGGGCTGCTTGTCATGGCGGCCTGTTCCGGCGGCGGTGGCGGCAGCAGCGCGCCGCCCGGATCTCCGCCACCTCCACCCCCGCCGCCGGGCGGCTCCGGGCCCACCTGGCAGCAGGGCGTGTTTGCAGCGGCAAGCACGTTCAAGGATCGCTGTGCAGCCCCGCGCACGGGCGTCGACATGGAGGGCCGCCCATTCCCGGACCGGGCAGGCACGGCTCTGGAGGAGCGGTTCTGGCTGCGCTCCTGGACGCATGAGACCTATCTCTGGAACACCGAAGTGCAGGACCGCAACCCGGCTGACTTCGCGGACCGGCGCAGCTATTTCAACATCCTGCGCACCTTCGCCCTGACCCCCTCCGGCAAGGAGAAGGACGACTTCCATTTCAGCGAACCGACGACCGAGTTCCTTGCTCGCCGCAATGCCGCGCCGAGTGCAACCTACGGCGCGAGCCTTCTGATCTTTTCCAATACACCGCCGCGAGATGTCCGCATCCGATATACCGAACCGAATTCACCGGCTTCGACAGTGGTTTCGGGGCAGGCAAACCTCGTGCGCGGTGCGCGGATCCTGCGCGTCAATGGCATCGATCTTGTGAATGCCAATTCTCAGTCGGATGTGAATGCGCTGAATGCCGCCCTGTTCCCGTCCCAGCCTGGCGTGACCACGACATTTGAAGTGCAGAACCCCGGCGGGGCAGCCCGTTCGATCACGATGACATCGGTGAACCTTTCGCCAAAGCCTGTGAACCGCACGTCCGTTATCAATACGCCGACCGGCCCTGTCGGCTATGTGCTGTTCAACACATTCAGCCCCTTCGTCAGTGAGCGGGAAATTTATGACGCGATGCTGGCGATGAGTTCCGCCGGCGTGAATGATCTTGTGCTCGACCTGCGCTACAATGGCGGCGGCCTTCTCGCGGTTGCCTCGCAGCTGAGCTACATGATCGCCGGCCAGGCCCGCACACAGGGCCGGGCATTCGAGCGGCTCCGCTTCAATGCCGCAGCGGGCAACCGCAATCCGGTTACGGGGCAGATCAACAATCCCATTCCGTTTTCCAGCACCGGGCAGGGCTTCACCCTCGCCAGCGGCACGCCCCTTCCGGCACTGAATCTGCCCCGTGTCTTCGTCCTCTCCACCGCCAGCACCTGCAGCGCGAGCGAAGCGGTCATCAACGGCCTGCGCGGCATCGGGGTCGAAGTTGTCCTCATCGGCAACACCACCTGCGGCAAGCCCTTCGGCTTCTACCCGCAGGACAATTGCGGCGAGACCTACTACACCATCCAGTTCCAGGGCACGAATGATGTGGGCTTTGGCGACTATGCCGATGGCTTCATCCCGAACAATTCTTCGGCGCCATTCGGCATTCGCCTGCCGGGATGCCAGGTGTCAGATGATTTCAGCAGGGAACTCGGCGATCCTGAGGAACGCCTTCTCTCCGCCGCGCTCGGCTACCGGGCCACGCTCAGCTGCCCATCCCCTGCTGCCGGAGAACTCACGCCCTCGCAGACGGTTGTGGAGCGGCTCCCCGGTGGCCTGCCGCTTGAAGCGCCGCGACCCTCGATCTTCGAGACCAACCGCGATATGACGTTGCCGCAATGACGAGGCGCCCGCGATGATCCTCCGCCTGCTGATGGCTGTTTCTGCCGCCGCCGTGCTTGGCGCGTGCCAGACGGCGGCGCGCCCTGCAACACTGGAAACGGAAGGCGCCGAAGAGGTCGAAACCCTCCGGCGCGTGCTGGCCGAAGCGCTCGGCCGCGGCCGGGTTGAGCTTGGTGCAGGCGACCTGACACGCGACTCCGTCATCTCCGTCCTGCCGCCGCCGCCAACCCCGCTTGAAGGCAACAGCCCCGCCATGCCGGAACTGTTCGACCTGTTGCTGACGCCTGAGGGATGCTTCGTTCGCCGTCAGAGCACGGACGAGATGTTCGCCCTGCCGGGCGTCAGCTGCCGGGCCGTGCAATAGCGGTCAGCGGCCCAGCCGCCGCGCAATCGCCGCCGCCATCCGCTCGCCGAGCTCCGGGCCTTCCTTCGGATAGAGATACGGCTCGATCACTTCGAGCTCCATCAGCTGGAGCCCGCCATCGGCGCCGCGCAGCATGTCCACCCGACCATAGAGCGGGGCCGCGTCCAGCGTGCCGATCACTGCCTTTGCAGCGTCAAGGTCTTCCGCCGATGGCTGGATTGCCTCTTCCCGCCCGCCATAGCTCGACTGGATGCGGTAATCGCCCGGCTGCGCCCGCTTCACCAGCGCGTGGCAGAATTCCCCATCGATGAAGATGAAGGACAGCTCCCCTTCCTCTTTGATCATCGGCAGGAAGGGCTGCACCATCATCGGGTGGGGCATTTCGGGCACGGCCTCGCCGCGCGCCAGAAGATGCTGCCCCTTCGCGCCCGCGCCGACCTGCCGCTTGAACACCAGCCGCTCCGCGCCCAGCGTGTCGAAGGCCGCCCGCGCCTCGGCTTCGCCGCACCTGTCGATCCAGAGCGTCGGGATCAGCTTCGCACCCTTCGCCTCAAGGTCCTTGAGGTATGTCTTGCGCGCATTCCAGCGCACCAGCGAGACAGGATTGAACAGCCGCGTCACGGCCTCGATCCGCTCCAGCGCCGCCAGAAAGTCCTCCAGCCGGTCCCAATAATCCCAGGTCGTCCCGATGATCACCGCCTCATAGCCGGCCCAGTCTGCCTTCGGGTCGTCCCAGGACACGTCCTCAATGCTGATCCCCCGGGCGGCAAAAGCCGGGCGCAGCGCATCCATGGTGAAATCATGCTCGAACGCATCTGTCCGGCGGATGGCTGAGCCGGGCAGGGTCACGCGGCTGGCAAGGTAGGCAATCTTTGTCATCTGGCGGCCTTCCGGGCTGGCAGTTTCGCAAGGCGTGCGCTCTAGCCAGCCTCGGGCCTTGTGTCCACGGCCTGCCTCTGGCAAGCGCCGGTAAAGTCAGATCTGTCCCAGCCACTTCCGGAGGCCGCTTCCTTGTCCCAGCCGAAATATGATGTCGCCGGTCTCGGCAATGCCATCGTGGATGTCCTCGCCCGCGCCGATGATGCTTTCCTTGCCGAGCACGGCATCATGAAGGATGTGATGCAGCTGGTGGACGAGCCGCGCGCGCTGGAGCTGACGGAGCTCGCGAAAGACGCGGTGATTACTTCCGGCGGTTCCGGCGCCAACACGATCGCGGGCATCTCCAGCTTCGGCGGTAAGGCTGCCTATATCGGCAAGATCTCCAACGACACGCTGGGCCACCAGTTCATGCGCGAGATGATGAAGGCCGGCGTGCCCTTCCATACCCGCCCGCTGGAGGAAGGCCCGGCAACGGCCCGATCGGTCATCTTCGTCACCGAGGATGGTCACCGCAGCATGAACACCTATCTCGGCGCCTCCGTCCTGTTCACCCGCGACGATGTCGACCCCGGCCTCATCCGCGACAGCGCCATCCTGTATCTCGAAGGCTATCTGTTTGACCGCGACGAAGCGAAGGAAGCCTTCGTCTATGCCGCTGAAGTTGCGCGGGCAGCCGGACGCAAGGTCGCCATCACCCTGTCGGACATGTTCTGTGTAGATCGCCACCGGGCGAGCTTCCGGCACCTTGTGAAAGGCTTCTCGGATATCGTCTTCGCCAATGAAGCCGAACTTCTCTCGCTCTACGAGACAGACAATTTCGACGAAGCGCTGCGGGCGCTGCAGTCGGAGAGCGCGATTGCCGCCGTCACCCGCAGCGCCAAGGGCTCCGTTGTCATCGGCGAGGGCACCCCGATTATCGTGCCCGCAGAGCCTGTCAGCGAAGTGGTCGATACAACCGGGGCCGGGGACCAGTACGCCGCCGGCTTCCTGTTCGGCATGGCCCGGGGGCTGCCTCTCGCCACCTGCGCGCGGCTCGGCCACATTGCCGCCGGCGAGGTCATCAGCCATATCGGCCCGCGTCCCGCCACTTCCTACAAGTCGCTGGCCGAGGCGGCGGGCATTTCGGCCTGAACCTCCGGAAAAAGCGTTTCTTTCTGGAACTTTGGCGATTCTGCGCTAGAATGCGCGCATGAAATGGTCAGACCTCAACGATAACTGGTGCCCGGTTGCCCGCACATTGTCCGTGGTCGGCGACCGCTGGACGCTGCTGATCCTGCGCGACTGTTTCCTTGGCAAGTCGAAGTTCGAGGAGTTTGCCGCCTCGGGCGGCATGACCCGGCACATCCTCGCCGACCGGCTGAAACGCCTCGTCGAGGCTGGCATCCTGGAGCGCCGCCTCTATTCCTCCGCCCCGAAACGGTATGATTACGTCCTGACCGAGCGGGGCGAGGAACTCGGCCCCGCCCTGCGTATCATGAAGGAATGGGGCAAGAAGCACCTGCCCGTCAGGCGACCGGCAGATCAGACCGGATAGCGCAGCACCGCGCCGACCGAGCGGCCGCCCGGCACTTCGCCCTTGCGTACCGCCATCACGCGCCCACCGTTGAGGAGCACGCGGCGGGCCACCTCGTCTACCAGTGCATAGGTCTCCGCTGTTTCAGCCTCGGCGAAACTGACCCGGCCTGCATCGTCGATGCTGCCGGGGCGGGCGTCATCGAGATCGGCAAACAGCATATCGACCGCGCCCAACGTTGCGGCCCGCGCCACATCGGTCAGGTCCGTTGCCGTCCGCCCGCTGGCCGCGCGCGCCTCAAAGGTCCCTGCCGCCACTTTCAGTTCGTCCGCATACACTGCATCCAGAACCGGAATGGCAAGACGCGCCAGTTCTGCGTCCTTGGTATTGTCCGGGCTCACATCGATCTGCTGCGCCGCCAGCCGGTGATAGGTGTTCACATGGGGATAGAGGTGCGAGAGCGGGTTCACCGCTGCCACGATCAGCGGCGTGTCGCGCCCGCTCAGCACGGGCCGCAGCGCGCTGTCGATGGCGCGCAAGTAAGATAGGTGGCGGAAGCGCTGGCCTTCCTCGCCGTGGATGCGGGTGAAGGCAGATTTGTCATTGATGGTCGACTTGCCGGCATGGCTCGCGGCGTCCTTGGGCAGGCCGGGCACCTTCACCTTCTTCGGCGGCATGTCGGAGAACATCTGGATCAGCCGCACGCCATTCTCTGCGACCGCCAGGATGAAGGCCTCATGCGGAAACGTCACCGCGCGCAGCAGCGGCAACAGGTGGAACCGGTCAGACACTTCGACATTCGCGTTCAGCTTGTTGGCAAGCCGGAACGTCGTCACGCCCTCGGGCGTTGCGAACACGGCCAGGCTGTTGGCCTGCACGCGCCAGAAGCTGTCATCATCGGCGAGATGCATCAGATTGATCTCGATCACCCCCACTATGCGTTTGTCATGGCCGGCCGCCTGCATCTGTTGCACCGCCTCGCTGACGAGGTGCCGGAACTCGATCCGCGCCTTGCCGATCTTCTGCGTCAGCGGCGTCGTCGGCAGGTAGATCGAGACACAAAGGCCGCCCTCAAGCGTGTTCAGGCGGGCAATGTCCCGTTCCGTGGGCGTATCGACGTAAAGCATGGCGTGGCTCCTTTTTTCCGGGGTCTGGGCGCTGGTATCCTGTCAGCTAGGGAAAGTCAGAAATGGTTGGAATACGGAGGTTTACGAGGCGCAACTCAAAGAATGAACTTCGAAAGGTCCGCGTTCCCCACAAGGCTGCCGACCTTCTCGTCCACCATGGCGGCGGTAACGGTGAAGGTCTCGCCGCCCTTGTCGGGCGCGTCGAAGCTGATCTCGTCCAGCAGGCGCTCAAGCACGGTCTGCAGGCGCCGCGCGCCGATGTTCTCGACCGATTTGTTCACCGCCTCGGCAAGGTCGGCAATCCGGTCGATGGCCGCATCCTCGAACACCAGCGTCACATTCTCCGCCGCCATCAGCGCCTCATACTGGCGGATCAGGCTGGCCTGCGGTTCCACCAGGATGCGGCGAAGGTCTTCGCGCGTCAGCGCCTCCAGTTCTACCCGGATCGGCAGGCGCCCCTGAAGCTCCGGCAGCAGGTCGGACGGCTTCGACACATGGAACGCGCCTGAGGCAATGAACAGGATATGGTCGGTCTTCACCGACCCGCGCTTGGTCGAAACGGTCGTGCCTTCGATCAGGGGCAACAGGTCGCGCTGCACGCCCTCGCGGCTCACATCCGCCCCGCCGCGATCCTTGCGCGCGGCGATCTTGTCGATCTCGTCGAGGAAGACGATGCCATCCTCCTCCACCGCCGAGACCGCCTCGCGCACGATCTGGTCTTCATCCACCAGCTTGTCGGCTTCCTCGTTCAGCAACGGCTTTGCCGCCTCGGCCACGGTCGTGCGCACGCGCTTGGTGCGCCCGCCCATCGCCTTGCCGAGCATCTCGCCCAGATTGATCATGCCCATCGACCCGCCTTGCCCCGGCAGGTCGAACATCTGCATCGGCCCGCCGGTCTCGGCAAAGTCGATATCCACTTCCTTGTCGTCGAGTTCGCCCGCGCGCAGCTTCCGGCGGAACACTTCGCGGGTCGAGCTTTGCGCTTCGGCGCCGACGAGCGCGTCCAGCAGGCGTTCCTCCGCCCGGTCGCGCGCCTGCGGCTCGACGCCTGCGCGCTTCTGCTCGCGGATCATCGCGATGGCCGCCTCCACCAGGTCGCGCACGATCTGTTCCACATCCCGGCCAACATAGCCGACCTCTGTGAACTTCGTCGCCTCCACCTTCAGGAATGGCGCATTGGCCAGCCGCGCGAGGCGGCGGGAAACTTCTGTCTTGCCCACGCCGGTCGGGCCGATCATCAGGATGTTCTTCGGCGTGATCTCGCCGCGCAAAGCCTCGGGCGCCTGCTTGCGCCGCCACCGGTTGCGCAGCGCGATGGCAACGGCGCGCTTGGCGGCGGCCTGTCCGACGATGTGACGGTCGAGTTCCGCGACAATTTCGCGAGGGGTCAGGTGTTTCATCAGGGAATCCCGCATCAGGGCCTTCAGGAAGGGCAGGGGGCCGGCGGTCAGCCCTCCAGCACTTCCAGGCTGAAATGGTCATTGGTGTAGACGCAGATGTCCGCGGCGATCTGCATCGCCTTGCGCCCGATCAGCTCGGCGTCCTGCTCATAGTCGAAGAGCCCGCGTGCTGCGGCGAGGGCATAATTGCCGCCCGATCCGATCGCGACGACCGGATATTCGGGCTCCAGCACATCGCCAGCGCCGGTGATCACCAGCGTCGAGGCGGTGTCCGCCACGATTAGCAGCGCCTCCAGCTTCTGAAGGTAGCGCTCGGTGCGCCAGTCCTTGGCCAGTTCCACAGCGGCCCGCTGCAGCTGGCCGGGAAAGCGCTCCAGCTTGGTCTCAAGCCGTTCGAACAGGGTGAACGCATCGGCCGTTGCCCCGGCAAAGCCCGCCAGAATCGCCCCTCCGGCAATCCGGCGCACCTTGCGCGCGTTCCCCTTCATTATGGTCTGGCCCATCGAAACCTGGCCATCGCTCAGCATGACCAGCTTGCCGTTCTTGCGCACCGCCAGCACCGTTGTGCCGTGCCAGAGCGTTGTTTCTGCCTGAGTGTCTGTCATCCGGCACACATGGCGGTTTTGGGGCCCCTGCGCAATACGGCAGCACCGGCTGCGAAATACAGAAGATTGTCACATAACTGTCGCGCGGCGCTACTATGGGAGGGCTCGCTCCACCCGGAAGGACTGTCATGTTTCAGACGCTCGGCCATTTGCCGATGGGCTGGCTCCTGATTGCCCTGCTCGCTGTCATCGCGTCCATTGCGTTCTTTCTCGGCCGCGTCCGGGCAGAAGCGCTGATTGCGGCAGGCGGCGGGCTGCATTCACGCCCGAACTATCATGGTTACTATGTGGCGATGTTCGCGGCCCTTCCGGCGCTGCTGGCCGCGTTGTTTTACCTTTTCGGCGCCGAATCGCTGGTACGGGAGCATCTTTCCGGCGAGCTTCCGGCGGCCTTCGGCCTGCTGTCCGAACCTGAGCTGAAAGTCTATCTGGACGCGGTGTCGCTGGCGGCGTTCTCGCGCAGCACCGGGACGACCGATCCGGTCTTCGCGGCGGTCACCAACCGTTACCTCGAAATCCGCGGGACTCTGAACCTCGTCCTGCTCATTCTTGTTGTCCTGGCGGCCGCCGCGGCCGCGTTCTGGGCGCGCCGGCGCCTGGCCGCCCAGTTCCGGGCCCGGGCCGTGGTGGAGCGGGGCATGGAGGGCGTGCTGCTCCTCTGCGCGGGTGTCGCCATCGCGACCACCGTCGGCATCATCGCGTCGCTGCTGTATGAAAGCATCCAGTTCTTCCGCGCGGTGCCGATCTGGGAATTCCTGTTCGGCACCCGCTGGAACGCCCAGACAGAAGCTGAGTTCGGCGCCCTGCCGCTCTTCTTCGGCACATTCATGATCGCGCTGATCGCGATGATTGTCGCCGCGCCCATCGGCCTGTTCTCGGCGATTTACCTTTCGGAATATGCGGGCCCGAAGACCCGCGCCTGGGTGAAGCCGATCCTCGAAATCCTCGCCGGTATCCCGACCGTGGTCTATGGCTTCTTCGCGCTGCTGGTCGTCGCCCCGGCTGTGCGCGCGGGCGCCGTCTGGATCAACGAGACGCTGATGGCCGCCGGAATCGCCAGCGAGCCGCTGCTGGCCGCCCAGCCGACCAGCGCGCTCGCCGCCGGTATCGTCATGGGCATCATGGTGATACCATTCGTCTCATCCCTCTCTGATGATGTGATCAATGCCGTGCCGCAGACCCTGCGCGATGGCTCCTACGCCCTCGGGGGCACCAAGTCAGAAACCGTCCGCCAGGTTGTGATCCCGGCAGCGCTGCCCGGCATCATTGCCGCGCTCCTGCTCGCTGTATCCCGCGCGATTGGCGAGACGATGATCGTCGTGATGGCCGCCGGCAAGAGTGCCCGCATCTCGATGGACCCGACCACGGACCTCACCACCATCACCGTCCAGATCGTCTCGCTGATGACCGGCGAGACCGGCTTCGACGATCCGAAAACCCTCTCCGCCTTCGCGCTCGGCCTTGTGCTCTTTGCGGTCACGCTTGTGTTCAACGTCATCGCTTTGCGCGTCGTGCAGAAATACCGGGAAAAGTATGACTGATCCGGCCATCCCCACCTTCAGCACCGAGGCCGCCGTCCGGCGCCTCAAGCGCCGCCGCGCCGCCGATCTGCGCTTTCGCTATTACGGGCTCGGCGCGATCGTGCTGGCGCTCAGCGCGCTCGTTCTGCTCGCGGTCTCGATTGGCGCGCAGGCGGTGTCCGCGGCGACCTACCATGTCGTCACCTATAGCGTCACGCTGGACCGCGACCTGATCGCCCCGCCCGGGGAGGACCAGCCGGACGACATCGCCCGCAATGTCGATGGCTTCTACTATATCGCCAGAGACAACCTGATCGCCACTTTCCCGGAATCCGATTCCGACCGTGCCTCGCGCCGCGAGATCTCGGACTTCCTGACCCGGCTTGCAGTCCTGCCCACCGCCCGAAAGGTCGCCCGCCAGCCCGAACTGATCGGCAGTGACATCACCTTCCGGGCACCGCTGAATGACGATCTCGACCTCTACCTGAAACGCCAGGGCATCGGCGAACGCCGCTATCGCTCCGGCGCAATTACCGGGCTCGAAGCACTGGATGATGTGTCGGCCCGCCTCTCCGGCCCGGATGCCTTCGCCTCCCTCACCGCGCCGATCACACTCAAACTTTCCGAAGGCGCCCTGGAGGAGGACATCTCCGTCCTCATCACCTCGGGCCGCTCGACCGGTCGCCTCTCGGACATCACCGCAGGCAGTGCCCGCCTCGAATTGTTGACCGGATCGCTGGATGATTTCCGCGCGGCCAGCGGCCTCGTCCTGCGCCTGCTGGACCTGCCGGAGGCCCGCCGGCCAATCACGGACCGTCAGATCGCCTGGACCCTGGCGCTGCAGGACATAGGCCGCATTGACCGCGTGCCGCGCTGGTCGCTGCTGACCAACACGGACTCCACCTATCCGGAACTCGCCGGCGGCCTTGCGGCCATTGTCGGCTCCTTCCTGACGCTGATCATCACCGCCCTTGTTGCCATCCCCATCGGTATCCTCGCGGCGGTCTACCTTGAGGAATTCGCGTCCAAGAACCGGGTTACGGATTTCATCGAGGTCAACATCAATAACCTCGCCGCTGTGCCATCAATCGTGTTTGGCCTGCTTGGCGCGGCGCTTTACCTGAACTTCCTTGGGATGCCCCGATCTGCGCCGATTGTCGGCGGCCTCGTGCTGGCGCTGATGACTTTTCCGGTGGTGATCATTGCCTCGCGCGCTGCGCTGAAGGCGGTGCCGCCCTCGGTGCGGGCCGGCGCCCTCGCAGTCGGCGCCTCGCCGATGCAGACGGTGTTCCACCACGTCCTGCCACTCGCCGCGCCCGGCATCTTCACCGGCGCCATCCTCGGCATGGCCCGCGCGCTGGGCGAAACCGCGCCGCTGCTGCTGATCGGCATGGTCGCTTTTGTCGGCGACGTGCCCTCCGGGCCGAGCGACGAGTCGACCGTGTTGCCCGTGCTGATCTTTAGCTGGTCGAATAATGCCGAACGTGCCTGGGAACCGATGACATCGGCCATGATTGTCATCCTGCTCATCTTCCTTCTGGCAATGAACGGTCTGGTGGTATTCCTGAGACGCAAGTATGAGCGGAGATGGTAATGGATACAGTTCAATCGCCTCAGGCCTCCGCCCCGGCTGAGCCAACCGCCAATGGCGCCCCGCGCATCGACTGCCGGGATATCCGTGTGTTCTATGGCGAGACCGAAGCCATCCATGGCGTTTCGTTGAGCTTCCCTGACCGGGCGGTCACCGCCCTGATTGGTCCGTCGGGCTGTGGCAAGTCCACCTTCCTGCGCTGTCTCAACCGCATGAACGACACGATTGAGAATTGCCGCGTAGAAGGCGAGATCCTGATGGAGGGGCAGGATATCAACGATCCGTCCGTCGACCCGGTCCTGTTGCGATCACGGGTGGGCATGGTGTTCCAGAAGCCGAACCCGTTTCCGAAATCGATTTATGACAACATCGCTTATGGCCCGCGCATTCACGGCCTCGCTTCCGGCCGGGAAGACCTTGACGCCATCGTCGAGAAATCCCTGCGCCGCGCCGGCCTCTGGGAAGAGGTGAAGGACCGCCTGCAGGCGCCTGGCACCAGCCTCTCCGGCGGCCAGCAGCAGCGGCTCTGCATCGCCCGCGCCATTGCCGTCAGCCCCGAAGTCATCCTGATGGACGAGCCCTGCTCGGCGCTCGACCCGGTCGCAACCGCGCGCATCGAGGAACTGATCGACGAGCTGCGCAAGCGCTACTGCATCATCATCGTCACCCACTCCATGCAGCAGGCGGCCCGAGTCAGCCAGCGCACGGCATTCTTCCATCTGGGCCATCTCGTGGAGCTCGGCGACACTGCCCAGATATTCACGAACCCGCGCGAAAAGCGCACCGAGGACTATATCACCGGCCGGTTTGGCTGACGGAGGCACACATGTCCGAACACATCGTCTCGGCTTATTCTGACGAACTTGAAAAGCTCTCTGCCGATCTGATGCGCATGGGCGGCATCGCCGAGACCATGATTACGGACTCCTGCCGGGCGCTCAGCGCGAACGACCTTGCCCTCGCGCAAGTGGTCATCCAGCGCGATCCTGAAGTGGACGCCATCGAGGCCGATGTCGAAAAGCAGATCGTCAGCCTCATTGCCCGCCGCCAGCCGATGGGCCATGATCTGCGGCTGATCCTTTCCGCCCTGAAGATTGCGGGCGAGCTGGAGCGGATTGCCGACCTCTCGAAGAACATCGGCAAGCGCGCGCTGAAGCTCGACGATTATGTCAGCGCCGAGATGCGTAATGCCATCCTGCGCATGTCGCGCCCCGTGTCTCGCCAGCTGAACCAGGTGCTCGATGCCTACGGGTCCGCCGATCCCAACCTCGCCCGTGATGTCTGGGCCAGTGATGACGATGTTGACCAGCATTACAACGCCGTCTTCCGCGAGATGCTCACCTATCTGATCGAGGATCCCCGCCGCATTTCCGCCGGCGCCCACATGTTGTTCATCGCCAAGAACCTGGAACGTATTGGTGATCATTGCACGAATATCGCCGAGTTCGTTTTTTATCAGGCGACCGGCGAATACCTCTCCGCCCTGGAACGGCCGAAGCTGGACCAGGTGTAGGGGAGGCGAGGCGTAACGCGTATCCGGAGTTGAACGATGAAACCCTATGTGCTGGTCGCAGAAGACGAAAGCGCAGTGTCTGAACTCCTGCTCTACAATCTCCGCAAGGAGGATTACGAGGTCAGCGTCGCCGCCGATGGTGAAGAAGCGCTGATGATGATTGAGGAGCGTGCGCCCGATCTCCTGCTGCTCGACTGGATGCTGCCTAAGGTTTCCGGCATCGAGATCTGCCGCCGCGTGCGCGCCACTGGCGTCAATCCGAACCTGCCGATCATCATGCTGACGGCGCGCGGCGAGGAAAGCGACCGGATCCGGGGGCTCGATACCGGCGCCGATGATTACGTCACCAAACCCTTCTCGACGATCGAGCTGATGGCCCGTGTCCGCGCGGTCCTGCGCCGCATCCGCCCGGGCCTCAAGGAAGACCGCATCACCGTCGGGGATATTGAGATCGACCGCGTCGCCCACCGCGTCACCCGCAACAGCGAGGACATCCATCTCGGCCCGACAGAGTTCCGCCTTCTCGACTATTTCATGCAGCATCCGGGCCGCGTCTTCTCGCGCGAACAGCTCCTCGACACGGTCTGGGGCTCGGATGTCTATGTCGAGGCGCGCACGGTGGACGTGCATGTCGGCCGCCTGCGCAAGGCGCTCCGCCAGGCCGGCGGCGACGACCCTATCCGCACTGTCCGCTCCGCCGGCTACGCCCTGCGGGCAGACTGAGCGATCAATTCGATCTGCTCGGTGTTCGTCACTCCCGACCAGCGTAGCTGGTCTGGGAGCCCATCTCCTGCCATCACCGGCCTAAAAAAGGGGCGGAACCGTGCGGCTCCGCCCCTCCGTACCCGGATTAAACCCCAAAAGTTCAGCCAAAAACCTCCGTCAGGAACGTCTTGAGGTAGGCGAAGCTGCGGCGGTCGGCATCGGCGTCATACACCGTGCCCATCTCCTTGTTGTTCGCGCCCTGCGTCGTGAACGAGTGATAAGCCCGGCCATGCGCGTGCAGCTGCCAGTCGGCGCCCTCGAACTCCTTCGCAATCGCCAGCACGTCCTGCGGCTGCGCCATCGGGTCCAGCCAGCCATGCTCGATCAGCACCTTCGCCGTGATCTTCGGCTGAGGGATATTCTCCGCCGGCCGGAACAGGCCATGGAAAGAAGCCACGCCCAGCACATCCTGGTTCGCGCGCGCCATGTCCAGCACGCAAAGTCCGCCAAAACAGAACCCGATGGCCGCCGCCTTTGAGCCATCTACGCCCGGCTGCGCCTTTGCCGCCATCAGCCCGCCGGCGAGGCGTTTCTGCAGTTCTGCCCGGTCGCCCACCAGAGGGTTCATCAGCGCCTGGTTCTCTTCCACCGTCGTGCCGCGCTTGCCCTTCCCATAAACGTCCACTGCGAACGCTGCATAGCCGAACTCTTTCGCGATGATCGCAGCCTTCTGCTTCTCGTTCTCGCCGAGGCCCGCCCATGCGTGCGCAATCACCACCACCGGCACATTCGACTTGCCGTCCGGCATTACCAGCCAGCCCTCATAGGTCTGGCCATCCACTGTATATTCAACAGCGCTCATCGGTCTCTCCTCTGGTTTCTGCTCCAGTTGGATAGAGGCCTTCCGCCGCGGGATTCAAGCGCTCAAGCCGCGATTAGTATGCGCTTTCTAGACTTTTTCCCTATCTCGGCTCGCATGGAACAAGCTGCCAGGGAGACCAACATGGCAAAGACCAAAGCAAAGACCGCAACCCGCGCCAAGGCGCAGGCCACCGGCAAGGCAGTCGAGGCCCAGTCGGCCGAACTCGCCTACAAGATCTGGCTCGCCGGCGTCGGTGCCTATGGCAAGGCCTACGACACGGCCCTCGCCAGCGCGACTGTCGTGAACAAGCAGTCTGCCGAGCTCTTCGAAGACCTCGTCAAGCGCGGCGCGGAAATCGAGAAGGACGTGCGGGGCCGCCTCTCGGCTGACGAGCGCCTGAACCGCGCTTCGGGCCGTATGTCGAAAGCCGTGGAGGCTGCCCGCGATGCCCAGGCGAAAGCCCGCGACCAGTTCGAGGCCCGTATGGAACGGATGCGCGGCCTGCTCGGCGTCAAGGGTCTCGACACCGCGCGCGAAGCGTTCGCCCGCCGCGTCGACAAACTTGAAGACGAAGTGGCCGGCGTCGCCGCCAAGGCCCGCACCGCAGCCGGTGACGTTCACCTGAAAGCCCGCCTCGCCCGCCTCACGGCGGAGATCGAAGCTGTCGCCGCCGAAACCGGCGCCGATGTCGCCAAAACCGCAAAGCGCGCCGCAAAGCGCGTCAGCAAGGTGGCCAAGGCCGTCACCGCACCGGTCGAAGGCCCGGACGACCTGACCCAGATCAAGGGTCTCGGCCCGGCCATGGCGAAAAAGCTGAACGAGAAGGGCATCACCCGTTTCGCTCAGATCGCCGCGCTGAAGAAGGCAGAGCTCGAAGCCCTCGACGCCGAAATCGGCGCTCGTGGCCGCGTGCTGAAAAACAACTGGGCCGGCCAGGCGAAAACACTCGCAGGCTAAGCCCGAACGACACTGAGCGGGCCGGACATGTTCCGGCCCGTCTTGCCCCTGGCTTCAGCTGCGGGCCGTTTCGAGGTGGCGGATCATCGCGCCCAGCGCCGCTGGCCCCGCCTCGCCCATGTAAGGAACGATCAGGCACATCACCTGGTACACTGTCTGGTGGATCAGGTCTGGCCCGTCATGCGTCTCGCGCGAGAGCGCGTCACCGGCGAGCCAGAAGGTCAGTGTCGTGAGGATCTGGTCTGTCAGAGGGCCTTTGAGGCGCGCATCAATCTCGATCAGGCCCAGCTTCTCAAGGTCGCCGACAATGCGCAGGATCGCCTGCCTCTGCTCGGCCACCAGCGCCCGGAACCGGGCCCCGAGATCGGGATACCGGCCGACAAGGCCGGCGAGATCCCGGTAGAAGAACCGGAAGTCGTAAATCTCCTCAAGGAGGATGTAGATATAGACCCAATTGTCCTCGATCGAGGCCACATGCCCGCTCGACCCCCGGAGGATGACCCGCATCTCTTCCTCGAACCGGTCGAACAGAGCCCGGATGATCGCGTCCTTGCCCTTGAAGTGATAGTAAAGATTACCGGGGCTTATCTCCAGCGCATTCGCAATATCGACCGAGGATAGCTGCGCCTCGCCCTCTTCATTGAAGAGAACAAGGCTCACATGCAGGATGCGGTCGCGCGTTTTCATGGCCAGAGCTTCAGTTTGACAGGAAAAACTGACTGTGAAACGAATTCTGGCACAGAAATTACCCATCAATCTTTGCTGAAACGCAAGATAAAAGGGTTAATAACCGGCGCCGTGCCCCCTCCGGGCTGGGACGGCCGGCGAGAGGGGAGGAGAGGAACCATGGCGTCACCCGAGGACGAAATCGCCCGCAATGCGGCTATGAACACGACGGCGCTGAACCCGCTGCTCGGCGGCATCAACCGTCAGGAACTGCTCGGCGCCGTCACGATGATGCTGCGCTCGACCATGACCAACCCGGTGACTACCGCCCGGGCCATGCGCAAGATCGCTGCGGAGAACACCGAGATCCTCCTCGGCAAGTCCGCCCGCTCGGCTGACCCCAAGGACCGCCGCTTCAAGGATCCCGCCTGGCAGCACAACCCGTTCTACAAGCGCGGGATGCAGGCCTATCTCGCCACCCAGGAACACCTCAATGACTGGGTCAGCGAAGTGAAGATGGGCGAGCTTGAGCACGCCCGCGCCAAATTCGTCATGGGCATGATCACCGACGCGCTGGCGCCCACCAACACGCTGATCGGCAATCCGGCTGCCACCAAGCGCATCGTCGATTCCGGCGGCCTGTCGCTGCTGAAAGGCATGAAGAACCTTTATGACGACCTGACCAAGAATGGCGGCCTGCCGGCCCAGGTCGACAAGCGCCCCTTCAAGGTTGGCGAGAACCTTGCGACCTCCAAAGGCGCGGTGATCTGGAAGAACGAGATGCTGGAGCTGATCCAGTATCAGCCGCTGACCGAAAAGGTCTACCGCACTCCGATCCTGATCATCCCCCCACAGATCAATAAATTCTACGCCATGGACCTCACCCCTATGGTGTCGATGGTTCAGTTCCTGCTCGCGATGGAGCAGCAGGTCTTCGTCATCTCCTGGCGCAATCCGACGAAGAAGCACGCTCATTGGGGAATGTCCGATTACATCGACAGCCTTCTGCAGGCGAGCGAAGTCATCCGCCAGGTGACGAAATCGGCGAAGATCAACGTCTCCGGCGCATGCTCTGGCGGCATCACAACTGCCACCTTCGCCAGCCTCCTCGCTGCCGCCGGCGACAAGCGCATCAATTCGCTGACCTTCATGGTCTGCGTCCTCAATCCGCAGCGGGAAGACAGCGATATTGGCCAGATCGCCTCCGATGGCAGCCTCGAGATTGCGCGCAAGATGTCAAAGATGCGGGGCATCCTGAAGGGCGACGACCTTGCCCGGATGTTTGCCTGGATGCGCCCGAACGACCTTGTCTGGAACTATGTCGTCAACAATTACCTGATGGGCGAAGATCCTCCGCCTTATGACGTTCTGTTCTGGAACAATGATACGACGAACCTGCCGGCGCAGCTGCATTCGGACTATCTCGACATTGCCCTGCATCAGCCCTTTGACCGTCCGGGCGAGGTTGAAGTGGCGGGCCACCTCGCTGACCTTACCAAGATCAAGGCCGATGCCTTCGTTGTGGCCGGCGTCACCGATCACATCACGCCCTGGAAGGCCTGCTACCGCACACCGGGCCTGCTCGGCTCGAAGAATGTGGAGTTCATCCTCTCTTCCAGCGGCCATCTGCGATCCCTCATCAACCCGCCGGGTAATCCGAAGGCGAAGTATTACCGCAACACGGAAATCAGGCCGACGCCGGATGAATGGGCTGCGACCGCAACTGAGCAGTCTGGCTCCTGGTGGCCGCTCTGGGGCGAATGGCTGAAGGCCCGCGCCGGAAAGCAGAAGCCCGCGCCCAAAGCCTTGGGCAATGAAGCCTTCCCGCCTATCTATGCGGCCCCCGGCCGATATGTCTTCAACGACTAGGCCCAGCACCGGACTCCGCCCGAACATGCCACAACTCCTCCGCACGCCCGATATCAAGGTGCAGGATATCGATGGGATCACCCTGCGCGCCGCACACTGGCCGGTCCGGGGCGCGCACGCAGGGCCGCCGCTGCTGTTCTTCAATGGCATCGGCGCCAACATGGAACTCGCTTTCGGCCTCGGTGACATGTTCCCGGACCGCGAGATACTCACCCTCGACGTGCCCGGTGTCGGCCTCAGCCCGGTCACACAGTGGCCCTACCGCCACTGGATGCTCGCCCGCTGGATCCGCAAGCTCGCTGATCTCTATGGCATCGGCGAGATGGATGTGATGGGCGTGTCCTGGGGCGGCGCGCTCGCCCAGCAATTTGCCTTCCAGTACCGCACCCGCGTGCGCCGGCTCATCCTGTGCGCAACCACCGCCGGCATGACGATGGTTCCCGGGCGCCCGGCTTCGCTGTCAAAAATGGCTGACACGCGCCGCTATACCGATCCGGATTTCATGCGCGAGAACTTCGCCCAACTCTATGGCGACATGGCTGATCCGTCCTCGGATGGTCATATCGAGCGCCTCCTGCCGCCCGATCCCAAAGGCTATCTCTATCAGCTGCTCGCCTTCGCGGGATGGTCCAGCCTGCCTTTCATCCGTTTCCTGAAGATGCCGTCGCTGGTCATCATGGGCGACGCTGACTCCATCGTTCCGCTGGCGAACGGCCACATCCTCAACTTCGCCCTGCCGGATGCCCGCCTTCATGTCATCGAAGGCGGCGGCCACCTTTTCCTCGTCACCCGCGCTGCCGAAACCGCTGGAATCATACAGGGCTTCTTCAACGAAACCGAATCCGCCGCCGCCCACGCGGCCTGAACTTCCTTTACTGCTTCAGGGTGTTTCGTCACGCCTGATGGCCGGCAGGCCATCTGGGCGCCCATCTCCTGCCGTATCCGTTGCGCGGAGCCGAGTTGTCTGGAGATAGGCACCCAGATGCGCGCGCGCGCATCGGGTGTGACGAACGCGGGGGTGCAGGAAGCCCCGCAACCCTACTCGTTCATCAGCCGCTCGGCTGCGGCCTGCACTGCACTGTAATCGACCTTGCCAGTGCCGAGTACCGGCACCTCCCCGATCCTGAATACCCGTCTCGGTACGGATATTTCCGGCACGCCGTGGCTCTGCGCCCAGCTGAGGATCGGATCGCGCGTTGCATTGGGCGCGTCGGTCAGCAGGATGACCTGTTCGCCCTTTTTCGGGTCGGGCAGGGTGACAGCCGCATGCATGTTGTCCGGCCACACGGCGGCTGCGCAATTCTCCACCACCGCCAGCGACACCATTTCCCCGCCGATTTTCGCAAACCGCTTCACGCGGCCCATGATGCGGATAAAGCCGTCCTGATCGATCGAAACGATATCACCTGTATCGTGCCAGCCGCCGGGCAGCTTCTCGATCACGCCGGGGTTCGATGCGCGCAGGTAGCCCAGCATCACATTCGGCCCGCGGATCAACAGCCGCCCACCCTCGGGAATCCCTTCCACCGGCACCAGTTTCGATTCCATATCCGACATCAAGAGGCCGACCGTCCCCGGACGGTTATTCTCCCACTTGTTCGCAGCCACGACCGGCGAAGCCTCCGTCGCGCCATAGCCCTCCAGGATTTCGATCTCGAACTTCCGGCGCACATAGGCGCGCGTCTCGTCCTTCACGCGCTCGGCGCCGCAGACTGCGAGGCGGATGGAGTTGAGGTCGCCACCGCTCGCCGTGCGCGCATATTGCGAAATGAACGTGTCCGTCGCCAGCAGGATCGTCGCCTTGCTCTCCTTGATGCGGCGGATGATTTCTTTCGGCTGCAGCGGGGAGGGGTGGAACAACACCTTGATGCCCGCAATCAGCGGCAACACCGCGCCCACCGTCAGCCCGAAGCAATGGAAGGTCGGCAGAGGGTTGAACAACACATCCGTATCCGGACCAAGCCCGATATGCGCGCGCACCTGCTCGACATTCGCCATCACATTCTCATGGCTCAGCACGACGCCCTTCGGCTCGCCTTCAGTGCCCGAAGTGAAGAGGATCACGCCCGGCTTCTTGTGTCCCGGCCGCGCCGCCACCATCCCCGGCAGCAGGCTGCCCGCCACCGCCGTCAGCTTGTTGCCGAGCGAGAGCCCCTCGCGCACATCCTCAAGATAGATGATCTCCGCCGCCTTGCTCAGGTCCGCGATCAACGTCTCCAGCCCGCCGAGCTCCACGAATTTGTGCGCCGTGATGATGCGTGTCACATTCGCCGCCTTCATCGCGGCTTTCAGGTTCTTGGAGCCTGCCGTGAAGTTCAGCATCGCTGGCACGCGCCCGAACGCACTCAGCGCAAAGAATGCGATCACCGCGCCCGCGCCCGTCGGCAGCATGACGCCGACCGCATCGCCCTTTTTCGTGCCCTTTTTCAGGGCCGAGCCGAGCGCAAAGCTCGCCCGGATGATTTCCTTGTAGGAGAGCTCCCGTTCGTCCCCATCGACGATGATCGTCCTACCGGGGCCAAATTCGCGCGAGGCGCGAATCAGGGCTGAAAACAGGTCCGTATGGGTTCGCTTCGGCCGATAGGCCAGCGGCGCCGGCACGAGTGGCTGGAGGGATTGCTGCATGGAGTTCCGCCCTGATTGTGTCTCGAGTCTGCGCATTTTTGTAATATTCTGTCATCTCGTGGCAATCCTGCAACACAAATTGCCAGTCCCGGCGCCCCGCCCGGCTCTCCCGCGCATGGCTCGTCTACGCCCCAGCCCGCTTGATGGAATCTCCGCGCCGGGCCATTTAGAGGGTCATGGCCAACCTCATCGACACCCGCTCCGGGCCCCAGCGCCCCCGCCACCCCGAAAAGCAGGGCCGGCCGGACACGCCCTTCCTGCGCAAGCCGGACTGGATCCGCGTCAAGGCGCCGACCTCCAGCGGCTATGCCGCTACCCGGGAGATCGTGAAGTCGAACGGCCTCGTAACCGTCTGCGAGGAGGCCGGCTGCCCGAATATCGGCGAGTGCTGGGACAAGAAGCACGCCACGATGATGATCCTCGGCGATGTCTGCACGCGGGCCTGCTCCTTCTGTAATGTCGCCACCGGCAAGCCCAAGCCCGGCGTTGATGCGGACGAGCCCCGCCGTGTCGGCGCGGCTGTCGCCCAGATGGGCCTCTCCCATGTCGTCATCACCTCGGTGGACCGTGACGACCTCGAAGACGGCGGTGCGATGCACTTCGTCCACACGATCGAGGCGATCCGCGCCGCCGCCCCCGGCACGACTATCGAGATCCTGACGCCCGATTTCCTGCGCAAGGATGGCTGGGAAAACCGCGTCATCGATGCACGGCCGGATGTGTTCAACCACAATCTCGAAACCGTCCCGCGCCTCTACCTCTCCATCCGCCCCGGCGCGCGCTACTTCCACTCCCTCCGCCTCCTGCAGAAGGTGAAGGAGCGCGACCCTTCCCAGTTCACCAAGTCCGGGCTGATGGTGGGCCTCGGCGAAACCAAGGAAGAGGTGATGCAGGTGATGGACGACATGCGCTCCGCCGGCGTCGATTTCATTACCATCGGCCAGTACCTGCAGCCGACCCGCAAGCACGCCGCCATCGACCGGTTCGTCACGCCCGACGAGTTCAAGGCCTATGAGGAAATCGCCCGCGCCAAGGGCTTCCTGATGGTCTCGGCCAGCCCGCTGACGCGATCTTCGCATCACGCGGGCGAGGATTTCGAGCGCCTGCGCGCCGCGCGTGAAGCCATGCTCGCCGCCGCTTCCCGCTGAGGTATGCCGCGCTTCACCAAGACCCTGCGCGTGCCCTACCGGCCGGACCAGTGCTTTGCGCTCGTCTCGGATATTGCAAGCTATCCGCGCTTCATCCGCTGGATCACGGCGCTGCGCGTCTCAGAGCAGCGCGAGATCAGCCCGGGTGTGAATGAATGCCTCGGCGATGTCCGCGTCGGCTTCAAGGGGTTCACCGAACGCTTCTCCACCCGCGTCGTTGCCGATGAGCCGGCCTCCCGGGTCACTGCCGCGCTGGTATCAGGCCCGTTCCGCAAGCTCTTTGCCGAATGGCGGATCACTGAAAGCGTTGCCGGGGCCTCGGACGTGTCCCTGACAATCGACTACGAATTCAAGAACCCCATCATCGGCTTCCTCGCCGCCGCCAATCACGACCTTGCGGTGGACCGCATCCTGAACGCTTTCCTCGAAGAAGCACGCCGCCGCTACACGGCCACGGCCTGACGTCCGGCGCCGGGGCAGGGGCTCATCCGCAGGGCTGGCCGTCCTCGCGCGCGCCGGAGACGCGGCAGTGCCACTCCGGATACTCGCTTTCGAGCAACTTTGCGGGCCAGTTCCCATACCAGCTGTAACCGGTGCGCCGTTCGGGATGAACCTGATCATACCGCTCGACCCGGATCCCGTCGCGATTGGCCAGAACCACTGAATTGTCCTCAAGATCATAGAACCTTGCCCAAAGGGGCGGGGCCTCCGGATCCGGCGTCAGCCGCCGGTCAGACCTTGTATTGTGGAATGTGTATTCCGCTTCAGCTTCGAGCGGGACGGTCTCAAGCCGGACACCTTCGATGGCTGAAGTCCGGAGCCACTCAGCCGCAGCCTCAATGCTGGCAATCATCTCCGGAGATGGTTCAGCAATCGACATCAGGTATCGCAGGATTTCGACTGTTTCCTCCGAGACGATCGCGGGCAGTTCAAAACTCCGCCCACCCACTGGCGCAAGGGTCTCAGGATCATACTGCCCGGCCCAGCCGGTCAGGCGGCCAGCCTTACGCACCTGCAGCCGCAGGAGGCAGTCTTCGCCGCGAGCAAGCGCCGCCTGGGAAGCGGCGCGCAGGTCAGCATCGATGATATCCAGCGGAGGGATGCCTTCGGCGATACTGCGGAGCAGGGTGAGCGGGCCCGAAAAAACCTCGTCTGCAACCGTGATCCGCCCCTGATAGGCCGAAGCTGCAGGCACTGAATGGGGCCAGCCGCCACAGTTTTCGAACTGGTGGTTCAGCAGGTAGCGCAGGCCCGCTTCCGCCCCGGCTTTGTAGCGCGCATCGCCTGTCAGGGCGAAGGCGCCGGCAAGGTATTCGATCTGCGGATAGACATTGCGATTATCGAAACTGCCACGCGCATCCTTCTTCTCACCAATGAATGCAGCTTCTGCCTCAGGCGACAACACTTTCAGGGGATCCAGATTCTCGATCCAGCCTCCATGATCGCGTTGCATGATCAGGAGGTTGTCAGCGATAGCCGTTACATCGTCCACCGCGTGCCGGGGATAGTCCGCGTCACGCTTCAACTGCCAGTGATGAATTGCATCTCTGAAACCGTCGAGCGCCGGTGCCTGGGCCTGAGCGCCCGCTGCGCCTGCAAGCAAAGGGCAAGTCGCAGCTACCATAACCCTCAGCCATCCTGCCATTTTGTTCATTGTCGCCAACCCTGCCTCGGCCAATTGCGGCCTGTCCGCTTCAAGGTAATGCTACCGGTGTCATTCGGTCAATCCCGCCTGTGGGAAGGGTCAGGGCAGTGGTCGCTGGCGTCGCCAAAGGGTTAGCGGGTTCTTAAGAAACTCATGGGATTTTTGCTTAATCACGGAGCAAGGAAGTTGCGGCAAACGGGCGGTCTGGCGGGCGCGTCGGGGTCTTTGCGTGTCGCGGAAGCGTTTCGTGGTGCCAGACATTCTTGCGAACAATGATGGAGAGAACCCGTGTCGCAAATTGCTTATGTGATGTCCTGCGAAATCCTGTGCGGCGAAGGCAGCGATGGCGACCTCGAAGGCATCGAGCGCGCTTACCTGCTGGTCGGTGTTCACGCGGCCAATGAAGACGAGGCGATGGCGAAGATCGAGGAGTCGTTCGAGGAAGAAGGCTATGCGCTGGTCGAGGCAGACTGGATCTCGCCGGCGGCGGAAGTCGAGTGGACCGATGCCGAGGGCGAAGCCGAAGGCAAGGACCTGATCGCGCGGATGGCGATGATCCCAGACGAGGTCGTCTACGGGCCGCTCTACGACGCTGACGATGTCGAGGAGATCGACGAGGCGGCCTGAGCGGGCCCTACCTTTACGGTTTTGCGAAGCGAAAAGAAAGCGGCCACTCCGGTTGGGGAGTGGCCGCTTTTTAGTTTGCACAAGACCCTCACCTCTCATTAGCGAAGCAATGGGAAGTGAGGGCAGCCATGCGGGTTACTTGCCCTTCCAGACCGGCGCGCGTTTTTCGATGAACGCTTTCGGGCCTTCCTTGAAGTCTTCGGTGCCGACGATGCTGGCGAAGGCGGTGCCGGAGTCCTTCCAGAGTTCGTCATCAGTCTTCGAGGTTGCGTTCATGGCGACCGCGCGGCTGGCTTTAACCGCGAGGGGCGCATTGGCGGTGATGCGGGCGGCGAGCTTTTCGGCCTCGGTCATCACGTCTGCTTCGGGCACGACCTTGTTGACCATGCCGAGCTCATAGGCGCGCTGCGAGGAGAGCGGGTCGCCCGTCAGGATCGCTTCGAGGGCGACGGCCCGGCCGATCTGGCGGGGCAGGCGGAAGAGGCCGCCGGCACCGGCGACGAGCGAGCGCTTGACTTCCGGCAGGCCGAAATTGGTGTCGTCGGCGGCAATGATCATGTCGCAGGACAGCGCGATTTCCGTGCCGCCGGCCAGCGCCGAACCGGTGATGGCGGCGATCAGCGGCTTGGTGCGCTCGCGCCGGGCGATGCCGGCGAAGCCGCCTTTTTTCGTGGAGAGCGCCCCGCCATTGCCGGCGGAGATTTCTTTCAGGTCCGCCCCCGCGCAGAAGGCCTTGCCGACCGCTGTGAGGATGCCGACCCAGACTTCGGGGTCGTCTTCCATCTGGTCGAGCGCAGCTTCCATCGTGGCGGCCATTTCGCCATTGATGGCGTTGCGCGCCTCGGGGCGGTTCATCGTGATGATGGCAACATTGCCTTTCTTGACGTATTCGACGGGCATGGCCGGGGTCTCCCTTTGACTGGTTTGACAGGAGCTAAGAGGGTTTCCGCAACGTCGCGCAAGAACCCCTCTTGCGCGACGTTGGGGCAGGGGCGCGAGCGTGCGCGCCATGAAACTGACGCTTGATCCCGAATACGAAACCTTTCGCGAAGAGGTCGCCTCGATCCTCGCGAAGAACGCCCACCTTGCGCCGACAGCCGATGACAAGGGGTACAAGAACCCCAGACGCATCGCCTGGCAGAAGCTGCTGATCGAGAACGGGCTCGCAGCCCGCACGATCCCGAAGGAATATGGCGGCTATGGCGCGGAGCCGGATATCCTGAAGGCGCGGATCATTGCCGAAGTGTTTGCGCAGCGCCGCATCCCCGGGCCGATGGCGGGGCAGGGCATTTCGATGTTCGTCCCGACGCTGCTGGAGCTTGGTACCGAGGCGCAGAAGCAGGCTTACATCCGCCCGACAATTCACGGCGAGATGATCTGGTGCCAGGGCTATTCGGAGCCGGGCGCGGGATCCGACCTTGCCGCGCTGCGCACCAGCGCGGTGGAGGATGGCGACGACTACATCATCAACGGTTCGAAGATCTGGACCTCGACCGCGAAACAGGCCGACATGATGTTCTGCCTTGTGCGGACGGACCCTGCCGCCAAGAAGCATGAGGGCATCACCTACATCACCTTCCCAATGAATACGCCGGGCATCGAGGTGCGCCCGCTGGTCGACATGACGGGGCAGGCGAATTTCAATGAAGTGTTCTTCACGGACGTCCGTGTACCGAAGAGCGGCGTGATCGCGAAGCCGAACATGGGCTGGTATGTCGCCAACGCCACGCTGACGCATGAGCGCGGGATGCTGGGCGACCCGAACGCGACGAAGGCTCGATTGGTGGAGCTCATCGAGTTGATGAAAGCTGAGACCGTGAACGGCCAGCGCCTGATCGACAATCCGCTGCTGCGCGACCGGCTGATGAAATTGCAGGCCGAAGTCTATGCGATGCAGGCCAATGGGCTACGGATCATGACGAGCCGGCTGAAGGGCGAAGGTGCAGGGCTGGCGGGGCTGGTCGTGAAGCTGCAGGGTTGTGATCTCAACCATGAGATTGCGCGGCTTGCGATTGATGCGCTCGGCGAACTCGGCATCCTCTATGAGGAGGGCGAGCACCTGCGATCCGGGGGCAGCTGGCAGTGGCGCTACATGTATGACCTCGGCCTGATCATCGGCGGCGGCACGGCGCAGATCCAGAAGAACATCATTGCGGAACGCGGGCTGGACATGCCGCGCGAGCCGAAACCGGCCAAAGGATAATCCAGATGGAATTTGCACTGTCTGAAGACCAGCGCATGCTGCAGGATGGCGTCAGGGGCGTCCTCGCCGGGGCCGCGCCTCTGGACCGTATACGGAAGATCGCGGCGGGCGATACGGGCGAAGCAGCTGCGCTTGCCTCGGCGCTGGAGGAATTTGGTCTCTCTGCGCTGAGTGTGTCCGAGGCGGCAGGCGGGCTGGGGCTCGGCGCGCTCGAGGCGTGCCTCGTTCAGGAAGCGCTGGGCTATCATGTGGCGCCGGCGCGGTTCCTTGCGGACGCTGTGGCGGCAAAGGTATTTGCAGCGCATACGGATGTTCCGGCTGCGATTGCGTCCGGCGAGGCAAGGTTCGGCCTTGCTTTGACAGAGTTGAGCGCGCGGCGTGACGGCGCAGGCGCGGCGGTGGCCAATGGAAAGATCTCGGGCGCGGCACTTCTGGTGCAGGCAGCCGAGGGGGCGACGCATCTCATCGCCGCGGATGCCGATGGCGCGCTGCATTCCGTGGCGGCGGAGGCAACCAAGCTCTCGCCCATGCAGACGATTGACCGGACACGGAGTTTCCACAAGGCAGAGTTCAAGGATGCGCCCGTACTGATGAGCGCTGCGCCCGACGACGGCGTGCTCGCCTTCGCGCGGCTGATGGTGGCGGCTGATACGCTGGGGGCCGCGCAGGCCATGCTCGAGAAGGCGGTCGCCTATGCCAAGGAGCGCCAGCAATTCGGCCGGGTGATCGGGTCCTTCCAGGCGGTGAAACATCTGTGTGCGGAGATGGCCGCAAAGCTGGAGCCGGCGCGCGCGCTTGTCTGGCATGCAGCCCACGCGCTCGACACAGGCGACGCCGAAAGCCTCGTCATGGCGAACCTCGCCAAGGCGCACCTCGCCGAAGTCGGCACCTTCATCGCGCGGACCTCCACCGAGGTGCATGGCGGCATGGGCTTCACAGACCTTGTCGGGCTTCACTACTGGTTCAAGCGGATCGGCGTGAACCGGCAATTGTTCGGCTCTCCCGAGGCCGCGCGGGAGACGGCGGCACAGCTGCAGGGGCTCGCCGCCTGAGTTGCTGCCGAAAATACAACCAGCCCTCGAATAAAATACTTGCAGTTGATATTTTCCTTGGTTAACACTGAGAAATACACGCTGTGGTGTTAATTCGGGGCTGGGGATGCAGGAAATCCGGATCGACTATACGAGGCTCGCGCTGAGGGCGGCGGAGGCCGGCTTCCGCCAGCCGGACTTTGCCGAGTTGTCCGAGGGGCTGCGACTCGCTGAACGCCTGACCGGGCAAGCAATGGCGACGCCGCACTCGATCACCTGGATCGACAGCCTAACGGGGATGAGTGCCTGGGTGACGGGTGAGCCGGTCAATGGCGTGTTCATCGCTGTGCCACTCACGGCTGAGGGCGTAACGGCGGTTCGGGGGGGCAGTTTCATGCCCGGCTGGCCGGCGCTGGCGCATGTCTGCGAAGCGGGGGCGCCCTGTGCGGGTGTTTACATCGGCGTTTATGCGGGGGCGACCAAGGAGACGCGGCGGCGCGTGATGGGGGCGGCTGCGATTGTGCGGGTAGATATCTTCGGGCCGGTGCCATGCTTTGCGCGCGGGGCAACGGAGGACGGCAAACGCTCGATGGCTTCGCTCGGTTTCGTACCGGTGCAGGGCGCCATGTCAGACCTCTGGGCGCAGGAGCCCTTGCCAGCAATGGACGGCGCAGATGCCGGCGCAGGGGACGCGGCATGAGACGCTATCCTTCATTCGGGGAGCTGGTACTGGCCAAGCCGCTGCCGCAGGGCGCGCTCGACATGTTCTCGGCCCGCCCGGCGCGGACGCTGGAGGAGTATCAGCAGGCGATGGCGATCCGCGCGGCGGTCTACATGGCGGAGCAGGCCTGTCCGTATGAGGAGGAATATGACGGCAATGATTTTACGGGCACCCACATGGTGCTGTATGCCGGGGCGCGGCCGATCGGGACGATCCGGGTGCGTTGGTTTGCAGATTTCGCGAAGGTGGAGCGTACCTCGATCCTGCCGGCCTTCCGGGGCACGCCGGCGCTGAAGGTGCTGCTGGCCGAAACCTTTGAGATCATTGCCCGCAAGGGCTATCGCCGGGCGCTGGCTCAGATCCAGTCGCGCCTGTGGCCAACCTGGAGCCGTGTGTTCCGCTGCCGGCTGGTAGAGGAGCGTCCGGGCTTTGCCTTTTCCGGCTACTCTTATGCCGAAATGGAAATCCCCGTGCCCCGTCATCCGGCGGCGCTGAGCGTGCGGACTGACCCGCTGCAGGTGATCCGGCCGGAGGGGAACTGGGACATGCCGGGCGTGCTGGACCGGTCGGCGGACCGGCCGGTAGGCGGAGCCGAGGCGGCGTAACGCAGGATCGCGCTCGCAAAAATTGGATGACACCGGTGGTCAGGAGATGGGCCGAGGCCGTTTGCGCGGCTTGTGTTTGCGGATGAGCCGGGCCAGAAGGGCGTATTGCCGTTGAGGCAAGTTCCTTCAGACAGGTCCGGCGCAGGTGCCGGGTCCAAGCCGCCAGATGAGCTCTCCTGCCGATGACCGATATGATTGCCCGCCTCGACGCCGCTGCCAACAAGGCACCGGTCGTGCCCGTCCTTGTTGTGGAGAGCGTGTCATCGGCGGCGCCGCTGGCCGCCGCGCTGGAACAGGCGGGCGTGACGATTGCCGAAGTGACGCTGCGCACGGCGGATGGGCTGAAAGTGATTGAGGCAATGGCGAAGGCCGCGCCGGGGCTGATCGTCGGGGCCGGCACGGTGCTGACCGGGGCAGACGCTGATGCGGCGCTGTCAGCGGGGGCGGAGTTCCTTGTCTCGCCGGGAATGCCGCCGGGCCTGCGCGCGGCGCTGGCGGGGCGGGAGCACCTGGTGATCCCCGGCGTCGCGACGGCGAGCGAGGCAATGGCGCGGCATGAAGAAGGCTTCCGGCGGCTGAAGCTGTTCCCGGCGGCGGTGGCGGGCGGGGTGCCGGCGCTCAAATCCCTGGCCGGGCCGCTCCCGCACCTGAAGTTCATGCCCACCGGCGGGATCACGGAAGCCGAGGTGCCCGCTTACCTGTCCCAGCCCAATGTTTTTGCGATTGGCGGCTCGTGGATTGCCAGCCCCGCTGACATCGCCGCCGGCAATTGGGGCCGGATCAGCGAGATTGCCGGCCGGATTCTGGCGACGGCCTGACATCCTCCAGACCGGCGCGCAGTTCCCTGCACGGGCCCGGGCGGCAGCAGGTTTCCCGAAAAACAAGAAAAATAAAGACTTTGGCTTCAATGCGCCTGTCAGGTGGTATACTGTAAAGCCAAAATAAACGCCCGTTACAGAACAGTTCCCGTGTGAGGCGAAATCTGCGTGGTCGCTGTGTTCGTTTATCATCCATTTGGGGATATTGGGTTTGAAGCGGTTGGCTGTGAGCAGGGCCGAGTATCGACGGAACTCATGGTACCGAACTTGCACAGAACCTCCGCGTTAACGAAGGCCGTGTCCGGCCCGACGCCAACTGGGAATGGTGAACGATATGTCTAAGTTGAAGCGTATGTGCCTCATGAGTGTCGCGGCGAGTGTTCTCGCGACGTCGATGGCGGTCGCGCAGGAGAACAATTTCTACAGCCGCAACAAGTATGAAGCGGTTCTGGACCGGGCTCAGCCTGAATTCGATCCCGAGCCTGTCCGGCTCGGCGCGTTCCTCGTGAATGCTCGCGGTGATCTGGGCCTGACAGCCACCGACAACGTCTTCGCGACGCCTTCCAACCGCCAGTCGGACGTGCTTGCACGCATCGGTGCGTCAGTTTCCGGGACAACGAACTGGGCCGTGCACGCCGTCGGGTTCGATGTTTCGGCGCACCGGAACGAATATCTCGATCAGAGCAATGAATCGAACAACGACCTGCGCGCCGGGCTGCGCGGCCGGCTCGATGTCACGCGGGAATTCTCCCTCGGCGGCGGCGTCTTCGCCGAGCAGCGCACCGAACCGCGTACCGACATCGTGAATGCGTTCGGCATTGATGCCCCGCTCGAATACACGGTTGTAGGCGCGCGCCTCAGCGCCGATTACGGCAATGACCGGGTACGCTGGAACAACAATGCTGTCGTCCTCCAGGAAGACTTCAAGAACAGCCGGCAGATCGGCACGGGCCTGCCGATCGACCAGAGCTACCGGGATCGCACCTTCACCGAGGCGACAACCCGCCTGTCCTACGCCCTCACGCCGGACTTCGCCGTCTATGGCCAGGGTAGCTACCGGATCAGTGACTATCGAACCACGCAGATCATTGGCGGCCAGGCCCGCAGCCGCGATTCCAAAGGCTACACGGCAGCTGCCGGTGTCGATTTCGAACTCCGCTCGCTGGTTCGCGGCGATATTGCCGTCGGCTATCTGAAGGAAGACAAAGACGATGCTTTCTTCGCCGATGTCAGTGGCCTTTCCATTGACGGGCGTCTGCAATGGTTCCCGACCCGGCTGACCACGGTCAGCCTGAACGCCGGCCGTAGCGTCGTCGATGTCGGCGCGTTTGACTCGCCGAGTGCCCTCGCCACACGGGGCGGCGCGCGGGTTGATCACGAACTGCGCCGGAATATCGTCGTCTCGGGCTTTGCGAACTTTGCCAATTACGAGTATCAGGAGATTGATCGCAAAGACGAGAATGTCGAACTCGGCCTCGTCGCGACCTACAAGATGAACAAGCGTGTTCATCTGGATGCATTCTACACCCGGCTCGACCGCGACGCGAGCGGGGCGGCAGTTTTCGGCAACCCGAATTATGATGTAAATCAGGTCGGGATTGCGCTTCGGGTCTTCCCGTAACGTACCCCAATCACCCGGCCTTCGCTCACACCGCGCAGGCCGGGTGCCAGAAAAGACAAAAAGGCAGGCATCTTGACCAAGTCCTACACAATCGAACTGCCCGGCAGCACCAACTCCGCGCTGGCGCAGGAGCCGGTGAACACGTTCCAGTTGTTCGACCTGAAGACGCTTGTGGGAATCGTCTATCGCCGCTTCTGGCTGATCCTGACCGGATTCCTCGTTACCTTCTCGATCATCGCCTACATGACGTTCAACCAGACACCGGTCTACCGCGCGCAGGCCGTTGTGCAGATCGACACGACCCAGAAGAACGTCATCGATCTCGGCGCGATCTTCACCGGCATGGGCGGGACGACCGCCGTGATCGACACTGAGGTGCAGGTCATCGGCTCGAAGACGCTCCTCGGCCGTGTGGCCGAGCGCCAGAAGCTGATTGAAGATCCGGAATTCAACTGGACGCTCCGGCCGCCGCGCGAGACGCTTGTCTCCAGCGCCAGCAAATTCGTCGCCGGCCTGATGGGCCGCGACACGACTCCGGTCGATCCCTTCCTCGGCATGACCGAGGAACAGCGCGAAGCGTCGATCATGGAGTCGGTCGTCCAGACGTTGATGGGCAAGGTCAAGGTCGGGCGCATCGGCGCGACTTACCTGATCACCATTGATGTGCTGAGTTATTCGCCGGAGACAGCCGCGCGCCTCGCTGACGAGGTGGCAGAACAATACCGGGTGCAGCAGCTCGAGGAGAAGTACGAAGCCACCCGCAAGGCTACCGAATGGCTGCAGGAGCGCGTATCGGGCCTGCGCGAAGAGGTCGAGGACAAGGAGCGCCGGGTCGAGACCTTCCGGGCCGAGACCGGCCTGCTCGCCGCCCAGGGCGCGACACTGACCGAGCAGCAGATTGCCTACATGACAGGCCAGCGCGGCACGCTCCAGGTCGAGCATGACCAGGCGCGTGCGCGGTTTGAAAGTATCCGCCGGCAGATCGACAGCGGCGTGCCGGTCGAGTCCATCTCGTCGACGGAAGTCAGCAGCTCTCCGCTGATCAGCACCCTGAAAGCCCAGCGTGCGGACATCATGCGCCGGGTGGCAGACCTCGAAACCCGCGTTGGTGAGCGCCACCCCGAAATGATGGCGGCGCGCAGCGAAGTGGCGGACATCGAACGGCAGATCAATAATGAGGTGAACCGCATCGCGGCGAACCTTGAAAGCGAATGGCGTGTCGCCCAGCAGCGCCTGAACAGCATCCAGAGCGAAATCGGCCGTTCGACCGCGCAGCTTCGCGGGAACAACATCAACCTGGTCCGCTTGCGCGAACTGGAACGCGACGCTGAAACCAGCCGTGTGTTGCTGGAAGAATTCCTGGCTCGCTCCAAGCAGACCCGCGAGCAGGATGCGCTGATCACCGCTGACGCAAACATTCTCTCGCGCGCTTCGGTTCCCTATGCGCCGGCGTCGCCGAAGAAGACCCTGAACCTGTTGATCGCGTGTTTGCTGGGTCTCGTAGTTGGCGCCGGGCTCGCGCTCTTCGCCGAGCTGTTTGACACGAAGCTGAGCTCGACAGCCGATATTGAGACGAAACTTGGCGCCCCGCCGATCGGGTCTGTCCCGTTGATCCGGACAGCCAGCTTCCTGGGGCTGGCCCAGACGAATCCAGCGGAGTTCCTCGTCGAGAATCCGCTATCGGCCTATGCGGAGAGTATCCGCTATCTGCGCGCGGCCATCGCCTTCTCGGATCTCGACAGCGAGACGAAGACCGTGGCAATCACTTCCTCACTCCCGGATGAAGGCAAGACCAGTCTTGTTCTGAGCCTCGGGCGGATGTCGGCCATGTCGGGATCGCGCACGCTGGTGATCGATGGCGACTTCCGCCGCCGGCAGCTGACGGAAACTGCGGGCCTGAAGCCGGAGATCGGCTTCGTCGAACACCTGTTCGGCAATGGCGCGCTGTCCGACGCGATCGTCAAGGATCGCAAGACGATGCTCGACATCCTGCCCTTGTCGCTGGATGGCCACACGCCGCATGACGTTTTCGGCACGCGTGCATTTGATGACCTGCTGGCGCGCCTGCGCTCCATGTATGACCTGATCCTGATCGATACCGGTCCGCTTCTGCTGATGGCCGAAGCCCGCGTTGTCGCCGGCAAGGTCGACAAGACGATCCTGATCGTGCGCTGGCGCGAGACGGCTCGCTCGGCCGCGCGCCAGTCGCTTGCCCTGCTGCGGAATTTCAAGGCTGATGTGCTGGGCGTGACGCTCAACATGGTCGATCTCAACCGGCCGCGCCATCACGGCGATCCGGGCGCGACCTACAAGGCCTATCGCAAGTACTACCAGATGGATTCCCGTCCGGGTCTGTTCGGCTGGTCACGGCCGCGGGGGAACAAGAGCAAAGGCCTCAAGTCAGGAGTGGCGTTGCAAGTCCCGCCTTCGCAGCCGGCCAATGAGTCCCAGCCTGCAGAACGGGTCTCGGCGGAATAGGAGCCGCCGGTGTCCGGCAGCAAGCATTCCGGAAAATGGAACGCGCAATGACTCGGATCGCTTTCTTTGGCCATGATGCAGGCGATGCAGCCGTGCGGCGCCGGGCAGTTGCACTCCGCGATGACGGGTTTGATGTCACTGGCTTCATGATGCGCCGGGGGGAGCCGGCCGCAACCGAGTGGCCCCTGATTGATCTGGGGCGAACCCGTGACGGTGCCTTTATCCAACGCATCCTGCAGGTGTTACGGGGCGCGCGAACAGCGGCCCGGGCGAAGGAAACGCTCGCATCGGCCGACCTCATCTATGCCCGCAACCTGGACATGCTGGCCTGCGCCTTCCTTGCAAAGCGCCTTGCCGGCCTGAATACGCCGGTTGTCTATGAAAGCCTTGATGTTCACCGGATGCTCTGCCGTAAGGATGTCATCGGCAGCGTGTTGCGCTGGCTCGAAGGCGCCTTGCTGGCGCGCTCCGCAGCGCTGGTCGTCTCGTCGCCCGGCTTCCTGCGAAATCATTTCGAGCGCCATTATCCGCCCCATCCCCGCACCATGCTGATCGAAAACCGGCTGGCCGGCGGGCAGGGTTATGGCGAGCGCAGGCCGTCGGACACATCAGAAGTGCCCGGCAAGCTGCGGATAGGCTGGGTCGGCAATCTCCGGTGCAAGCGCTCGCTGGACCTTCTCTGCGCCCTCGCTGATGAACTCGGCGACGCGGTGGAAATCCGGCTGCACGGCGTTCCGGCCCGCACGGAGATCCCTGTATTCGAACCGTTGATCGAAGCGCGGGCGAACATGTCCTATCATGGGCGCTACCGGTCTCCGGAGGACCTTGCCGCGATCTATGCCGGGCTGGATGCCGTCTGGGCGGGCGACTTCATGGAAGCGGGCTATAACTCCGTCTGGCTGTTGCCGAACCGCATTTATGAGGGCGGCTATTTCTGCACCCCCGCCATTGCGCCTGCAGACACCGAAACAGCTGCCTGGCTGGAACGCCATGACTGCGGCTTCACGCTGGCAGAACCGCTGGAGAAGTCGCTGCCAGACCTTGCGCGCCGCCTTCTGGCCGACCCTGCGCCGCTCCGCGGGAAAGCCGAAGTCCTTGCCCGCTTGCCTGAGGATGCCTTCGTCCAGCCGCGCGGCTATCTGCTTGCGCTCCTTGCCGGCGTTCCAGGTGTGCCGGCTGCACCGATGCCGGCGCAGGAGGTCTGCGCATGAGCGTCCTGCCGATCCGCTTCGCGCCGGCTCCGCCTGTTGAGGCGGTCCTGACAACCCGCGTCAAACCGGCTGCAGCGTGGGAGCAGGTGCTCGTGACGCTGTGGATATTCTGCGCCTTCATCCAGTTCCCCGGCAATTCGCTCGTGCTCTATCCCTGCGCGCTGCTGCTGGTCCTGATTTTTATACACTATTCCGAATTCACCATCCCGCTCGCGCTGAAATGTTCGATCCTTCTGCTCATCCCGGTCATGACGATCCTGTCTTTCGGCTGGTCTACGGTTCCGGGCGAAGCGATGCGTCTCGGCATCCTGATGGTCGTCAACTTTGTGGCCATGATCGCGATTGCCACAAGGCTGACGAGACGTCAGATCATTCGCTGCATCTTCTTTGCCGGGGCGCTGACCGTCATCTACCTGGCGCCCTATTCACAATATCTGGGGATCGACACGGCCCTCGGCAGCAAAAACTACCTGTCGATCCGCATGATGCTGACGGCGTTTGCAGCGCTGGCTGTCGCCTATGACTCCGAGGAGCCTTATCCCCTGCGGTTCGCCGCAGTCGGTATTGGGGCTGTCGCGATCTATTTTTGCTATCTCGGCAACTCTGCCACCTCTCTGGCGCTAACGCTCGGCGGGGCCCTGATCCTGACAGCCATGTGGGTGGTCTGGCAGCCTGCGAGCCGGATCCGCCACCTCAGATCCTTTGTCGTTTTCTCGGGCATCACAGCGCTCGTCGGACTGATCATGGCGCTGCTCTCGCTGCCGGACAATTCGATTGTCGACGACGTTCTGGGCGCCTTCGGCAAGGATGCGACACTGACCAACCGGACGATCATGTGGGAGGCCGGCAACCGCGTCGCCGATGAGAAGCCCCTGTTCGGGCATGGCATGAACAGTTTCTGGCAACCAAATGTCGGTGCCGCGCAAACGCTGAATGAAATTGACCACCGGGCGGCGGGTACGAAGCACTCCTTCCACAATGTCTACATCGAGACCCGTGTGGCACTCGGCTATGTGGGCCTGACCCTGTTCTGCATCCAGCTGGCCTGGTCCATGCTGTTCAACCTGCGGGCATGGTTTCAGTCACGCGGGATGCCGGCATCCTTCTTCCTGCTGACCGGAATGATGATCTTCGTCACCAGCTTCACCGAATCCTACCTTCTGGGGGCATTCGAAGCGATGGTGATGCTTTACTATCTGGGCGGGATCACGGCGCTTGCCTTGCCCTACCATAACGGGATCCGCCAGCGCGTGCTGTTGCGGCCAGCCTGATCCCGGCAGCCTTTCAGGAATGTCAGGCTTGTGTCCGGCAGGCGCAATCAGACCCCGTAATATTCCGGATGTTGCCGGATTTGTGCCTGATTCCGCTGTCAACTTCCCATAATCAAGCCAATTGGTTCAGCGGGCTTAAATGGCCGTTAAACCTTCAGGGTTTTAAGTCCTTCGCAAGGACAGTGTCGCGTATGAGTGAAGTCATGGCCATGAAAACAGGCGTAATGCATGATCCCGTTGCCGCGATGTTTGATGCGGACAGGTCCGTGATGTCCGACACGGCCGGAGAAAAATGGCCGGTCTGGCTGCGGGTGCTGACGATCATCAGCCTCAGCGCCGGCATGTGGGCGACCATCATCTGGGGTCTGGTCTCGATCTTCGGATGAGCCTTGCGCGGCCGCGCAATGGCATGGAATTTGCGACTTCGGCACTGATCCGGCCAATGTCCGGAACCTCCCTGTGCGCCTGAAGGAACATCCCCGGATGCAGCCGTCTCCTGAGACACCTCCCGCGCCCGGCGCCGGCGTTGCCTTGTCGGTGGTCATCAACAACTACAATTATGCCCGCTACCTGCCCGAAACGATCGGAAGCGTCCTGGCGCAGGGCGAAGAGGTTGCCGAGATCCTCGTCGTCGATGATTGTTCAACGGACAATTCGCGGGATGTGATCGATGAGTTTGCACAGCGATTTCCCGGCCGGGTGCGCGGCGTGTACCAGCCGGTGAATTCCGGGCAGGGGGCGGCATTCAATGCCGGTCATGCTGCTGCGCGCGGGGACATGGTGATGTTCCTCGACGCCGATGATTTCATGCTGCCGGGCGCTGCTGCGAAGATCCGCGCGAATTACGAGCCGGAAGTAACCCTTTATCACTACCGGATGCGCTATACGGATGAGACCAGCAAGCTCGGCGACGGCGTGTTCCCGCCGCTGAGCGAGCGGCTTGCCGATGGCCTTGAGGCATCAGAGAAACTCCGCAGTGTCGGGCGTTACCCCTCGACCATTACATCGGGCCTCGTGTTCAATCGCTGGGTTCTCGACCGGATGATGCCAGTGGATGCGGAAGCCTTTCGGTATGGCGGAGACGGCTACGTCGTGGCGGCAGGCCCGCTCTATGGCCCGGTCCGCAGTTTCGAGACCGAGACCTGCGCCTACCGGCTGCACGGGGGCCAGCACACCTCGCGCCGCGCCGCGCAGGCCAAGCTCGCCCGCTGGCGGATCGACCATGACCACCAGCGCTACCGGGTGATCCGCGAACATTCGGCCCGCCTCGGACTTCCCGTTGCAGTCGATCTCGGCACGCGGGATGACGGGCACCTGTTCGAGCGGATCGTGTCGCTTGTGTTCGAACCGGAGGCTCATCCGATAGAGGGTGACACATTGGGGCGGCTGATCCGCGATATAAAGCCGCTCGAAGCGGCAAACCGCCGGGGTTTGCGCCGGGCGTTCTCGGGTGTTTTCTGGACGGCGATGCAGGTTGCGCCCCGCCCGCTGAAGCTGCAGCTGATGAGGCTCAGGCTTGATCCCAACTCCCGGCCGGCCTGGGTGCGCAAGCTGGCACGGACCGTGCGCCGCCGGTTCAGGGTCTAGGAGGCTGCGCGCGATGGAAACAGCCACAGTCATCATCCCCTGCTACAATTCTGAAGCGACCATCGAGCGGGCGGTGCGCAGCGCACTTTCCCAGACGCTGCCGGTTCGCGTGATCGTGGCCGATGACTGCTCGACCGACCGCAGCTTCGAGATCCTGCAGCGCATGGCCGAAAGCGAGCCGCGCCTGACGGTGTTCCGGCTCGACCGGAATGGCGGCCCATCGGCGGCGCGCAATGCGGCGCTCGCAAGGGTCGAAACCGATTGGGTGGCCGGGCTCGATTCAGATGACTATCTCCTGCCGCGGCGGATGGAGCTGCTTGTGCATCATGCCGAGACGTCCGGTTGTGATCTTGTGGCAGATGACCTCGTCCGTGTCAGGCCGGGGGAGCGGCCCGAGCAGGGGCTGCGGGTCTGGCGGGATCAGCCGTTTGGTGTTGCAGAGCTCGACATGGCAGAATTCATTCGCCAGAACATGACGAAATATGCCGGTTTCCGGCAGGAGATTGGTTATCTCAAGCCGCTGATGCGCATGGCGTTCCTCCGCCGGACAGGGCTTCGTTATAACGAGACCCTGAGACTTTCCGAAGACTACGAAATCTATGTCCGCTCCTACATCGCGGGCGCGCGCTGGCAGGTGATTGATCCGTGTGGATACATTGCCATGGACCGGCCCGGTTCCCTGTCGAATGCCGTTGATACACGGGCGCTTGAAAGCCTGCGCGCTGCGGACAGGCTGTTGATGCAAACCCCTGGCATCTCTGCGGACGGGCGGCGGGCAATTGCCGAGCATCGCCATCATGTGACGGTCGATCTTGCCTGGATGCAGCTCATATCCGCCGTGAAATCCCGCAACCTTACAGGCGCGCTGCGTACTTTCGGCTATTCGCCGTCCGTTTCAGGCAAGCTGGCGCTGCGCATCGCCAAACACTTCCTCAAGATCCCGCTCTATCCCGAGGATCCGGAAGCAGGCCGGCCCCGGTTCGGGGAACAGGAAACACTCGCCCTCACCTGACATCGAACTTGTCGGCCTTGCGCTGGCCAAGCAGCATCCGTTGCTCCAGCCGGCGGCGCAGGGCGGCATAATAGGCTTCAAGGAAGGCAAGGTCGGTCTCGCCCGGCTGGCGTGTCCAGCCGATCTTGGTGCGGATGCGGGCGGCAACCTGTTCCTTGATTGAGGGCGCGGACTGGCGAAGCACGTCTTCCAGAACATGCAGCTCATGGATGCCATAGGCGTCAGCCTGCTCCGGGGTGAAGCTAAACCGGCCTGCGGCTTCGGCGGTGGTGGCTGCGGATGTGATGTCGTGCATCAGCTTGGTCTGCGGCGCCCGGATGACCCAGGTTCCGGCGATGAGGTCGCCGACGCGCATCTTGTCGCGGTTGAACAGCGGGAACAGCAGGAACACGCCGGACCAGACAAGCCCGAACAGCGCGAGCCAGCCATCACTTCCGCCGCTCATCATCAGGAACTGGAAGGGCAGGCCAATCTCGATCTCGCGGATGAAATTCCGGGCAAGGACGGAGTTTGCCGTAAGGCGTCCGCCATCGCGCGCGGCAACACGAAGGCCAAGCGCGCGCTTGCCCGGCGTCGCGGCGCGGCGGCTGATCTCGAAGAAGATGTAGTAGAAATTCCGGACAAAGAAAAAGAACACGAGCCAGAAGGCGAAGGCGATGTTGGCGCTGCCGGGGCTTGTTGCCGAGAAAAGGTAATTCAGCCCGAGGAACGTCGCGATGACGATGGCCCATTGGATCGCAATGTCGATCAGGAAGGCGCCCGCGCGTTCTCCGGCGGACGCAAGGCGTAGGCGGATCGCGGCGCCTTCCGGCGTGATCAGGCGGCGCACCTGTTTGGACTGGCGTTGTTCCTCCGCCATGCGTGCGCGCCGCTGGGTAGCGGCCTCGACGCTGACATGCACTTTCTTGCGCGGGGGGGCGGGGGCGGCGCGCTCGCTCATCCGGGGCCTCCGCGCCGGGGCAGGTAGAAATAGGCGAGCCAGAGGACCAGTGTTGTCCCGGCAACGATGTAACGGATCACATCGGAATTGATCAACTGCCGGCCGAAGCCTTCCAGCAGGGCGGCAAAGATCAGCATGATGACGCAGCCCATCGCGATGGTCGCGGCCTGCTGCCCCGCCGCGCGCGCAGAGGCAAGGCGCGTGCGCTCCCCGGGAAAGGCGACCGCGCCGCCGATGATGAAGCCTGCCGCGCCGGCCAGGATGATGGCGAACAGCTCCGTCACGCCATGGATCATCAGCCAGCCGGTGAACTCATAGCCTAGCCCCTTCTGCCAGAAGACAGCATAGAAAGCGCCCAGGATGACGCCGTTGTAGACCAGCAGCCAGGCCGTCGGGATGCCGAACGCAAAGCCGAGCGCGAAAGAGAAAAGCGCGATCTGGGCATTGTTGTTGAACAGGAAACTCGAGAAGGCCGAGAGCTGGCCATCGCCATGTCCGTCCGAATACAGCGTGCTGCGAAGGTATTCTGCCGTTGCATCCGGATTGCGCCCGTCTCGGAAGGCATCGCCCGCAAGGGTCCAGAACCAGTCCATATCTTGCAGGCAGAGGAAAAAGGCGAGCAGGCCGCCCCCAAAGAAGAACAGGGCCGACAGCAGGGTCGGCCAGGCTGCGGCGCGCACGGCGGCTGGCCAGTCACGGCGCAGGAAGGTCATCATCCGTTCGCCAAGGCTCGTGCGTGTGCCGTAAACAAAGAAATAGGCGCGTGTGCAGAGGCTCTCGAGATAGGCGATGACATTCTGGTCAAGCGAGATGGAGCGCGCCACCGAAAGCGACGAGACGGCTTGCCGGTACAGCCTTGGCAGCGCGAGCATGTCTTCGTCGGTCAGCGTCTTCACGCCGCCATTCTCCGCGCGGGTGAGAATGAGGTCCAGCTTCTGCCAGTCGCCTTCGCGTTCCTCGCGGAAGCGGTAGGATTTCAGCAGGTCGCCGCTCACAGCATGTCCCTCCGCTTGATCCGCAGATAGCGTGACACAAGCTCCGCGCCGAACTGTTCGGGCCGTGCCTCGATGATCTGGACCCCAAGGCGCTGCAGGCGCCGGAAGACAAGGTCGCGTTCCGATAGCAGCGTGTCGGCGATCACCGCGCGGGCGACATCTTCGGAGCTTGCGGGCAGGGTGTCTGTCATCGAGGCAAGGGCTTCATCCTCGAAGGTTGCGAAGATCACGAGGTGCCGGTCCGTCAGCCGGCGGACATTTTCGAGCATCAATTCAGCCGAGATCGTATCCACAAAATCTGAGAAGATGATGATCAGGCTGCGCCGCTCCAGCCGCCCGGCAAGATGGGTGAGAGCGAGGGTGAAGTTGGCTTCCTCCTCGGAGTAATCCATTTCCGAAACGATGGCCTGCGCCTTCGGAAAGCTGCTCGTGCCTGTCAGGAAGCCGCTGGTGACGCCGGGGCGCGCATCGAAGCCATAGAACATCGTCCGGTCGCCGGAGCGCAGCGAAACATAGGCAAGGAGCAACCCTGCGGTAACCGCGCGGTCAATCTTCGGCACGCCGCCGAGCGGCTCGCTCATCAGCCGTCCGGTATCGAAGGCAAAGACGATATTGTGGTTGCGCTCGGTCTTGAACTCCTTGGCGAGCAGGTGGCGGTGGCGGGCGGAGTGTTTCCAGTCGATAGCGCGCCGGTCCATGCCGGCCGCGAACTCGCGCAGCGCATCGAACTCGCTGCCATCGCCGCGTTCGGTCTGGGCCTTGATGCCGAATTCGGCGTCGCGCGCGTAAAGCCGGATCGCTTCATCGCGCACCCAGCGTATGTTCGGAATGACCGGGATGGCATGCCCGGCCTCATGCACATGACGGATCTGGACGAGACCGAGCGGACCCTGCCAGCGGCTCCAGAGGCGGATGAGGGTCGCTGTCCCGCGCCGGCTTGCGGTTACCGGCTGGTCGAAAGTCCGTACACGCGCATCCCATCCGCGCAGGCCCTGCGCAGGCAGCGGCGGAATGGTCTCGCTGGTCTCCAGCTGAACCTCGATCCGGCGCGGCAGGGGACCGGTTTCAAAAGCAAGGGTCAGCGTGACCGGAGCTTCCTCGCCAACATACAGGAATGTAGGTGCACTGACATCGGCCGTGTAGGCGGCAAGGCGCGGACCGATCAGGGCATCCATCAGGATGATGCCAAGAACAGCCGCAATCCAGCCCGCCGACAGGATCCACAGGCCCGGTGCAAACAAGGCAATAGCAATGAGGACGGGCACGCCCATCAGCATCAGGAAGATGGCCCGGGGGGTAGGCGAGATCACCGCGGCGCTGCCGTCTGCTCGACGATGCCGGCCAGCGTCTCGGCCGTCGTACGGCCCTCGATATCGGCAGCAGGGGAAAGGATCACGCGGTGGCGCAGGGCGGGCAGGGCGAGAGATTTCACATCATCCGGGATAACGAAATCCCGGCCATCAAGCGCAGCCCGCGCGCGCGCTGCCATGGCGAGGGCTGCTGCGGCCCGGGGGCTTGCGCCGGTCTCCAGCGCCGGTGTCGAGCGGGTCGCACGGACGATATCCACGATATACGCGATGATTTCGTCCTTGAGTTGAATGCTGGCAACCGTCTCAACCGCCTGATCCAGTTCTTCCCGGCTGACGACCGGGGCGATGCCAAACCCATCCGGTGTTTTCATGCCGGTGCGGTTTCCGTGGCTGGCGACGATGCGCAGCTCTTCATCCCGGCTCGGATAATCGAGAACGTGCTTGAACAGGAATCGGTCGAGCTGGGCCTCGGGCAGCGGATAGGTACCCTGCTGCTCGATCGGGTTCTGCGTCGCGATGACCATGAAGCGCGGATTGAGCGGATAGCTCTCTCCGTCGATGGTCACTTTCCGTTCCTGCATCGCTTCGAGCAGGGCGGCCTGCGTCTTGGGCGGGGTCCGGTTGATTTCATCGGCGAGCAGGATGTCGGTGAAGATCGGACCCTTGGTGAGGCTGAACTGGTTGGTCTGGAAATTGAACAGGTTCGTGCCGAGCACATCGCCGGGCATCAGATCGGGCGTGAACTGGATGCGCCCGAAGGCCAGAGAAATAGCGCGTGCAAAGCATTGCGCCAGCAGCGTCTTGGCGGTGCCGGGCGGGCCCTCCAGAAGGACGTGCCCGGATGAAAACAGCGCAGCGAGCAAGAGGTCCACCGTCTGGTCCTGGCCGATGATGGCCTTCTGCACCTCGCTGCGGATGCGGGCGGCGAGGGGGCGGATGTCAGCCACGCTCATGCAAAGTTCTCCTGAGTATTGCCTTGTGCCAATGGTAGAGGTTGCGCGCGCGCTCAACGAGGGCGTCGCGGCTGGTCGCCGGCTCGCGCAGGCCGGCTTCAAGGTCGCTGAAAGCCTGTTCGCTTCCGGGCGCCGGGCCAAACCGGTCAAACATTTCCGTGATCTGAGCATCCGTCAGGTTGCGCGGCAGCCCGAGGGCGGCAGACAGGCGCCGCCGGATCAGCGCGGCATAGCCGGGCGCCATGTTCGTCTCGCGCCGGGCCATCGTCACGAGGCCCGCAGAATTGTCTGCCAGGGCCTGTTTGCCGAGCGCGATGGCGCGCCCTTCGCGCGAGGGCGGCCCGAACCGCACTGCGCCGGCCCATCCAAGCAGCAGGGCGGCGGCTATGGCCGCCAGCGTTGCGCCCAGGAAAGGCGCGCTGAACAGCATCTTCAACAGGTTTTCCGAGCGCTCGAAGCCATGCAGGGACGCATCCAGAAGGATCGGCTGATGATCCTCACCCCTGAGAAGGGTCAGGAGTTCGGTGGCAAGGCGCGCATTGGCGAGGCGGGCAAGGCCGAAAGTGTTCAACAGGTCCGGATCGGTCAGGACATAGATCTGGCGGCTATGGTCATAGCCGACGAGCGTTCCGCCTCTGGCTTGTATGAAGGGCTGCAGTGAGGCCGAGCGAATGAGCTGCAGGCGGACATCCGGCTCCATGGTGCGCGGTCCGAACGGCGTGGCGAGCTCGGTATCCGGCGAGATGCGGACAATCTCGGCATCCGGCCAGATACGCGATAGCCGGTCATTGAGGAGGCTTGCTTCCAGGAAGCGTGTGTCGATCTGCCGGCTCGGGTCCATCGGGTCTGCGCGTCCCTCCCATTTCGGCAGCACCAGCAGGGTCGGGAACAGGAAGCCGCTTGCGTCAAGGTCCGGCAGCCTCCTGTTGGCCGGGGCGGTTACAATCATCAGCCCGCCGGGGCGCTGGGTCAGGTCCTTCTCAAGGCGCGAGATGCGCACGGGATAGCCCTGCGCCTCGAGCAGGCGGACGAGGCCGTTATACCCGATGGCGGATGTGGAATAGGGATGCTCGCCCGCTTCATTGCGCTGGCGCAGTTCGGGTGCCCATCCGGCCAGCACGAGGATGGCACCAAACGCAATCACGGCAATCGCAATCAGGATCGCGGCGGCGCGCGCCGAAATAGGCGCCTCGGTCGCGTTCGGTCCCGTCATGCCCAGCCCTCGCCGAAGGCAAAGTCTTCATAGCTGTCGCGCGCAGCTTGCCAGCCTGCGGCATCGACCGGGCGGCTGCCGAAGAAGCTCTGCTCGACAATCCCGATGATCGGTCGCAGCGCGCGTCTCGCGCGCTCCGGCAGGCGGCCAAGGGTGGCGATTTCGCGGGCGGTCAGTGAGGGGGCGACCCCGCCCTCAAGGCGCTCCTGGATGTCCTCGATCGAGCGGAAGAGCAGCAGGTGGACGGCTTCTGCAAAGCGCCCCTCGCGGGCCAGCGCGTCGGCCTCCTCGAGCAGCGAACGGGCGCGGCCTGCATCCGGGCGGATGTCGGGCAGGATGTCATCCTCGCGCTTGGCCTTCGGCTTCTTCTGCCAGCCAAGGCGCATCCGGATTGCCTCGCCGAACAGGAACCAGACGATCCCGGCCGCAACAAGGATCACGGCGATCCAGAAGATCGCCTGAAACAGCGGGCCGAGGGAGTCGAGGAACCGGCCGAGCGCCTGCAGCCAGTCGGGCGGCGGGGAAGGCTCAAGGCGGGTCTCTTCCAGTTCAGGCCGGGTCAGCTGCAGCGCGCTGTCGCGCAGATACGCACGGTGGGCGGTTTCGAGCGTTGCAGGATCGACCTGGTTTTCAGCTTGCTGCGCCCGGCCGGGCAGGGCGTGCCAGAAGCCGGTGGCCAGGGCGGCAAAGCTCGTCCGGACCGGTGTTGCCACGCGAGAGACCCTCCTGCCGGCATCCAGGGTGACGCCGCTTGCCGTGGGACTATTTCAGAGCTTGCCGCAGGCTTCAATCTCTCGCTGCGGCTGGGGCGGTCCGGGTGATCAGGCTTCGCCGGCTTCCTGCTTGCGCAGTTTCTTCAGGAAGCCGCCGGCGAACTCCAGCCCGTAGGTGCGGATGGAGGCGTAGACCGGCAGTGTCATGACCAGCAGCAGGGCAACACAGAGATAGGCGAGCCCGCCAAGGACGGTATAGGCCACGCCCATGATGGCGCTCGCTTCGTGCGTCATCATCCGCAGCACAATGCCCACGAGCACCGCCGCGACAGACATCGGCCAGATCACCTTGAGCACGTCCAGAACCGTCACTGAGGTCTGGCGGGTGGCCATCACGAAGCAGGGAATGAACAAGATCGCGACCGCCGTGCTGTAGGCGATGGCAACGCCGGTGCCGCCATACGGCAGGCCCACGACGAAGGCGAGCACATAGACCGGCGTCGACCAGAGGCCCCACTGGAACATGCGGCCTGTCCGGCCAAGCGAAATGTAGATCCAGTTCACGGCGTTCATTGGCGTGGCGAGTGCCATCGACAGCGCCAGCCAGCCGAAGATCGCCTGTGTCTGGTCCCAGCCCGGGCCATAGACGGTGCGGATCACCGGGCCAGCGCCGCCGAACAGGACAGCCGTGAACCCGCCGCTGAGGATCACCAGCGCGCCAAGACCCGCGAGGAACGCGGCCCGCCATTCTTCCGGCTTGTCCTGAAGGCGGCTGAGCGCCGGCTGCAGCGCCTTGGCGATGGGCACGTTGACGAAATTGATGGGCGCCTGCAGCAGCGCATAGGCGCGCGCATAGAAGCCGAGCTCAATCGTACCCCAGCGCCAGCCGATCAGCACCTGGTCCAGTGTGCGCTGGAAATAATTCATCACGGTAAAGCCCGTGAGATTGACGCCGAGCATGACCGAGCTTGCCGCCGCCCGCCAATGGGTGGGCCAGGAGGGGCGCCAGTCGCAGCGCCAGATAAGGAAGAGCGAATAGCTGAGCGAGCCGATCCAGGCCTGCGCAACGAGCGCCCAGTAACCGATTGGCGTGTAGATAGCGAGCAGGATCGCCGCGACCACGCAGAGCGCCTGCGAAGTCACCGCGCCGATTTCGAGATCGAGCCAGCGCATCGTTCGCGCAAGCAAGGCAAAATGCTGTGTCGCCAGCATGTTGACCGGGATCACCAGCGCCATCGCCGCGACAACAAGGGTCAGGCGCGGTTCGTTGAACAGCATGGCGGCGAGAGGCGCGAGCGCCATCAGGATCAGGCAGACGAGCGTTCCGACGCCCAGCCCCATGAAGAACAGGACCGACGTGGTGTTCTGGTCGATTTCCTGGCGCTGGATGGTCGCCGTCGACAAGCCAAGCTCTGCAAACATCGTCACGAAGCCGAGCACGGCCCAGGACATGGCCAGCAGGCCGAAATCATCCGGCAGAAGGATCCGGCCAAGAACCGCCAGCGAAGCGAGCTGGATCAGCAGGCGCAGCACGTTCGAGATTGCCATGAGCCCGCCGCCCTGCAGGGTGCGCCGGCCAAGCGTGTTCTCCAGGTGCGCAACCGACATGGCGCGGGCATTGCGCTCAGCCCGCGTCAGCCGGGCCGGTTTCACATCAGGTTCGCCGGAACTGGTCAGGGAAGTGGCCTCGGGCAGGGATTGCGGGTTTGTCATTGGTGACCGGTTCGGGCCGGGTTGTCATCCCGGCGGGGTGAGGCGGTTTGCCCCGTTACAGGGATCTGCCCAAGCAATCGGCATGCCATGGAGCGGTGCAGGGCCGCTGGAATTCGCGCCAGAGGCGAGCCTGAACAGATAGCCGGATGGACAGGGGCGAACGAGCGCCTATCTGTGCGGCCAGATGAGGCTGAGGCAGGAAATACCGGGCATGGACAAAGCAGAGACCTACAGGCAGCTGAAGGCTGAAATCGACAGCGTTGTTGAGGGCGAAACCTCAGAAACTGCGCGCTATGCGACCGCCGCCTGCCTGCTGGCGCAGGCTTTCAAGCCGCGCTTCTTCTGGACCGGATTCTATATCGTTGATCCGATGAAAGACGCAGAACTTGTCGTCGGCCCTTATCAAGGCACGCTGGGTTGCCTGCGCATTCCCTTCGGAAAGGGCGTCTGCGGCCATGTGGCAGCGACGCGCGAGGCGATCATCGTGCCGGATGTGCACGAATTTCCCGGTCATATTGCGTGTGATGCGGCGTCCAATTCCGAGATCGTTGTCCCGGTATTCCATGCAGATGGCCGGCTGGCTGCGGTGCTCGACGTCGATTCAACCGACTACGACGCCTTCGATACCGAGGACCTCACGGGCCTGACGGCGATCTGCGAGACGCTACTCACCGTCTGACGGCATATCAGCGGGCGGGGCCGGTTCGGACGCAGCTGGTTCTGGCGGCAGCGGTTGCGGGTCAGCTGCCGGGGCAGGCGGCGTGATTTCCGGTTCAGCCGTCGCTGGCGGTGCGCTCACCGGCTCGGACGCGCGCATCAGGACAGGTTCGGGTGTGGGTTGCGGCGCAGGCGCAGCAGGCTGCGAAGCTGGCACGGGTTCCGGCAGCGCCGGCATGACAGGCGGCCCAGCGAGAGTGGCGATGCGCTGCAGCAGCGTTTCTTCGAGGATGTCCAGCTTGCGGGCGCGCAGGCCCTCGATCACCCGGATGGAATGGTTGAGGTCGAGCCAGACATCGCGGTCGGGCGTGTGGGCCGGCCATTCCGGAACCCCGGGCCCGTTCGGATCGCCCGTGCGGGCAAAATTGGTCCAGTAGGCGATCATCGCCCGGGTCAGGTCGTCGTCTGCCGCCGTCGTGCGCAGGCCGCGCGGATGGCTGCCGAATACGAACGGGATCTCGGCCGCGTGGAAAGCGCCGATGGTCTGGCTTGGCGAGGGCGGGACGCGTGTGAAGTGGTACATGAATGTCGGCGCGCCTGCGGCCGCATTGCGCCGCCCGACAAAGCGCATGTGCACGCCAAACAGGTCATCGCCCAGCATGTCGACGGCGCCGCTGTCCCAGGTCTCCTCGGTATTCATCCCGTAAAGGGCCTGCAGCGCCTTGGCGGGATTGAGGCCGAACACCGAGGCCAGTGATTCTTCCCGCTCTGCAAGCGTGCCCGTCATGCCAGGACGCAGGATCGTCGGCGACTGGATCATGTCATAGAAGATCGTGCCTTCATCTGCATTGTACCCCGCAATCATCGGCACATGCGGCACCTGGCCATCGCGGAAGGCCGCACCAATCGGCCTCGGCAGCACGCGGCCATCGACCACCGGCAGGAAATAGCCGCTGAGATCGGCCCGGGCTTCGACACGCGAGAGAATGGCCTGCGCAGGGATGGCGCGCAGGTCGCTCGCCTTGGCAGCCGGCGGAGCCAGCGAAGACAGGAAATCGGCGCCGGCTTCCTCAGCGCTGCGGATGCCGGGGATAAGCGAGCGGCGCAGGTGCAGCGCGTTGTACGTGCTGGCCCCGCTTTGCAGGATCGCCTTGTGGAACAGCCCCTCCGATAGCGGGCTCGCCATCAACTCGGTGATGGATTGCGCGCCTGCGCTTTCGCCGAAGACGGTCACATTCGCCGGGTCGCCGCCAAACACGGCGATATTGTCCTGGATCCAGCCTAGGGCCGCGATCTGGTCCAGCAGGCCATAATTGCCCGAGGTGCCTGCCTCTTCTGTGAGTGCCGGGTGGGCGAGATAGCCGAACGGCCCGAGCCGGTAATTGATTGTCACCAGAAGCACGCCCTGCTCGACGAGGCCGTTCGCCTGATAGATGGCTTGCGAGCCAGAGCCATACTGATGCGCGCCGCCATGCAGCCATACCATGACGGGCTGCAGCTCCCGCCCGCCCAGATTGGCGGTGCGGATATTCAGGAACAGGCAGTCTTCGGCTTCCGGCGCCGCGGCCTGAAGCGACAGGACCGTGCGCGCCGCAAAGCGCTCGAACCAGGAATTGCCGCTGCCCTCCAGGATGCCGTCGATGAAGCGTGCGGCACGGCCCCGGTTCTGCAGGCATTCAGGCCCGAAATTGCGCGCATCGCGCGAAATCGCGCCCCATTGGGGCGGGGCGGCCGGCGGGCTCCAGCGGCGCGCAGACGCATAGGGCAGGCCATTGAATTGCAGGATATCGGGATTGTCGCGGTCGCGCCCGCCAATGACGACGCCCTGATGAATCCGCACCGGCTCCGACATCTCCATCGGCGGCGGCGGTTTGCGGAAACTGTACCAGCCCCAGGCGGCAACGCCAGCCAGCAGGAAGAAGAGAACTATACTCAATCGGCGCATGGCCGGACCCCGTTATTGCTGCAGCCAGCTCTACACAAGGCTTACTTCAAAGTCATGAAAAACCCCTACACAGCAGGCAATTTGAGCGCGTCGAGTGTCCTGAGGGTCGCGGACACGAACTCCGCAGTCGGCTCTATCCCGCATGACAGGCGGATAAAGCCCTCGGGAACGGGGTCGCCCCAGCGGATCCGGCACTCGGCGCTGGCATGAACCCCGCCGAAACTGGTGGCCGGAGTCAACTGCGGGTGGGTGCCGATGAATCGCTCGGCGAGGTCGCGGCTCGGCAGGCAGAAGCTGACAATCGGGCCATAGCCCGTCATCTGCTGCCGGGCGATCTTGTGGGCCGGATCAGAGGGAAGCCCGGGATAGCGAAGGCCCGTCACCCCCTGACAGGCCCAGAGCGCGTGCGCCAGCGCGAGAGCATTGGCGTTCGCCCGCGCAATCCGCAGTTCCACCGTCGCCAGCCCCCGGTGCAGCAGGAAGGCATCAAACGGGCTGACAATGGCGCCGGCCAGCCTGCGCCAGCTGACAATGGGCGCGATCAGGTCCGGATTGCGGCAGGCGACATGACCCGCCAGCACATCGGAATGGCCGGCCATCGCTTTGGTGTCGGCCATGACCGAGAAGTCCGCCCCGATATCCAGCGGGCGCTGGCAGAGCGGGGTTGCCGTCGTGTTGTCGACGGCGAGCAGGGCGCCTGCGGCCCGCGCATTCCGCGACAGCCGTTCCACATCACACACTTCAAGGCCGGGATTGGAGGGGGTCTCCGCCAGCACCATCTTGATGCCGGACAGGTTCGCCTCCGCCATCCTTGCCGTCGGGCAGGCGAGGATCTTGATGCCCAGCGGCGCAAAATGCGTCTCCAGCAGCGCGCGGGCATTATAATAGCCGTCGGCATGGACCAGCACCCGGTCGCCCGGGCGCAGATGGGCGTAGAAAAGCGCTGCGATGGCCGCCATGCCGGACGGGAAGAGCACCACCTGCGCATCCTCGAACAGGCCGATCCCGTCCTCGGTCTCCTCGACCGTCGGATTGCCATACCGCCCGTATACATGCGGCACATCCGGATCCCCCGGCAGCCGGAACGTGGTCGACGCCACGATCGGCAGGCTGACCGGATCCCCCTTCCGCCGCCGCGCTCCCCGCCGATGCAGAAAGCTCGTAATCCGCGACTGTACCATGGTGTGATCTCCGAAATGCGTTACTCGTGAGCGAAGCAGGTCCGGCGCGGTCGTTTGTCTGCAGGGGTGCGTCCTCTGCCGCTACTTAGCGTCCAAACCGGGCATCTGGCCAGATCGCGGCGCACGATCTGCCTGCATCTGGTTGATTTTACATGTTCCGGACCTTCTGTTAGCCGGGAGAGCTAAGACCAGACAGGAGCCATCATGCAGTCGAACCGGCAGGCCGGGGCGCCGGCGCGCCGCAGCGCATTCACACGTTTCCTCGACGGGGTCGAATGGCTGGGCAACCTGTTGCCCCATCCGGTGACGCTGTTTGCGATCCTGGCGGTGGGCATCGTGCTGCTCTCCGGGCTGTTCGGATGGATGGGGCTGGCGGTCGAAGACCCACGCCCGGCGGGCACGCGGGGTGTGGCCGAGGACGGCATGATCCGAGCAGTCAGCCTTCTGAACGGCGACGGCGTGCGGCGCATCTTCACGAGCCTGGTGACGAATTTCACGAGCTTTGCGCCGCTGGGCGTTGTGCTGGTGGCCATGATCGGTGTGGGCGTTGCAGAACGCTCGGGACTCCTGTCTGCGGCCGTGCGCTCGATGGTTCTGTCGGCGCCCCGGCATCTGGTGACGGTGGCGATCGTGTTTGCGGGCATTGTCTCGAACACGGCCTCGGAGGTTGGATATGTTGTGCTGATCCCGCTGGCCGGCGCGATATTCTATGCGCTCGGGCGCCATCCGCTGGCGGGGATGGCAGCGGCGTTTGCCGGCGTCTCCGGCGGCTACAGCGCGAACCTCCTGATCGGCACGATTGACCCGTTGCTCGCCGGCATCACCCAGGAAGCGGCCCGGCTGATTGATCCGGATTATGTCGTGCTCGCGACCTCCAACTGGTATTTCATGGCCGCCTCGACCTTCCTCGTCACGCTGATCGGGTCGCTGGTGTCGATCTTCATCGTCGAGCCGAAGCTCGGCCCTTACGATCCGTCACGCGCAGACCCGACCGTGCTCGATGAGCGCATGATGGAGCCGCTGAAAGACGAGGAAAAGAAAGGCCTCGGCTGGGCCGGCCTCGCAATCCTCGGCGTCATCGGCCTGATGGCCCTGACGCTCGTGCCGGAATGGGGCGTGCTGCGGAACCCTGAGTCCGGTGACCGGATCGATTCGCCCTTCTTCGGCGGGTTCGTCGTGTGGATCCTGATCTTCTTCGTGGTCGCGGGCTATGCCTATGGGCGCGCGGTCGGGACCATGAAGACCGACCGGGACGTGATCGATGCGATGGCTGCGGCGCTCGCTTCGCTCGGGCTCTACATCCTGCTCGTCTTCTTTGCGGCGCAGTTCGTCGCCTTCTTCAACTGGACCAATCTCGGCGCGATCACGGCGGTGATGGGCGCGGAATTCCTCGAAGAGTCGGGGCTTACAGGGCCGGTCGTGTTCTTTGTCTTCATCCTGATGTGCGCGGTCATCAATCTCTCGCTCGGCTCGGCTTCGGCGCAATGGGCGGTGACGGCGCCGATCTTCGTGCCGATGCTGATGCTGGTGGGCTATTCGCCCGAAGTGATCCAGGCGGCCTACCGGATCGGCGACTCCTCGACCAACATCATCACGCCGATGATGAGCTATTTCGGCCTGATCCTCGCCTGGGCGACGCGGTATGACCGCAATCTCGGCGTCGGCACCCTGATCGCGATGATGCTGCCCTACTCGATCTTCTTCCTGCTGTTCTGGTCGATCTTCTTCTCCATCTGGACCTTCGTGCTCGGCTTCCCCGTCGGCCCCGGAGCACCGACCTACTACGAGGTCGGCGCAGCTGGCTGAGGGCTGCTGTACCCGACATTGCAGGCAGGCAGGAGCGGCATTGGCGGCTTGCGTCCGCGCAATTGATCGCAGAGTGTGGTGCAGGCCGGGACGGTAACTTAGGGTGGTGGTGATGATCAGAGTTCGGGTTAGCCTTGGCTGGCAATCGCCAGGGGCTGCGTTCGGCAGGGTCCGCAGCCTGTCGAACGGCTTGGCAGGGCTATTGCTGACGGCTGTTTTCGTGTCGTTGGCAACGCCCCCCGCCCAGGCTGATCCGAGCGGGGGCCTTGAGCGGGTTTATTTCCTCGAAAACTGCAACGCTATTCGCAACGACCTGTTTCAGCGGCGGGCATCCGGACAAGCGGACCTGGATGAGCAGGGAAACTTCGAATGGTATGAAATCATGCCTTTCCAGCATTGCGGGCGAGTGCGCCGCCTTCTTCAGGCTGCTGCCGAGGCAGGGATACAGGACAAGATCGAGTTCTGGCAGGGTACCGAGACCATCAGCCATGAAGTGCTCCGCAGCCTGCCGCAGGGCAAGTCGCTCTCTCTGCCAATCCTTCGGATCGTCTTTCCGGAAAACGTCTTCTTCGATACAGACCGCTATCAGCCCCGCGCGGAAGTGTGGCCGGTTCTGAGCGTGATCGCCGACAGCATGATGAGAGAACCGGACCACATCGCCCTCTTCGTGGCGGGTCATGCGGATTATCGGGGCAGCCGTCAGTATAATGAGGCCCTCTCCCGGCGCCGGGCCCGTTCGGGGCTCGCATCGGTGACATCGCTGGGCGTGGAACGCGGTGAGATGTATACGGTCGCCTTCGGGGAAGACCTGCCCATCAACCCCAGCCTTGATGTCAACGAGATCGGGGTGAACCGGCGGCTTGAGTTCCTGATCTCGCCGGTGGCTGAAGTCGCGATCGAATGGATCAGCCGGCAAAGCCCGGAGCTGCCATGCATTGGCCAGAATGACCGCGAACTCGGTAACTGCCCCGATATCGACCGGCCAACCCGTACTGTCGTCCGCGCTGAACGGATCAGTACGAATGTTGTTTTGCCGGGCGATGGGGTGGTTCTACCGGTTTCCCCGGATCGCACCAGGGTTGATACATCCCCCGATAGGGCTTCTGCACAGATACAGCGGGACGAAGAAGTCGTGATCATCGACCGGGCAGGGGAAATAGTTGTCGTAAGGTTGCCGGTCGAAGAAATTGTGGTTGTCGATTACGGGCGTGACAGATACTGAAAAACTCTATTAGAAGGGGTGGTGTGGTGGTTGCTGGCAGTTGAAGCTGTGCGGCTTTTTGCAGGGGCAATCGGGGTTTCATGAGCATCGAAGACTTCAATCGCATCCGGGAAGTGGATGAGTATGCCAGCATCGACCTTTCGACAGGATCGGAAGCCTATCAGGCGTTGATGAACAGTGTCTCTGCCGAGGCTGGAGAGACGAGAATATCCCTATCGGGCGACCGGGAAGAGCACCCTGGTTACAATATGACCAGCAGCATGATCGGCTGGTATAACAGGTTTGTGGGGCCTGCACGCCGCAACGCGATCGCGGCGCTGAACGCTCATGCGCAGGAGATTGAACTGACGCGAGGCGCGCAGGGCGAATGAGTTGACCTGAAAATCGGCAATGAGGAAAGGTCGAGAGACCTGCGACGCATCACGGCGCTGACGAATTTCCGGACCGCGCACGGCCAGATAATCGGTGAAGTCGATCAGATTTCACAACGATACGAGCATATAAGGGCGCAGGAAGGGGGCCGGGATGCCACTGTGCCCGGCCACATACAGCTGCTCGCAATGCATGTGGTGATCTTCCTCGTCGAAGCGCTGATGAACTTCGAAAGCCTTCGGCAATCCCCGATCATCCGATCCGATCTGATGGCGGCGGCTTCAATGATCGGCATCGGCCTTTTTATTCTCGGAGCGTATCACTTCGTCGGGACGTTCATTAAGGGGTTCTATTATTACACGCAGCCCGCGAACCGTATGCGGGCCCTTGAAGGGTGGCCAAGGTTTGGTCTGGGCGTACTTGCGCTTTTGATTGCCCTGGGAATCGTCGCTACGGCGCGCTATTATTACATCCTCCCGGAAATCATCGTTGCCACGGAACTTGGACTGCCTCCCCCGAACCTCTTCGTAGCCGTGGGTTCGCTGATCCTTGGCAACGTGGGCTGTTTCGTCGTCGGGGTGATCGGCACCTTCGCGCTCAACGATTCCAATCCGGAATATCAGAAAGTCGCGATCAAGCGCGAAAAGCTGATGAAAAAATATGACTCGCTGTACAAGCGCGAAGTCGGCCGCGAACTCAGAGTCGCTGATGATCGGTTTACGCAGGAGCGCGACGCCGCCGAAGGCCGGCGGAGCCAAATGATCGGCAAGCCCGGCTATGATGTCTTCCAGCGCGAAGCAGCCCGGCTTCTGGCTACCGATGAAAAAGTTGTCGCGGTATTGAGAACTTATCGGGATGCACTCGCACAGCAGATCCGCAATGCCGGCACACGGACCCGCTTCTACAAGCCTGAGTTCGAGAATGTCATTTCCGGACAGAAAATTGAGGTGCCGTCTGCCGAACTCTCGACGCTGCCGCTTAGGCTTTACCTGCGCGGCTGAGAACGTGCGTGTCGGTGTGCATGCATCCAGTAATGTCAATGGGGTGGGATGAGAATGTCTGGCAGGAACATCGAACGAAGCGTGGTCTTTTCAATTGCGCTCAGCGGGATGCTGTTTCTCGGCGCATGTCCGGATTCTGGCAGTTCCCAGCGCTCGCCCGGCAGCCCGGCGGGCGTGCAGCGGCTAGATGATTTCTGCCGGATTGCCGGCCTTGACGAACGCACGCGTCACACCGTCGTCGTGGTCGACGAGCATATCCTGACCGGCATCGAGGAATCGAGGGACATGCCGCTGAAGAACGGCGCCGTGCAACAAAGGCTGCGCGACTATATCAGCACGGACGTCGCCGTTCCGGGCGGCGTGATCGAGCCGCGGGAGCGCGTGTCCGTAAATCTGGCACCGATTGACGGAGCGCCCGCGAAGCTGATGTTCACCGGCTGCGTTCCGGGGGTTTCCTCTGCCGAGCGGACCGGGATTTCGGAGAACAGGCTTGAAGTCTTCGCTGGTGGCGGGCTCCGGCAACAGATCGAGGAAGGTGAGAACCGCTATCGCACCTTGACGACGCTGACCCTGTCTGGCGCGGCCCGGGCGACCACGCATGATGGCTCGGCGGTTCGAAAGCCTGCTGCCGAGGTACCGGTACTGAAAAGCCTGGCGGATGTGGCGCTTGCCAACCGGTCGCTGAACAGCGTGGTGCGCTATGTGATCATCGCTGATCTCTCTCAGGCGTCGCTTGGCGGGATCACCGACATCGAATCGGCCCGCAAGGCGGGGTTCGAGGCAGGCCTTGCCTCCGGTTACAATTTTCATGGATCGGATATCCTCATCGCCGCAACGCCGGGGTCCAACGAACCTCTGAAGCAGTTTTATGATGCGATGCTGCTCGCAGCGAATGGACGCTTGATCTATTGGGGCGATGGCCGGCCCACACAGTCTGCCCTCGCTCCGGTTTCGATCCAGCGGTTCAGCGGAGTGGTAAAGATCCCCGATCACCGCGACTCCAGCCGGTTTGACGAGCTACCGCTGAACATCCGCCTCGCCTGGGACACCAATGGCGATCTGACACAATCCTTCGTGCAGACCCGCGGGCGGGTCGAACGGATCGTGCCGATCACGGGCCGGGTGCTTTGTGACCGGGATGTCTGCCGTGTCCGGTCCGATGATGGCGGATTTGCTCAGGCTTGGTCGGTCAAGCCCGGCGGGTCTCCGGAATTCACCGGAGACATGCCTTTCGGGGGCGCAAGGGATATCGAGCTGACCATCGAGGGAGAAACCGTAACCGGCGCGATCTCCGACAGCGTCATGCGGCTCAATAATGGCGAGGTCGCCAGTGTTGAAGTTGTGGGCCAGCTTCAGCCTGAGGCTGTTTTCTGAAACACCCGGAATTCGAGTTGAAACTGACGGCGAAATTGCAACCAAGGGAGACAATGGGGATGCGGTCGATCATGGGGACGAAAATTGCAGTTGCAGGCCTCTCAGCAGCCTTGCTGCTGAGTGGATGCGCCACAACCGGAGGTGGCACACAGAGGCTTGAGACGCCGAGTGAGCGCCTCGTTCAGTGCCTTGCTGCTGCCGCTGTTGGAGCGGGCTTGGGCGCTATCATTGGGAATAACACCGGAAGCGGCAATGCTTCTCGAGGGGCAACCCAGGGCGCAGTTGCGGCCACCGTCCTTTGTGCGGTCTGGCAGGCGTTTGACAGCAATCAGGACCGGGCTCGTGTCCGTGACGCCCAGATGGCTGCGCTGCGTACCGGTCAGCCACAGATGGTCAGTTATTCGGATCCGGGCTCAACCCGGACAAAGACGATCCAGGTCTCGGATGTCACACAGGTCAGCAATCCGCTGGCAGGCCCGGCTGACTCCGAGCGGCTATGCTACACGATGAAGACGACGCTCAGCGTGAGCGACTCGAACCGGAATGAGGTGCTGAACCCCACCTATTGTGATGACGGTCAGGGCGGCTTCGAGCAGGTCCGCTGATCGCAACTGAGGACAGTCCTCGTGATCCGTTACCGCTGGCTGGCTGCGCCGAAGAAGCTCCGCCAGCGTTTGCGCGGGGCGCGAGATGCGGCTGCGATGGCGTGCCTCGCCGCGATTGCGGCATGCAGTTCGGCCGGCGAGGCGATCTGGGTCACGCCAGATGGTGACATCATCCGGGTAGCGGGCGACGGTGCCCTGCCGTCCGAATTCATGGAGCGCTGGCAGGCGCAGGCGGGCGAACAATCCGCCGGGCAAGCGCCTCAAGGCGCGCAAGGTGGCGCATTTGCGTTCGATGTTCCGCCGGCTGACACGTGCTGGGCGGCCGATGATCAGGTTATCGACTGGCTGTCCCCGGATACGATCTTTTATTGCGGCGTCATTTCCCGGCCGGGTGTCGAACGGTTTATCGAAGCTGTACGAGGGCAGGCGGCTGCGCGCCCGGTCCGACTGGTCATCGCCAGTGCGGGTGGCCCAAAGGAATGGCCGCTGGAAATGGCACGGTTTCTTCAGCAGGCGCAATTCTCCGAAATCGTGGTGGCCGGGCCCTGCTTTTCGGGCTGCGCGCACTTTGTTTTCCCTGCGATAGATGGTCGGTTCCTGAATCCGGCGGCACAACTCGGGCTTCACAATACTGCGAGCTCGATCGTCCGGATCCTGGAGCGGCGCGGCAGTGAGCATCTCGAGAATCCGGTGAACGAGCCATTGCGAAGGCGCGCCGCGCATGAGCATGAATTCCTCAGCCAGTCAGGTATTACCCTGCCGGAATCCTTCCTGACAGATCCGCAGGCTATGCTCGGTACGAAGTGCATGATTCCGCTTCGCGTGGATACGACAGGCGAGCAGATTTACGGGTATGAGTCTGCCTTTGTGCTCTGGTCACCGGATGATGCCCAGTGGCATGCTTGGGGCATCGGGTTCATGCGGTTTGGTACTTCGCCGGGGCAGCCTCCCACAAATCCCGCCGCCCTCGGTATCGCCATGAATGCCGAACCATTGAGCCGCGATACTGTCCGGACCTTCTGGCGGCGGCCGCTGCCGCATTGCGAGCATGCAGACGAAAGCCGGGCCCCGCAGAACGATCCGCCCGCTTGAATCCATGGCAGCGCTGTATACGCTCCTCCGGAAGACGAGGGTAAGCGAGGCAGAGGCCCATGACGGCAATCAAATCTGACAAGACTCTGCAGCGAAGGGCCGAGGCAGTCATCCCCGGCGGGATGTACGGCCACCAGTCGGCGCGGTTGATGCCGGAAGGGTATCCGCAATTCTTCGAGCGGGCGGAGGGAGCGCATATCTGGGACGCAGATGGCCGGCGCTATCTGGATTTCATGTGCGGGTATGGCCCGAACCTGTTTGGCTATGCGCATCCGGGCGTTGATGACGCCTACATCGCGCAGCTCCGCCGGGGCGACACGATGACCGGGCCGTCCGGGCTGATGGTGGACCTCGCCGAGGACATGACGCGCATGGTGAGCCATGCCGATTGGGCGATGTTCTGCAAGAACGGCACGGATGCGACCACGATGGCGATGATGGTCGCCCGCAGCCATACGCGCAAAGCGAAGATCATCCTCGCCAAGGGCGCCTATCATGGCGCGGCGCCCTGGTGCACCCCGGTGCGCCGGGGCACCACGCAGGGCGACCGGGCCGATCAGCTGTTCTGCACGTATAACGATGTCGAAAGCCTCGACTCGGCGGCGCGCGAGGCGGGCGGCGAGCTCGCGGCGATCTTTGCTGCGCCGTTCCGGCATGACACGTTTGTGGACCAGAGCGAGCCGGACCTCGCCTATGCCAAACGTGCCCGAGAAATCTGCGACGAGACGGGTGCACTGCTGATTGTCGATGATGTGCGCGCGGGCTTCCGGCTGGCGCGCGATTGTAGCTGGTCGCGGATCGGGATTGAGCCGGATCTCTCCTGCTGGGGCAAGGCCATCGCCAATGGCCATCCGATTTCGGCTTTGCTGGGGTCGGACAAGGCCCGAGCGGCTGCGTCTGCGATCTATGTGACGGGTTCGTTCTGGTTCTCGGCGGCGCCAATGGCGGCGGCGCTGGCGACGCTGAAGCTGATCCTGGAGACCGATTACCTCGAACATACCCAGCGCCTGGGCGCGCAGCTCCGGACAGGGCTGGACGCAGCTGCAGCGCGGCATGGCTTTGGCCTCCGGCAAACCGGGCCGGTCCAGATGCCGCTGATCCTGTTTGAAGACGATCCCGGCCTGGGCAAGGGCTATGCGTGGGGCGCAGCGCTGGCGCAGCGGGGCGTCTACGTCCACCCCTGGCACAACATGTTCCTGTGCGCGGCGATGACCGAGGCGGATATAAAATTCGCAGTGGATGCAGCAGATGCCGCCTTCGCCGAGATGCGGCGCAACACCGACTGGCCAGCCCCGGCGGCTCTTGTCGCGGCGGGTATGGTGAAGGCAGGGTGAGCTACAGGATTGTCGCTTTGTGCCGTGTGCTGAAAGAGTGAGCCTATAGCTCGATGTCTGAAAATCAATTTGATCTATAGCAGCCCATGGGTCATTCGTGGCGGACTGATTCACCTGCAGCCATGAATGGGAGATACCATGGATAACGAAGCCAAGTGCCCGGTAATGCACGGGGCTGGTAGCGCCGCCAATTCCAAGGTGCCGAACAACGCCACCTGGTGGCCGAACCAGCTCAACCTGAAGATCCTGCACCAGCATTCGGCCCTGTCGAACCCGCTCGGACCGGATTTCAACTATCCTGAAGAATTCAAGAAGCTCGACTATGCGGCCCTGAAGCAGGACCTGACCGCCCTGATGACCGACAGCCAGGACTGGTGGCCGGCCGACTGGGGCCATTATGGCGGCCTTTTCATCCGCATGGCCTGGCACAGCGCCGGCACTTATCGCGTCGGCGATGGCCGCGGCGGCGCAGGCGCCGGGCAGCAGCGTTTTGCACCGCTGAACAGCTGGCCGGACAATGGCAACCTCGACAAGGCCCGCCGCCTGCTGTGGCCGATCAAGCAGAAATACGGCAACAAGATTTCCTGGGCCGACCTGATGATCCTGGCCGGCAACGTCGCCCTCGAATCGATGGGCTTCAAGACCTATGGCTTCGCCGGCGGCCGCACTGACACGTGGGAACCGGAAGAGGATGTCTACTGGGGCTCCGAGACCGAATGGCTCGCGACCAGCGATATGGCCAACAGCCGCTATTCGGGTGACCGCGACCTCGAGAACCCGCTCGCCGCCGTGCAGATGGGCCTCATCTACGTCAACCCGCAGGGCCCGGACGGCAATCCCGATCCGGTCGCGTCTGGCCGCGATGTCCGCGAGACCTTCGCCCGCATGGCGATGAATGACGAAGAGACCGTCGCGCTCGTCGCCGGCGGCCACACCTTCGGCAAGGCGCATGGCGCGGGCGATGCAGCCCTCGTTGGCCCGGACCCGGAAGGCGCGCCGATCGAAGCGCAGGGCTTCGGCTGGATGAGCACGCATGGCTCCGGCAAGGCCGGTGACACCATCACCTCCGGTATCGAAGGCGCTTGGAAGCCCAATCCTACGAAGTGGGATAATGGCTATTTCGACATGCTGTTCGGCTATGAGTGGGAACTCGTGAAGAGCCCCGCCGGTGCGCACCAGTGGCGCGCGAAGGATGTGCGTCCCGAGCACATGATCCCGGACGCGCATGATCCGTCGAAGAAGCATGCCCCGATGATGACCACCGCGGACCTGTCGCTGCGGTTTGACCCGATCTATGAGCCGATCTCGCGCAAGTTCCACCAGAACCCGGACCTGTTTGCCGAGGCGTTTGCCAAGGCATGGTTCAAGCTGACGCACCGCGATATGGGCCCGAAGGCGCTCTATTTTGGCCCGGAAGTGCCGAAGGAAGACCTGATCTGGCAAGACCCGATCCCGGCCGTTGATCATGACCTGATCGATGCGAAGGACATCGCAGACCTGAAGGCGAAAATCCTCGCCAGCGGCGTCTCGATCTCCGATCTCGTGAAGACTGCCTGGGCGTCGGCTTCAACCTTCCGCGGCTCCGACAAACGCGGCGGTGCTAATGGCGCCCGCATTCGCCTGGCTCCGCAGAAGGACTGGGAAGTCAACGAACCGGCAAAGCTTGCCAGCGTCCTTTCCGCGCTCGAAGGCGTGCAGAAGGCCTTCAACGGCGCACAGAGCGGCGGAAAGAAAGTCTCGCTGGCAGACCTGATCGTGCTCGGCGGCTGCGCAGCTGTTGAGGCAGCGGCGAAGAAGGCCGGCGTCGATGTGACGGTGCCCTTCACCCCGGGCCGGACCGATGCCTCGCAGGATCAGACAGACGTCAACTCCTTCGAAGCGCTCGAGCCGACCGGCGACGGCTTCCGCAACTACATTCGCAAGGCGATCGAACGTCCGGCGGAAGAGATGCTGGTCGACCGCGCCCAGCTGCTGACGCTGTCTGCTCCGGAAATGACGGTGCTCGTCGGCGGCCTGCGGGCCCTCGGCGCCACCTATGGCGACGCGAAGCACGGCGTGTTCACCAGCCGTCCGGAGACGCTGACCAACGACTTCTTCGTCAACCTGCTCGACATGAACACCGCCTGGGCCCCGGCCTCGGCAGGTGTCTATGAGGGCAAGGACCGCAAGACGGGCGAAGTGAAGTGGACCGCCACCCGCGCCGACCTCGTCTTCGGCTCGAACTCCCAGCTGCGCGCGCTCGCCGAGGTGTATGCCCAGAGCGACAACCAGCAGAAGTTCGTGAACGACTTCGTCGCCGCCTGGACGAAGGTGATGAACCTCGACCGGTTCGACCTCTCGGTTACGCCTGCGAAGGTCAGGGCGCACGCCTGATCTGACGGCCTGAAACTCCCTTGAAGGGCGGCGCTCCACCGGGGCGCCGCCCTTTTCGATTCTGTGGCCGCCCGGGCGAGGGTTCGCGCGAGGGCAGCATTGCGCGCGCTGGCGCCAGCTGGAACATTGCACCCCAGACGCACAGTCCAGAGGAGAATGGCGCATGGCGATCAAGACGCGGTTTACCGAAGCCTTCGGCGTGGAGCACCCGATTGCGCAGGGCGGTATGCAATGGGTGGGCAAGGCTGAACTGGTGGCAGCGGTGGCCAATGCCGGCGCGCTCGGCTTCCTGACCGCGCTGACCCAGCCGACGCCGGAAGAACTCGCCAGGGAAATCCAGCGCACCAAGGACCTGACCGACAAGCCCTTCGGCGTGAACTTGACGATCCTGCCGGCCATCAAGCCGCCGCCTTATGCGGAGTATCGCGACGCGATCATCCAGGGCGGCATCAAGGTGGTAGAAACCGCCGGCTACAAGCCGCAGGAACATGTCGATCACTTCAAACAGCACGGCATAAAGATCATCCACAAATGCACCGCCGTGCGCCATGCACTGTCAGCCGAGCGGATGGGCGTCGATGCGATCTCGATTGATGGGTTCGAATGCGCGGGCCATCCGGGCGAGGATGACATCCCGAACCTCATCCTTATCCCGGCAGCGGCTAACAAGGTGAAGATCCCGATGCTGGCGTCAGGTGGCTTCGCCGATGCGCGCGGGCTCGTCGCGGCCATCGCGCTCGGCGCGGACGGCGTGAACATGGGCACGCGCTTCTGCGTCACGAAAGAGGCGCCGATCCATGAGAACTTCAAGACCCAGATGGTCGCCAATGATGAGCGCCAGACCGACCTCATCTTCCGCACGCTGCACAACACCGCGCGCGTGATGCGCAACAAGGTGAGTTCCGAAGTCGTCGAGATCGAGCGCCGGGGCGGAGCGAAGTTCGAGGATGTGATGCACCTTGTCGCCGGTGTGCGGGGCCGCAAGGCAATGGAAGAGGGCGACACCGATGGCGGCATCTGGTCGGCCGGTCCTGTGCAGGGCCTGATCGACGACATCCCGACCGTCAAGGAACTGGTTGACCGGATCATCTCAGAGGCTGAGGACATCATCCGCCAGCGCCTCAACGGGGTCCTGTCCTGATCGGCACACCGGGGAACCGGCCCTGAGAGCGCTGGGCCAGAAACCTGTAGCAAAGTGGGCGGCGGCCAACTGGCTGGCCGCCCTCAGCTTGTCCGGGGCCATGCCGCCATCTGCCCAGCTGCGCGGCGCCGGGCCGGGCTGGCGGGCAGTCTGCGCGTGAGCGCTCATCATTTTTCACCCCCAGCCGGTTTGCGCGCTTGATCCTGAACGACTCCCGGGGCTATGCCGCTGCGTAAAGGCAGACCGCGGGGCGCAGGACATCATGGCAAGACACCGGATCATCGAGCCGAGCCTGGCAGCGGCAGGAGAGTATCTGCGCGGCGAGGCTGAAAAGATTGCCGACAATCCCCTGACGAATTCCGTTTTCGCCCTGGCGCAGGCCGTCTTCCAGGATCTTGAGTCCGGCCAGACAAGTGTGGAGGATATCGCCGGGCTGATCGACGAAACCCACATCCTGCTCGTCGAACAGCGCGCCGCCCGCCTGCGCGAGCGCCATGCGCAGGCAAAGCCCGACCACGCCTGGGCCCCGGTGCGGGCGCAGCTCGAGACACTGGCGGGCCACGGGTTCGACGCCTATGCGCGTGAGGCCGCCCGCCCGCGCGGCGGCATTGTGTTCACCGCGCACCCGACCTTTTCGCTCTCCCCGCAACTGCGCGCGGCCATCGCGGCGCAGGCTGTCCGCCCGGGCAAGCGGGCCCGCACGGCGCTGGAGGCGGCGATCCGCACCGATGCGCGCAGCTGGAACAGCAACATCACGCTGGCAGCCGAGCATGAAGAGGCGCAGGCCGCGCTCCATCATGCCGCTGCGGCGCAGCGCCAGTATGCGGCGATGGTCCTTGATGTGGCGCGCCGGCATTTCCCGGCGGACTGGCGGCGCCTGAAACCGGAGCTTCCCTCGATTGCCAGCTGGGTTGGGTATGACCTCGATGGCCGGACCGATATTCACTGGTCACAATCGCTGGCTTTCCGCCTCTCCGAGAAGGCGGCGCAGCTTGGGCGCTATCACCGGCAGGTTCAGGACATCATCGAAACATATCCGGGTACGGAGGGACTCGCGCCTCTTTCAGACCGGCTTGAATATGCCGCCGCCGAAAGCGCGCTGCAGGCCGCAATTTTCTGCGGAAACCTGCAGGATCCGGAAACGCTGGTACAGGCGGCGAACCGTCTGACGGCGGATAGTCCGGCAAGACTGACGGATGCAGCAGAGATTATCCGTGTGCTGGAAGATGTGCTGGCAACTGCCGGCGAGGATGATGCGCTGGCACAGGCGCTCATCGTGCTGCGGGCGCAGGTCGAAAGCCTTCAGCTGGGCACTGCGCGCATTCACCTGCGCGTGAATGCGGCCCAGATTGCTGCCGTGATCAGCCGGGAACTCGATCTCGACAGCGATGAGCGAAGCCTCGGCCGCCTTGCCCTCGCCGAACTCGCCCGCCTCGCGAGCACGCCGGAGCCGGTGCGCGTGAATTTTGCCGACTTGTTCCTCGAACAATCCACCGCGCGGCGCCAGTTCATGCTCTGTGCACAGATCCTCAAACACATTGATGCCGGCGCGCCGATCCGTTTCCTGATTGCCGAGAGCGAGAATCCGGCAACCGTGATGGCCGCGCTCTATCTGGCACGCCATTACGGCGTTGCCCGCAAGCTGGACATCTCGCCCCTGTTCGAAACACCCGAAGCGCTGGAAACCGGCGGCCGGTTCATCGAACGCCTTCTGGATGAGCCGGAATTCGAGCTTTATGTCCGGCGGCGGGGGTATCTCTCGATCCAGCTCGGATTCTCAGACTCCGGACGGTTCATCGGTCAGGTCGCCGGCAATATGGCGATCGAGCGGATCCACAACCTGATCCTCAGGGCTTTGGCGGCCAAGGTTCCGGAGGCGGGCCTCCTGATCTTCAATACGCATGGGGAATCCTTCGGGCGGGGCGCCTGGCCCGGCAGTTTCGCTCAGCGTTATGACCATCTGCTGACGCCATGGACACGCACGAATGCCGCGCAGCGCGGCATCCCGATCCTGCATGAATCGAGCTTCCAGGGCGGGGACGGATATCTCCACTTTGCCACCGAAGAACTCGCCAGCTCGTCGCTCGCGCACTGGTGCCAGCATGCCCTCTCGGCGCCTCCGGAGACGGCCCTGAGCGATCCCTTCTACACGCGGACCGACCTTGTCTGGGACTTCTATCGCAGCCTCCGCGCCTGGCACGAACGCTTCTTCTCCAACCCTGACTATGGCCGCCTGCTGACGGAATTTGCGCCGGGCTTTGTGGTCACCGCCGGCTCGCGCCAGACGCGCCGGCCTTCAGGCCCATCGGGCCCTCGGGCGCTGCGCGCGATTTCGCACAATGCCGAACTCCAGCAGCTCGGCATTCCGGCGAACACGGCCTCCGGTATCGGCTCTTCGCTGCAGCGCGAGACCGACCGGATCATCAGCCTGATCAATACCAGTCCGAGGATGCGCAGCCTGGTCCAGCTGGCCTGGCGCGCCCGGCTCCTGACCAGCCTGCCTGTGCTGCGCGCTTATGCGCAGATCTATAATCCCGATGTCTGGATCGCGCATGCACGGGCCTCGTCTCCGGATGAGGCGGCCGCCTACCGGTCCGTCTACGGTGTATTGCGCGATGGCGAAACTGCCCTGTCGGTCAACCGGACGGCAAACCTTCTGTCCACGGACCTTGACCGGTTCGACAGACTCCTCGCGCGGCTGGATGATGCCCCCTCCACCGCCGCCCGGCATGAGGACCGGCTGACGGTGCACGTGCTGCACGGCCTGCGCCAGGCCTTGATGATGCGCGCTTTCGCGCTGGCCGGACGGCTGCCGAACATCTCCGAGCGCCATGATACGAGCCTGCGGGACATCATCCGTCTTGTGACCGGTTTGCGCATTGGTGACTGCATTGCGCTCCTCTCCCGGATCTTTCCGAGGTCGCAGGACCGGGGCCTGCTCCTTTCCTCGATCGAGGAGCCGGGCGCGGCTTCCGAAGCCGGGGAGTATGGCTATGACGAACTGCACCGGGCGATCATAGAACCCCTCGGCGAGATCGACCGCCTGCTGCACAGGATCAGCCTCGCCCTGAACCATCCGTATGACGCATTCGGATGAATTTCCAGCGGAAGCAGCGTTGTGCTTCGCGCTCAGGTGGCATCAGAAGCAGGTGCAAGAGTAAGTGCGCAGGGGTGTGACCGCTCCCTCCATCGGGCGGCGTGTTGCACTTTAGCCACTTTCATAAAAGTCCGATATTTGTGTTACCGAACTGTCTTGGAACGGACGTAGAGGCGCCGAAGGGAGGCTGCGCCAGACGTGTGCGCAGCCCGTTTTGAGAGGGGTGTCTCATGTCCAGGTTCAATTCAGTTTCGTTGCTGGCGCTGTCCGGCATGATGGTTGCGGGCCTCACAGCCCTGCCAGCCGACGCGCAGGAAGTCCTGCGCGGCCGTATTGTCGATGGCGCGGGCTCGCCGCTGCCGGGTGCCCGGGTCAATGCCGTCGAGGCAGGAACCGACACTTCGACCAACCGTCAGGGCGAGTTCTCGTTCTCCTCTGTGCCGGCCGGCGACCTGACCCTCGAAGTGGACTATCTGGGCTTCCCCAATGCCCGCCGCATCGTTACGGTGACGGCTGGCACGGTGAACAATATCGTGGTGACGCTCGGCGAAGACGATCAGGCGCTTGAGCGCGTAGTGGTGCGCGGCGCCATCCTTGACGGGACAGCCCGCGCCCTCAACCAGCAACGCACGAATGATGCAACCACAAACATCGTTTCTGCCGATGCAATTGGCCGGTTCCCCGACCAGAACATCGCAGAGGCGCTGCAGCGCGTGCCGGGCTTCGGCATTGCCCGCGACCAAGGCGAAGGCCGCTTCATCAACCTGCGTGGTGCCCCCAGCGAATTCACTGCAATCAGCGTCAACGGTGCAGCAATCGCCTCTCCGGACGCGACCACCCGGGCCGTCGATCTCGACACGATCCCTTCGGATGTCGTGAATGCCATCGAAGTCTCGAAAACGCTGCTGCCCTTCCAGGACGCTGACTCGATCGCCGGATCGGTAAACCTTGTCACCCGCTCGCCCTTCGATAAGCGCGGATTTCGCGTGAATTTCAGCGGCGGCGGCAGCTTTAACGAGATCGGCGACACGAATGATTACCGCGCGTCTGCCGTTGTCTCGAACACGTTCGGTTCGAACGAACAGTTCGGCGCGCTGTTTTCGGTCAGCCATTCGTTCACGGATCGCCAAGTCGACAACCTCGAATCCAACTGGGATGTGCGGGAAGTCAACGGCCAGGATGTCTTCTTTGTCGATGAAATCGTCTTCAAGGACTACGATACGCGTCGCACCCGGACAGCCCTTACCGCTGCTCTCGAGTACCGGCCGGACGATCGGTCGCAATACTTCCTGCGCGGCAACTGGTCGCGTTTCGAGGATGATGAGTACCGCAACCTGCTGCTGCTTGACCTTGCTGCCGGCGGCTCGAACGCGCTGCAACCGGGTTTCACGAACAGCGCAGGCACCTGGACGAACACCCGGATCGAGAAAGAGTTGCGCCACCGAACGGTGCGCAACACGATCTGGAACCTGCAGGCCGGCGGCCGGCACGATCTCGGCGCAACCCGGTTTGATTATCAGCTTTCCTATAACGAGTCTGAACAGACCTATCCGCAGCGTGACCAGCTGCTGCTGCGGTCCAGCCAGCGCCCGACGATCTCTTACGACTACGCAAATCCGGATGAGCCCTCGATCAGCCTGTTCCAGACCAATGAACACCTCAACGCATCGGCATTCGCTTTCCGCCGCCTTGACCAGCGCTTCGAGGAGAACATCACTACTGAATGGGCTGCCCGCGCCAATGTCGAGCTTGATGGAGCCCTGTTCGGCAACTCAGCCGAACACAAATTCGGCGCTGCTATCCGGATGCGTGAAACCGAGCGGGACGATGAGCGGTGGCGCAGCCCGACCACAGCAGCGTTTGCACCCTCATCAACGGTCGCCCAGCTGCTGACCGGCGGGCCTTCGAAGAATTTCGGCTATAATCTCGGGACAAAAATCAACGAAGGTCTGGCCGATCATTACTTCGACTCGATGGACGGTGTTGTGAAGAACAACCCTGTCTACATCCGACCGGCCCAGTCGGTGGCAAGCGATTATTCTGTCGAAGAAAACATCTACGCCGTCTATGGAATGACGCGGGTTTCGCTCGACAAGACCGATGTGATCGCTGGCCTGCGAGTTGAGCACACAGAGTTCAGTTCAACAGCTTTCAGGCTGAACACAACGACAAATACGGCGACGCCGGTCGCAAACTCGCGCGACTATACCAACTGGTTCCCGAACCTCACCGCCCGGCATGAGTTCAACGACAACCTGATCGGCCGTCTTGCGCTTACGCGGGCAATTGCCCGTCCAAACTATCCGGACGTTGTCGCCCGGATCAGCGTTGGCGATACGCCGCCGCTCACGGTCAACCGGGGCAACCCCAACCTGCGCCCGACAATCTCGAACAATGTTGATGCGGGCGTCGAATACTACTTCGCGGGCGTTGGTCTGCTTGCGGCGAATGCCTTCTACAAGGATCTCGAAAATTACGAGTTCACCCTGCGAACGGGCGATCAGGTCTTCGAGGGACAGCCGGCGACCTTCATCCAGGCAGAGAACGCACCCGACGGCTTCATCCGCGGTATCGAATTCACCTGGCAGCAGTCCTTCTCTTTCCTGCCGGGTTTCCTAGGCAACTTCGGTGTTTTCGCGAACGCCACCTTCACGGACTCCGAGATGAATGTGGGCCGGGATGTTGGTGGACGTTCAAAGTTCCCGCTGCAGGGCCAGTCGGATCAGGTATACAACGCTTCGGTGTTCTATGAGACCGAGCGGTTCAATGCCCGTCTGTCCTGGAATAATCGTTCAGACTATCTGGATGGCATCGATGCCGAAGACAGCCGCTTTGACCTCTACTGGGAAGGCCGTTCGCAGCTCGACTTCACGACGTCCTTCAAAGCCAACGACCAGATCGAGTATTTCCTCGAAGCCAAGAACCTGACGGATACAGAAGGCGTTCGCTACTTCGGCAGCCGCCAGCGCGTGTATGAGCGTGAGCGTTTTGGCTATACGGTGTTCGGCGGCGTCCGGGTCAACTTCTGATCCTGGCTTTGATTGGCCGGCCTGATTGGCCCGGCCCGCCGTAAATCATTCCGAACAAAATGGGGCTGGCCAGGGATGGCCAGCCCTTTTTCCATGCCTTCGGGCCACGTTGGCGCAATCAATTTTCCGTCTTCCAGTTGACACCGGTGGTCAACCAATAAAAGAAACATATGCTCTGTTAAATAAAATTGCAGCCCGGATGCCACCAATGTATCGCTGACTGCGGGGATGATGGTTGTGACTTCAAAGTCCGGCAAAGACCGGCGGAATGCATTTATTGATGAACCTCGAGGAACTGAACTGGGACACCCTGCGTGTCTTCCGTATCGTCGCTGAACTCTCCAGCATGAGTGCGGCGGCAACGCGCCTCAAGGAGTCGCCGCCGACCATCAGCCGCAAGATCGATGAGCTGGAAGCTGTGCTCGGCACACAGCTGTTCTTCCGCACGCGGCGCGGCGTCGAGCTGACAGAAGAAGGCAAGGTTGTCCTGCGCTTTGCGCACCAGATGGCCGAGGCGGCCAGCACCCTGCATGAAAAAGCCGCTGATCGCGGTTCGCCCGTTGAGGGCGCGATCACCTTCGCCACCGGCGACGGCATCGGGCCTTACTGGATTGCCCCGCGCATCGGCGAATTCCAGAAGGAAAACCCCCGCATCCAGGTACGCCTGATCGTCCGCGATGAGCTGCCGGACCTGCAATCCGGCGAAGCCGACATCGCGATCCAGTTTTCAGAGCCGCGCCATCACGATGTCATCGCCCACCGGCTCGGCGTGCAGCACTATATCGGCTTTGCCTCTCCGGACTATCTCGCCAGGAACTCCAAACCGGACAGCCTGTTCGAGTATTACAAACACCCCTGTCTGCTGCACAGCTCCTACGTCAACCAGGTCGAACGCTGGGCGCCGAAGGTGGCCGAGCTGAAGAAGATGATCGACTTTGCGTTCGTCTCGAATTCCGGCACGGCCCTGATCGAGGCCTGCGCCGCCGGGCGGGGCATTGCCATCCTGCCGTCCTTTGTGGCCGCACTCGATGCCCGCATCGTGCCGCTCGACCTGCCGGAGATCGCGCCGATCCAGTTCTGGATCACCTACACCGAAGAGTTCCGCCGCACCCGGCGCGGGCGCCTCTTCATTGAATGGGTGCGCCGGCTGTTCGAGCTGCCGGAGGCCGTCTGGTTCCGGGAAGAGTTCGTCCATCCGGGCGATCCGGAGCGCAAGGTGCACGCCTTTCCCGCCCCGAAAAGATAACCGCCGGGCCGGTTGACCCCGCGCCGCCATTGCGCGGTCTGCGTCGTCCCGTCTAAACTCCGCCGCAGGTTTCAGCGGCACAAGGCCAGGTCATGGGGGATTCACCCGCTCCGCGCGAGATGCGCCCGGCAACCATCATTGATGTCGCCCGGGAAGCCGGTGTGTCCTTCAAGACCGTCAGCCGTGTCCTGAACGGAGAGCCGAATGTCCGCGCCCCGACGCGGGAGCGTGTGCTGGAAGCTGCCGGCCGGCTCGGCTACCGCGCCAATCCCCATGCCCGAAGCCTCAGGGCAGGGCAGAGCCGGCTGATCGGCGTATTCTTTGGCCATCTCTCGCGCAACTATCTCAGCGAATTGCAGATCGGCGCGCTGGAAAAGGCGAATGCGGCCGGCTTCAGCATCGTCTTCGAGACGCTGAAACCGGGCTGGGAAGAGACCGGCCTGCCGCCAGGCCTCAGCGATCTTGCCGGCGCGGTCCTCGTGCCGCCGCTCTCGGAAGATGCCGCCCTGATGGCGCGCCTGACCGAAGCCGGCACACCCTTCGTGCGTCTCTCCCATACAGATGCGCCCGCCGAAGCTGGCAGGGTGAGCATGGATGACAGCGGCGCGGCCCTTGCCATGACGGAATACCTCATCGGCCTCGGCCATCGCCGCATCGGCTTCATCACGGGGCCGGCCAACCATCCCCAGGCACAGCTGCGCCAGTCAGGCTTCGAGGCAGGCCTTGCCGCGCACGGCCTTCAGGCTGAGCCCGGCCTGATCGTGCCCGGCGCATTCGACTTTGAATCCGGCCTCGCCGCCGCGCGCGCCCTGCTGGATCTTCCCAGCCCTCCCTCGGCCATCTTCGCCAGCAATGATGACATGGCCGCCGGCGTGCTCGCCGTCGCCTATCGCTCGCGTATCCGGGTTCCGGAGGAACTCTCGGTCGCGGGCTTTGATGATACGCCGCTCGCCACCACCGTCTCGCCGGTGCTGACCACAATCTACCAGCCAGGCCGCGAAATGGCGGCGCGCGCCGTGGGCATGTTGATCGACCGGCGCAGCGAGGATCGCGGCCGCCATATCGTGCTGCCGCACAGGCTTGTGGTGCGCGAATCGACCGCGCCCGCGCCGCGCTGACGCCCCCGTTCCCAGCCCCCCGGCTTTCGTGTAAACGCCTCGCCCATGAACGAGATCAAGCCGCTGCCCCACATCGCCGTCATGAAGCCCTATGTTCCGGGCGGCAAACTGCACGGCCAGTCAGGCCCCGCCGTGATGCTCGCCTCGAACGAGAACCCCTTCGGGCCAAGCCCCGCGGCCATCGAGGCGGCGCGGTCCGTGGCGGGCGACGTCCATATCTATCCCGACCCCGATTACCGAGAGCTGCGCGAGGCAATCGCTGCAGCCAAGGGCATCGCCGATGCCTCCCGGATCGCGACGGCGGCCGGCTCTGACGAGATCATCCACCTGCTCACCCAGTGCTATGCTGGTCCTGGCGACGAGGTGCTGTTCACCGAGCACGCCTTTTCGATGTACCGCGTCTCGGCCAGCGCCCATGGCGCCGCGCCCGTGACTGCGCCGGAAACCGACATGACCGCCGGCGTCAATGCCATCCTCGGCGCTGTGACACCGCGCACGAAGATCCTGTTCCTCGCCAACCCGAACAACCCGACCGGCACGATGCTGCCGCTGGAAGACCTGAAAGCGCTGCAGGATGCGCTGCCGCCGCATGTCCTTTTCGTGGTCGATGGTGCCTATTCCGAATATCTCGGGCCGGACTATGAAGCCGCGCTGAGCGATCTCGTCGACCGGCGCGGCAACACGGTCATGATGCGCACCTTCTCCAAGATCTACGGCCTCGCGGCCCTGCGGCTCGGCTGGGCCTACATGCCGGCCGAGATTGCGGGCATCTGGCAGCGCATCCGCGGGCCGTTCAATGTGAACGCACTCGCCGCCGCCGCCGGCATAGCAGCCATCCGCGACGACGCATTCCTCGCGCGCTCGCGCGAGCATAATGCGGACTGGCGCGCGCTCATGACAGACCGGCTGAACGCGATGGGACTCAATGTGCCGGTGTCTCACGCAAACTTCGTGCTGCCGGATTTCGGCTCGCCCGGACGCGCGGCGGCGGCCCACCAGTTCCTGAAGGATCAGGGTATCCTCGTGCGCGCGATCGGGGGCTACGGCCTGCCGTCCAAACTCAGGATCACCGTCGGCAGCGCCGGCGACAATGAGCGCCTTCTGTCGGCGCTTGCGGCTTTCACCGCGTCACGCTGATATTGTCGATCAGGCGCGTCCGCCCGAGCCAGGCCGCCGCCAGCAGGCGCGCCACGCTGCCCTCGGGAAGCGGCCTGTCCGGCAAGGCCTGAAGCGTGTCCGGGGCAACCAGCGTCACATAATCGACCTTGCCGAAGCCGGAGGCTTTGAGGTGTGCCTCAGCTTCCGCCAGCACCTCTGAGGGCAGGGCGCCATTCGCGAGGCGGACCGAGGCGCGGTGAAGCGCGGCAAACACAGCGCCCGCTGTCCGGCGCTCCCCGGCGGAGAGGTAGAGATTGCGGGAAGACTGGGCGAGACCATCCGCATCGCGCCGCGTCGCGCCGCCGATGATCCGCAGCGGGAAGCCCAGGTCGCGCACCATCCGCCGGATGATCTGCAGCTGCTGGTAATCCTTCTCGCCAAAGACCGCCAAATCCGGCTGGACGTGCAGGAACAGGCGCGCCACGACCGTGCTGACACCGTAGAAGAAGTGCGGCCGGTAAATCCCGTCGAGCAAATCCGAGAGTGATTCGACCCGGACATTCGTGACCGAGCCGTCCGGATACATTTCAGTCACGCTCGGCAAATAAACAGCATCCGCGCGCCCGCCCGCGAGCTTCGCAATATCCTCCGCCTCGCGGCGCGGATAGGTGTCGAAATCCTCGCCCGGCGCGAACTGGGTGGGGTTCACGAAGATGCTCACAACCACCCGGTCTGCATTTTCCCGAGCAATATCAACGAGTGACAGATGCCCCTCATGCAGGGCGCCCATGGTCGGCACGAATCCGGCCGTCTCACCTGCCTGCTTCCACTGGTTGGCAAGCGCCTGCATCTCGGCGCGGGTACGCACGATCCTGGGTAATTCGTCTGTCGTGGAATTCACTTTTCTGGCACCCCAAAGCGCGATGAAGTAAACGGGTTGTTAACCCATTCGCCGGAATTTCATACCCATGACCCAGCGCATCGTTACCTCGCTCCGCTCGCTCGCCCTTCTGGGTGCCGTCACGCTCGGCCTGCGCAAGGCCGCGATAGAGACAAGGGAGCCTGAACCCCGTCGCGGTTCGGCCGTACCGGGTGAGGCGCAGGATGCCTGGCTGTTCGATGGCGAGCAAACGAACCTCTCCTCCGGTGTCTACATGCTGGAAGAGCAGTACGCCCGCGTGTCCGGCGCGCTGTCCTCGCTGCGCGGTGTGCTCTCCAGCCTCAGCCGCGTGCCCGAGCTGACGGAAGCTGCGTATGAGCCCCCGCGCGATGCGCCGATCCCGGTTGATCCGGTTCTCTTCGATGAAGAGCGCGCCGGCATCCCGGTGCTGACCAATGTGGTCGCCTTTGAGGATGACGACCTCTTCGCCGAACATACCTTTGTCCTGCCGCGCGTCCCCGCGCATCAGGATACCCTCGCCCGCGTTGCCTGAAGTCCTTTCACCGGCCACCCGCCGGTGGCCTTGTGGAGTGTGTTGAATGCCCGCCGATGGCGTCTCGCAGCTGAGCCATGCCAGTGAGCGAGTGCCCGGGGCTGACCGGCGCGAAACACGCATCATCGTCATCGGCAACGAAAAGGGCGGGGCCGGAAAATCCACCGTCTCGATCCATCTGACCGTTGCCCTTTTGCGGATCGGTTGCCGCATCGGCGTGATCGATCTGGATGTCCGCCAGCGCTCGCTGACCCGCTATCTCGAAAACCGTGTCCGCTGGATGCAGACGACCGGCGCCAAGCTGGTGATGCCGGAGATCGTGCGCGTCGAGGCAAGCCAGGAGCGCGATCTCGACCGCGCCGAGGCCGAGGAAAGCGAACGCTTCCAGACCGGCATCAGCCGCCTGAAGACGACATGCGACTTCATCATCATCGATGCGCCGGGCGGCGACACTTTCCTCTCGCGCCTTGCCCATCGTACGGCGGACACGCTGATCACGCCGCTGAACGACAGCTTCGTGGACTTTGACCTGTTGGGCGACGTCAACCCGCAGACGCTCGAAGTGCTGCGCCCCAGCTATTACTCCGAAATGGTCTGGGACTGCCGCAAGAAGAAGGCGCAGGCGAGCCGCCGGCCGATTGACTGGGTGGTGATGCGCAACCGCATGTCGCCGCTCGCCGCGCGCAACAAGGAACGCGTCGGCGGCGCGCTCGACAATCTCTCCCGACGGATCGGCTTCCGCCTCGCGCCCGGACTGTCGGAGCGCGTGATCTACCGTGAACTCTTCCCCGCCGGCCTGACCCTGCTGGACCTCACCGAGAAAGGCTCGAACGTTGCCTTCTCGATGAGCCACAAGGCGGCGCGTCAGGAGCTCTGCGATCTCGTGATCGTCCTGCAATTGCCGGAACTGGCAGGCGCCGAGATCAACTTCTGACCTGGCTTTCCCTTGCGGCGCGCTTGTTTGCAGCCGCGCCCCGGCCTACCGCTTTGACAGAAGAGCCGCCATCAGAGGCTGGCCGGTCTGTATTCGGGGGGAAGGCCAGATGAACGATCCGGAAATCCATGGCACGGTGCTGGGCGGCTTCGCGCCTGTGCGCGAGGCGTTTCGCGGGAACTTCGCGGCCGGTCAGGAAACCGGCGCCTCCTTCTGCATGATGCTGAACGGCGAGGTCGTGGTCGACATCTGGGCCGGCCATGCCGATGAGGCGAAGACGCGGCCCTGGCAGAAGGACACGGTCGTCAATGTCTATTCGACGACCAAGACAATGACGGCGCTGACCGCCCTGTTCCTCGCAGACAAGGGCGAGCTCGACTTCGCCGCGCCGGTCGCGAAATACTGGCCGGAGTTCGCTGCGAACGGGAAGGCCGATGTCACGGTCGCCCAGCTGATGAGCCATTCGGCGGGCCTTTCGGGCTGGAAAGAGCCCATGACGCGCGAAGACCTCTATGACTGGGAGAAGGCGACCAGCCTCCTTGCCGCACAGGCGCCCTTCTGGCAGCCCGGCACGGCGCCCGGCTATCACGCCATGACGCAGGGCTATCTCGTCGGTGAAGTCATCCGGCGGGTCGCAGGCGAGACGGTCGGCACGGTGTTCCGCCGGGAGCTGGCCGAGCCCATCGGCGCAGACTTCCACATCGGCCTGCCGGCCTCCGAAGATCACCGTGTGGCCGACCTCATCCCCCCGCCGGCAGGCGGCGGCAGCATCGGTCTCCCCTCGTCCGACAGCGCGCTCCTCACCAACATGTCCACCAATCCCCAGATCAATCCGCTGGACACACGCACCCGCGCCTGGCGCGGCGCAGAGATCCCGGCCGCCGGCGGCACAGGCAATGCCCGCTCGGTGGCGGCAGTCCAGTCGCTGATGGCGAATGGTGGCTGGGCCAATGGCAAGCAGCTGATGTCGGAAGCCGGATGCCGCCGCGCGCTGGAGCTGCAGATCACCGGCCTCGACAAGGTTCTCGGCATCCCGGTGCGCTATGGGCTCGGCTTCGGCCTTGCGGGCGGCATGGTGCCGTTCCCCAACCCCAACACCGTCTTCTGGGGCGGCTATGGCGGCTCGCTCGTGGTGATCGATATGGATTCGCGCGCGACCTATGCCTACGCCATGAACCGCATGGCCGCGACCACAACCGGCGACATGCGCGCCTTCAACATCCTGATGGCGGCCTGGGGCGCGATGGCAGGGTAGGGCACAGCTTTCCCTTCTTCGTCACGCCCGATGACCGCAGGTCATCTGGGCGCCCATCTCCTGACATTGCCGGCGGACAATCCGGCGCGGGCAGGAGATAGGCTGCCAGATGCGCGGGCGCGCATCGGCAGTGACGAAAGCGCAGAGCGAACGCTCCAAACAGTTCCTGCCCCTTGGCGCTTGGGACCTGCACGCTTATAGCCCCGCCCCATGGCCACATTCCCGTTTGAAATTCACGCCCGCGAGGGAAAAGCCCGCACCGGCCGGCTGAAAACCCCGCGCGGCGACATCCGCACGCCCGCCTTCATGCCCGTCGGCACGGCCGGCACGGTCAAGGCGCTCTATATGGACCAGGTGAAAGGGGCCGGGGCGGACATCATCCTTGGCAACACCTATCACCTGATGCTGCGCCCCGGCGCGGAGCGGGTGAACAAGCTCGGCGGCCTGCACAAATTCTCCGGCTGGCCAGGCCCGATGCTTACCGATTCCGGCGGCTTCCAGGTCTGGTCGCTGGCCCAGCTGCGCAGGATGGACCCGGACGGCGTCACCTTCCAGAGCCATATCGACGGCTCCACCCACCGCCTGACCCCCGCCCGCTCCATCGAGATCCAGGCAGACCTCCTCGGCGCCGACATCTCCATGCAGCTCGACGAATGCACGAACTTCCCCTGCACACATGAGGAAGCCGCCCGCAGCCTTGAGCTGTCGCTGGACTGGGGCGCGCGCAGCCTCGACGCCTTTCGCGCGCGCGATCACCAGACGCTGTTCGGCATCGTGCAGGGCTCGAACTTCCCGGAGCTGCGGGAACGCTCGGCAAGAGGTGTCGTTAACCAGGGCTTCGGCGGTATCGCGCTTGGCGGCCTCGCCGTGGGCGAGGGGCATGAGCAGATGTGCGCCACCATCGACATGACGGTGCCCCACCTGCCGGACGCGATGCCCCGCTATGTCATGGGCGTCGGCAAGCCGATCGACCTTGTGGAAAGCGTCGCGCGCGGCATCGACATGTTCGACTGTGTCCTGCCGACACGCTCCGGCCGGCATGGCCAGGCCTGGACATGGGATGGCCCGCTGAACCTCAACAATGCGCGTTTCGCCGAAGACACCGCCCCGCTCGACGAAGCGGTCGATTGCCCCGCCAGCCGCGACTATTCCCGCGCTTACCTGCACCATCTGTTCAAGGCCGGCGAATATCTCGGGCCGATGCTGCTCTCGTGGCACAACACCGCCTTCTTTCAGGCCTTGATGGCCGAAATGCGCGCCGCCATCGCCGAGGGCCGGTTCGAGGTCCTTCGTGCGCGCCTCCGCGCCGCCTGGGCGCACACGCGGTCCGCCCCGAAAGATGCCGGCCCCGCCGCCTGATCTGGCTGCCTGGCGCTGCTGCTTCAGCGATAGAGGATGCGCGAGTCGGCGTCGCCTTCACGGAGCCGCTCGAAATCCGGCCGAGCGGGAACGTCACAGCCGAGGGCGAGCCCATAGCCCTTCAGGTAAGCCCGCCGCTGCGCGCCGATCCGGAAGGCCTGATTGTAGCGCTTCTCATGGCTTTCCGCGCCGGTTGCCCGCCGCAGGAGGCCCCGGAAGGGGATCCAGCCGGTCGATACGTCCCGCACGGCGTCCAGCGCCGCATCGGCGGCCTCATCGGCCAGAATCTCGGTATTGAGCCGCCGGTCCGGCTCGCCGGAATCCCAGTCGAGGCCGAGGACAGCATCGAGCTCGGCAATGTCCATCTCGATCCGCGCGCAGGTCAGGTCCGGCGGCAGGTGATAGGGGCTCGGCATCCCGGCCAGAAGGGGCGGGATCTCCCGCCGCCGCAGGTTCAGGTCGTCCAGCGGCGCCGTTGCCGCCCCGGAGAACCCGTCCCGTGTCTGGGTCGCTGCGCCGGTGGCGGCCGTGCCGACATTCGCCGAGAGGGACCCTCCATTGGCGGCCTCGGTTGCAGGCTGTGAGCCCTGGCTGGCGCAGCCCGCCGCGAGGGCCGAGACAAGAAAAACGGCGAGAAGTGTGACTGTCGGACGCATGGCCTCATGCTGACTGAAAAAATGTGGCGACATCAAGCCGCTGGATGCAGGGAATGGTTGACCGGCCCGGGCTCCCGGCCTACATCGCCGTTTCGGTCGCCGCGCGGCCCCTTTATGTGCCCATAGCTCAGCCGGTAGAGCAACTGACTTTTAATCAGTAGGTCGCAGGTTCGAATCCTGCTGGGCACACCAAAAACCCTAATGAAATCAAGTTATTTTTGGAGCTCGCTTGCGGTTCGGTCGAGAACAAAACGGGTGGGGACACGCTCGGGGACACGACTTAGGCAATAGGACGCGTTAGAATTTTTCGTGCGTCAACCGCCACTGTCGAGAGCCGAAAATGGGTTGCATTCAGCGGAGCCAATCGGACACCCCTCAGCCTCTCCAAAGTTTAGGTACCCCCCCCCCGGTAAGTCAGTCTTTCTTGCCCATACTATGAAAGCGATCATGCAGGCTCATTGTTCGCAAACGATATCAATTCGCAGCCAGGTTCGATATCTTGTCGTCGCTTTTGTTTTTGGCTTGTGCGACTTCGCTCTCTGTGTATGGGAACTCTCAGTCTCAATGCTGGCCAGGCCTTCGCCTCAGTTTTCGGACCGATGTTGCGTGGCTGACCCAGCCCCCTGATCCGGGCCGTTTAATTGGAGACTCTGTTCGCCTTTGCTCTGAGACCCAAGTCTGGACCACTACCGGCTAGAGTTTTCCGGCCTTTTTCACACTGGCGGACTGGTGACGCCAGCATGATTGATCAGCGCCGCCGGGGGTTTGTTCCCGATGGCG
>NZ_JBKBXW010000006.1:0-121752 GCF_046313735.1 Hyphomonas sp.
ATGAACGCCTTCTGCGCGTCCGTGAACTTCGATGCTCGCATCCTTCTGTCTCCTCCCAGCCAGGTTCCAGGATACCGGAAACTCCAAGCCGAAACGATCCAGTTTGTTGGGGGCAGAGCACTTGCTTACAACGCCCTTCGGAGCAACTTCGAACTTGCACAAGGCGGTGTTCCCATCGCCCTCCCCGCCTCCAACGTCACCGTTGATGAAATTCGTTCGGAAGTGTTCACAAATCTCTCCTTCCGCGCCTCCCCCAAACTCACCCTGGAGTCAGGGCTTGCGCTCGAAGCCTCACGCATCAAGGTCGCGGGAGACGCAGACAATCAGCAGACCATCCTCATTCTGAAACCTTCCGCAACGGCCCGGTACGCCTTCCGGGAGGGCCTCTCCGGGCGCCTCTCATTGGAGCGTCGCGCGGGCCAACTGGATTTCGGAGATTTCGCCGCATCGGCTGAATTGGCAGATGAAAGGCAGTTCGGGGGCAATCCGGACCTGCAACCGGACAAGACTTGGCGGGCAGCAACGTCTCTCGACTGGCGCAAGTCGTCCGGACATGCGCTCAATATCACTATATTCCACGAATGGCGGGAGGACATCCTTGAACAGATCATCCTTCCGTCTGGAGCCGCTGGCCTGGGCAATGCCGGCAAGGCGGAGGTCTCCGGCATTGAGAGCAGCTTCACACTGCCGCTCCCAGCACTGATCCCCGGCGCGCGCCTGGAAGGTACCGTAAACATCGCCGACTCTCGTTTCCGAGACCCTGTCACGGGGCAGACTCGTCAGGTAAATGCGCTTGAACGACCGGACATCGACATCTCCTTCCGGCAAGACCTGCCGACCATGAAGCTCTCCTGGGGGGTCGATTACGCGTCACCCACGCTGACAGAGCGCTTCTTCGTGGCAGAAATCCTTGCTGACCGGCGCGGCGAAATATGGAACGCCTTTGTTGAAACCACCCACATCTTCGGTTTCACAACACGGCTGAAGCTGTCCAACCTCGGTACGCGTGATTTCCCGCAGGAACGGCGCCTATTCTCGCCCGACCGTTCCGGCCTGCTGACGGGCATTGAACGAGTCGACCGAACCCGGGGCAGCTTCGTGACCCTTACGATTTCCGATACTTTCTGATCGGGCGCCCCCGGCCTCGCCATCGGGTCAAAACCTATAACTCAGCGCGACCCGGATATCTCTGCCGGCCTCCTCGGTCGCAAATCCGTCCTGTGTCAGCGTCGGGTGGGCGACATAGCGTTCGTCACTCAGATTGGTGACCGAGGTATCCACAGCAAGACCCCTGAGGAAAGGCGGCTGCCAGGTCAGCTGGATATCGTGCTGGGTATAGCCGGGCCTGGGGATGTAAACGATCTGGCCGGGCGGAACGGATTTAAGGTCTGAAACATAGCGCAGGACATAGCCGAAACTGAGCGTTTCGGAGACGTCCAGCCTTGTATCCCAGGTCAGCTGGTCGCCGCGGGGCGCGCCGGCACGGGCAATGAACTGGGGATCAGGCGGCAGGTTTTCGAGATCCACCTTGGCGTAACGCAGGGTCGAGGCCCCGCGCGCAACGTCAAGCCCGAAGCCCGCTTCAATACCTTCGAACTTCGAAGTTCCGTCAAAGTTGTAAATGTTCGTGATCGGACGACCTCTGAGACCGCCTGAACCTGGCTGGAAGTAGAGGAGTGCATCGCTGATCTCAGTCCTGAAGCCGGCAATGTCCGCGCGCAGACCGAGAACAGGACCGGCTTCCACGCTCTCTCCCAGCGTACGCCGATTTCTGTCTGCTGCGATGTTTCCGGGCGAAGGTCTGAGTTGGCATTTCCAATGAATGTCAGACAGGGCTGGGCGTTCCGGGCGAAGTGAATGAGCAAGTTTCCAAAACCGCGTGCCGCCTCGCCCCAGCCTGTGAACACAGGGATACCGCCGGGCAGAGCGAGATGGCCACCCACATTGAAGGACGTCGTGTCGCCATCTGTTTTGGCCCGCCTGGCCTGCCCCTCAGCAGTGGTCCACCAGATCTGTTAGCCCTGCGGTTTCAGGGTAGCGGCGTTCATGCTGCCACCTCCCCATAGTAAGGCGGTATGAACGCTGCGGGCAAGATGGCTTTTGAGGCGGGTGGTTTATAGCCCAGGGATGAGTGCGGCCGGGCGGTGTTGTAGTGCTGCCGCCACGCTTCGATCAGGGCCTCGAAGCGCCGAGGAGGCGGGCGATCTGGTCCTCAGAGTAGAGCGCGCGTTTGAGCGCTTCGCGGGCTGCGTCCGCTGCGGCCTGCTGGCCGGGCAGCGCGGCCTGTTTCTGGCGGATTTCGGCGATCAGGCGGGTAAGGCGCCCCTGCTGGTAAGCCAGCGCCGTCATGTCTGCACCGGCGCCTGGCGTATCGAGGCCGGAGAGATCGGCGCCGAGCGCGGCGAGACTGTCTTCCATCCGTCGCAGCTCCGCTTGCAGGGTCAGCATCTCCTGCTCCGCCTTCTGACGTTTGATGGCAGTCAGCTTTTCCAGCGCGGCGGCAGTCTTCGGGCTCGTCATGCTTTCCCTTTCAGGCGTTCGGCAAACTGGATGGCGGCAGCCACGGCGGCGAAATGTTCGGGCTGGATTTCCTCATCAACCTCGACCAGCGCGTAGAGCGAGCGGGCGGTGGGCGGGTCTGAATAGATCGCGACGCCGCTTGCGAGCGCGATTTCCCGGATCTTGAGCGCCAGATTATCAACGCCCTTGGCCACGCAGACCGGCGCCTTGCCGCTGTCGGGATCCCATTTCAAGGCCACCGAATAGTGTGTCGGGTTGACCATGACGACTGTCGCAGCCGGAACATTCGCCAGCATCTGGCCACGCGAAATCTTGGCGCCGCGCTCCCGGCGTTGCTGCTTCAGCAGGGGATCACCCTCGCTCTGTTTCATTTCGCGCTTCATTTCCTCGCGCGACATCCGCAGCTTGTTGGCGTGGATTCGCGCCTGGAGCGGCATATCGATGGCGGCCAGCAGGAACTGGAACGCCAGGAAGTAAAGGACCAGCTTGATGATCTGCCAGAAAGTGAAGGCGTGGAACTGATGCGAGCCGACGGCGCTGGAGCCGTAATATTCCTGCACGAACTGGAACAGGAACAGCGCGCCGATGCCGCCCGCGAACAGCATCTTGGCGGTGTCCTTGGCGAAATCGGTCAGACCCTTTGTGCCGTAGCGCTTCTTGATGTTCTCAACCGGCGAAAGTTTTTTCATATCCGGCTTGATCTTCTTGGCCGAAACCGCGATGGCCCGCTGCACGACCAGTGCGGTGCCTACAAACACAATCAGGACAAGGAAGATCGGCGCGATCGCAAAGAGGGCGCTCGCGACCCAGGCGCGCGTCGCCTCGCCGCCGCCAGTGAAGATGTCTGCAGCATACGCATCGCCATTATAGAGGAGCGCAGAGAGCCCCTCGAAGAGGGGCTTGCCGCTGACCCAGAAAAGCAATGCGGCCGCAGCAAGCATTCCGAGAATAAGCGCAAGGGCGTTGGCTTCCTTGGATTGGGCGACATCGCCTTCTTCCCGCGCCTGGCGCAGGCGCTGCTCGGTCGCCTCGAACTCCTTTTCCGAATTGGGTGTCTGGTCCTGCTCTGCCATGCCCGCCTCACAACCACCCGATAACCTGCATTGCCCGGTCCTTCCAGGCGATCAGCAGTGCGGCGCTCGCAATCGCAAGGAGCGCGGCGCCTGCACTGACAAGGAAGGGTGCGCCAACGAACGCCACCATCAGGGATGGCAGCGCCTTGTTTATGAAGCCGAGGCAGATGTTATAGAGGAGGTTCGCCACCACAAAGGGCCAGGCGAGCATCAGCGCGAAGCTGAGCGCGGCATAGAAGCTCTGATAGATCATCGGCCAGCTGACATTCGTGACCGCCCCAAGTGGAATGTCCGAATAAAGACCAATCAGTCCGGCAATGATTGCCACATGGAAGTTGGCGGCGAGCAGGATCGCAGCGCCGGCAAGGGAGAGCATGTTGGCCGTCAGCGTCTGCGCCTCCTGTTCCAGCGCAAAACCAAGGAATTGTGCAAGGCCGATGGACTGGGCGATGACCGTTCCGGCAATTGCCAGCATCCAGATCGACAACCGGACAAGCGCGCCCAGCGCGAGGCCGATGATCACCTCGCTCATCAGCAGGGTAAAGAAGGCGCTGAGAGAAGACGTATCCGGCATCGGCACGACCCCTGCCCCGGCAGTTGCCACGGCAACCGCAGTCAGCACAATCGCCCGGACACGGACGGGTATCGTCTGCTCCCCGATGCCCGGCATGAAGAAGATCACAAAGGAGTAGCGCGCGATGATGATCATCATCAGCGCCACCCAGCCGCCGAGATCAGCGCCGAGGGGCATCAGCCCATCCATCAGGCAACGCCGATGATATAGGGCCTGCTCTTCGCGTTGATTTCCTCATAGGCGACCACGGCATTGCGGATGCCCTTGGAAGCAAGCACGGTCTGCAGGAAGCGGCGGCGGCGAGAGGTGGTGGCGATTGCGGCCACAACGCCTTTCTGGGCAACCTCGTTCAGCTTGGCCTGAACCGAATTGATCAGCTCACCGAACACTTCCGGCGGCAAGGCGACATCCGATCCGCCGCTTTCATTGTTGACTTCGTACTCGGCGAATTTCTTTTCCCAGTTGGCCGACAGCTGAATAAGGGGCAGGCGCCCCTGGTCATCCTGCAGCCGGTCCACAATCTGGAAGGCGAGCCGCTGGCGTACGAGCTCGACAATGCGTGGCAGAGGCAGGGACAACGGCTTTGCTTCGGCAATCGTTTCGATGATCAGGAAGAGGTTGCGGATCGGTACACGCTCAGAAAGCAGCTGGCGGAGCACGGCCAGCAGGGATTCCTGCGTCACCTTGCCGGGGATGTATTCGTCGAGATAGCGACGGTTTGCGGCGGCGCGGTCTGTATCGCTGATGCTCGTCAGCGCGTCGAGCGTGTCGATCATCACCATCCGGGTAAAGATCAGCGAGAAATTCGTCTGTATGACTTCGAGGAGGTGCGTTGCCAGCACTTCCACCGGCTCGACCGCCGGGATGCCGGAGGCGGCGAGTTCCTGCTTGCGGCTGCTGGAGACCCAGCGGGCGGCGGCCTTGTAGACCGGCTCGCGGACTTTCTCGCCCTGAAGGTGCGGAAGCTGGGTGTCCTCCATCAGCGCAAGCACTGAGCCCGGGCGGAGGAACCCGGTATCCACCCGAACGCCCTGTATCCGCATTCGGTATTCATTCTTCCCGAGCGTCGGATTATCCGTCATCCGGATTGGCGGCAGGACGAAACCATACTCCTCGGCAATGTAGCGGCGGATCTTGTCAATGCGGCTCTCGAAGCCCGTGTCGCCGGTGAGGACCATCTGGACGAGATCCGGGGCGACCTCGAGATGGATTTCATCGGAGTGGATGGAGTCGCCGATCCGCGCGGGCGGCGCATCGCTCGCAGCCGGCGTTTCAGTTGCCGCAGCAGCCTTTGCTGCGGCCTGCCGGCGGAGCATGTAGGCAATACCGCCAAAAACTGCGGCCGCCGCCATGAAAGGCAGGAAAGGCAGGCCCGGCAACAGCGCGAATACGCCGAGGATACCGGCCACAATCATCAGGACGGTGGCATTGCCGGCGAGTTGCGCACCAAGCGCCCGGTCGATCGCGCCTTCATCGCGGCCTTTGGACAGCAGCAGCGCGGCAGCCACCGACACGATCACAGCGGGGATCTGCGAGACAAGGCCATCGCCAACCGTCAGGATGGAGTAATTGCTGAGCGCTTCGACCACTGACAGGTTATGCGCCATCACGCCGAAGCCGATGCCCGCGATCAGGTTGAGCGCGGTGATCAGAAGACCGGCAATCGCATCGCCCTTGACGAATTTCGATGCACCATCGAGCGAGCCGAGGAAGGAGGCTTCCTCCTGCTCCCTCTGCCGGCGGGCCTTGGCTTCTTCATGCGTGATCGCGCCGACCGCGAGGTCTGAATCGATGGCGAGCTGCTTGCCGGGCATCGCGTCGAGGGCAAAGCGCGCGCCGACTTCTGCCATCCGGCCTGCGCCCTTGGTGATGACCATGAAGTTCACGATGACCAGCACGCCAAACACGACGAGCCCGACGAACAGATTGCCGCCCATGATGAACATGGCAAAGCCTTCGATCACGCCGCCGGCAGCATTGGTGCCGGTATGCCCCTCCCCGATGATCAGCTTGGTCGAGGACACGTTGAGCGCAAGGCGCAGGACGAGCGAAGCCAGCAGGATCGACGGGAAGGACGAGAAATCCAGCGGCTTCTCGACAAAGATCACGGTGGTGAAGATCAGGATTGCCAGCGCGAAGGAGAGCGTGAGCCCGATATCCAGCACCCAGGCCGGCATCGGCAGGACCATGACGAGGATGATCACCATCAGGCCGATGGCGAGCAGCGCGGTCGGCCGGGTCAGGTCAAGCAGTCGGGAGGTCGGCATGGGGCGGGCTATCCGGCAATGATCGGCAGCACCCAGTTATTGAACAGATCGAGGCAGATCCGCGTCATGTAACCGAGCGACAGGAAGAAGACGACGACGACCGCGAGGACCTTGGGAATGAAGGTCAGGGTCATCTCCTGAATTGATGTCAGCGCCTGCAGGAGGCCGATGATGAAGCCGACGATCAGCGCCGCGGCAAGGATCGGCAGGCCCATCAGCACGGCGCCCCAGAGATGCGCCCGCAGGACTTCGAAAACCTCACCTTCCGACATGATCCATCCCGCCTCAGACGGGCATCCGCAGGAGTTCCTGATACGCTTCGACGACCTTGTCGCGGATGGTCACGACGGTTTCCAGCATCATCTCGGCATTGGTCAGCGCCTCGACCATCGCATGGGGATCGGCGCCGGAGACGGCCGTGTTGATGGCGGTCTGCTCGGCCTGCTGCAGGGCGGTGCGGAAGTCCGCAACCCCTTCGGCAATCTTGCTGCCGGCTGCCTCGGGGGTCGCGGCGGGCTTTGCCGCGTCCACCGCGCGCGGCGTCATCAGGGCCGTATACGGATTGAATCCTAGGCTCGACATCAGCGTGCTCCCTCAGCGGCGCAGGATATCCAGCAGCGACCGGTACATCGACCGGGCCTGCTGGAAGGAATTGAGATTGGCTTCATAGGACCGGTTCGCCTCGCGCATGTCGGCAAGCTCGGTCACCAGCGAGACATTCGACATCGTGATATACCCCTCACCATCCGCCATCGGATGGCTCGGATCGAACTGGCGCACACCTTCTGTTTCATCAAGCTGGATGCGCGTTGCCCGGAATCCGGCCCCGCGCGCCGTCTGCGGCTCTGCCATGAGGATCTTGCGCTGATAACCCGGCGTATCCGCGTTCGAGATGTTCTCCGAAGTCAGCCCCATGCGGCGCGACTGCATCTCCATGCCGGCAACGGCCTGCATCTGGGCTGCCTTGAACGGATTGATCGTCATGCCCTATTCCCCTCCTCAACGCCGCCCGAGCGCGGTGCGCAGCATGTCGAGCGATTTCGAATAGACGGTCAGCGCCATATTGTGCTGGCCCATCGCCTCGGCGGAGGTGAAGATCTCCTGTTCCAGGCTGACATTATTCCCGTTCGGGTTTGACGGCGCATCCGACATCATGGTGCGGAACGTGGCGGAGTTTGCCCCATCGCCGCCCGAGACGGCGATGCGCGCGAGGTAAGCATCGAAACTCTCGACCCGGCTCGCCTTGTAGCCCGGCTCATCGGCACGCGCGATGTTGGCGGCGCTGACCTTCTGGTTCTCGGCCGCGTGGCGGGCCATCGCCCCGTAAATCTGGAAAAGCTGAAGGTCTGAAATCATCGGACTTCACCAAGGTTAACGGTTTGAAAAATGTTCGGATTTACTAAAGAACAGGTTAACAGGAATGGGAGTTTTGTTTACTTGCCTGCTCCAAGCGCACCTTCCGCACAGCGGCTGTACCGCCTCTGGGGCACGGTCACGGATGTGGCGCCGGGCCTCCTGAAGATTGCAGGCGTCAGCGAACTCGCCGGCGTCGGAAACGAAATTTCCATCGAGAAACAAGGCGAGACGATCCATGGCGAGATCCTGACCGTCTCCGGCGACAGCGTTTCCGCGCTCCTCTACTCGGCGACGGATGCCATCCGCATCGGCGACACAGTCCAGATCGAGCAGGAAGCGCGGATCGAGCCGGGCGACCACTGGCTGGGCCGGATCATTAACTATCGCGGGGAAATCGCAGGCGCAGAAGGCCAGCCTCCCTCCTCAGGCAATACAAGCCGCCCATTGCGCGCACCCGCCCTGCCAGCCCATGCGCGGCGGCGTCTCGGACCTCGGCTGAGAACCGGCTGGATGGTGACCGACACATTGCTGCCCATCTGCCGCGGCCAGCGCCTCGGCCTGTTCGCCGGCTCCGGGATCGGCAAGTCGACCTTTCTCGGCTCCCTCGCTGGCGGCATCGCCGCCGACCGCGTCGTGATCGCCCTGATCGGCGAGCGCAGCCGGGAGGTGAACGACTTTGTCCGCAACACGCTGACACCGGAAATCCTTGCCAGGGCAGTGATCGTCACGGCGACTGCGAGCGAATCTCCCGGAGCGAAGAAGCGCGCCGCCTGGTGCGCCATGGCCGCCGCCGAACACTTCCGGGATGAAGGCCACAGCGTGCTGCTGCTGTTCGACTCGATCACACGCTTTGCCGAGGCCCACCGGGAAGTGGCCCTGATCGCGGGGGAGACACCTGCCCTCAATGCCTTCCCGCCTTCCACCGTGCGCGTCATCGCCGAACTCGCCGAGCGGGCTGGTCCGGGCACGGACGGTACCGGCGACATCACGGCCATTTTCTCCGTACTCGTCGCCGGGTCAGACCTTGAAGAACCCGTCGCCGACATGATCCGCGGCATCCTGGACGGCCATATCATTCTCTCCCGCCCGATTGCCGAGCGGGGCCGCTATCCTGCGATTGACGTTCTGCGCAGCGTCTCGCGCGCGCTGCCGGGCGCAGCCAGCGAGGACGAGAACGACCTGTTGCGGGAGTATCGCCGGCTGGTCGCCCTGTACGACGAAGTCGCCCCGATGCTCCGCGCCAGCTTGTATGAATTCGGACGCGACGCTGATGCAGACCGCGCGATTGCGCTCTGGCCCGCTTTGGACAGCTTTGTGGCAGGGCGAAATCCGGAGGATGTTGGCGCTGCTTTCGGGGCCCTGATCGAGACTTTGGCCGGTTCCGGAAACGCGGGAAGCTGACCGGCTCAGCGCATCAGGCTGAGGAACAGGTTCTGGCTGGCATTCGCGCCGAACCCGTAGCTGCCCCCGCTGAGTAGGCTCAGCGCGAGCACCCCGGGAGTGTTCGCCGATGGCCCACTATTTATCGACGACATGATGTGGAACCGGTCCAGCAGCTTATCGACATTCGCCGGGCTGGCGATGTCCGACATGCTGGTCACGCCCAGCAGCTTCTGCAGGCCGGCCTTAAGCACCTCAGCCTGACGCTCAATTGGCAGCTTGGTGATGCTCTGAGGCAGGTTGAGGGTTGTGCGCAGGACATTGGCGACCGGCAGGTCTCCGAGCATCCGGTAGAGGATCGCATTGTCGCTGCGCCCCTCCCCCACCAGGTCGTTGATCTCGGACTGATAGTTCAGCGCGAGGCGCATCGTGTCGTCGATCTCGCCGACGGCAATGTTGAAAGCGTTCTGTTCGAACCGCACGGCAATCTTTGCCAGCGCATCCGTGTCAACCTCGATCACACCGCCCACCGGCCTGAAGGCCTCGGCAAACGCCGTATAGCGCGGATTATTGAGCCGCTGAAGGAAGTTGCTCTCGGGGTCGGCGGCTTCCTTAAGCACCTTGGTGATGAAGCCGCCCTTCCACTCCTCTCCTGCCAGCCCGAAGGCGGTGAGCGCAGATTTCAGCAGCCGCTTGTCCTTGACGAAGTTTTCCAGCGAAATCGGCTCTGACAGCTTAGCCGTCATCTCGTCGCGCTCACGCCGCACCTGCGGCGAGGCGGAATACTTTTCCAGCTGGCGATCAAACGTTGCCTGAAGGAATTTCCAGCCGCCAAGCCCGCTCATCGGAATGACCGGCTGGAAAGACATCTCAGGCGACCTTCGCTTCCCCATCCCGGTGACGCGGCAGCGGGTAACGCTTGATCAGCTCGGACTCGATGGTGAGCACCTGACGCAGATGGCAAAGCGCGGAGTAATAGTTTCCGCGCGCGAGCATGGCCCGCAGCGTCGGGATCAGGTCCGGGTTGATTGGGGAGAACACTTCCAGAAGCTGCCGGCACTGAGCATCAATCGAGGGCACACCTTCGACTTCGTCAAGATCGCCCGTGATGAGCAGCTGGATCGCATAATAGACGCGCTTAACGGGCGTATTGACGTCATCCGGATGAAGAGCATCCCGGAGCCGGAGCACACGCGCATCACCTTCTGCGACCCTGATGCGCGCAGGCTTGTCTCCGTTTTCCAGCAACGCGCCGTTGACAATGAAGCGTTCGCCAGGCGCAATCTTGAGAACCAGACCCGACATCAGATCTCTCCTCCTTCAGCGCCAGCCATTGGCCTGACAAGGCCCGGCATGATGGTGCGGTTTATTTCGATCAGGTCATCGATCCCGCCGGCACCGGCCAGAATCTGCTGGCTGGTGCGGCGCACAAACTCGGAGAGCCCGAGCAGGCCTGCACGTGTCTCGTCCGGAAGAGCATTGTCCGGATGCAGAAGATCAGCTGCTAAAGTCGACCAGAGCTGGGCATTACGATACACAGCGTCCGCGATTGTCCCATGGGCTGGGACGGCGCTGGCCGCCACTTCTTCGAGACCGTGAGTAATCTGCTCGAAGAGAGCATACTCCAAAGATCTGCCGTTCGCGGTACGCTGAGTAACCTGACCATAAGCCTTGGAAGCGAGAGCCTGCAACGTACCCCTCCTGGGTTTGCAATATTATAGTCCCGGGCGCTCCAGCGCCCGGGACTGTGGTGTCATTAGCGGAAGAGCGACAGCAGCGATTGCGGCGACTGGTTTGCAATCGACAGGGCCTGGATACCGAGCTGCTGCTGGACCTGAAGGGCCTGGAGCTTCGCTGAGGCAGCCTCCATGTCTGCGTCCACGAGCGTACCGATACCCGAGGTCATGGAATCAACCAGCTTCTGGACGAACTCGCCCTGCGCCGCGACCCGGTTCTGTGCCGAGCCGAAGGCAGCCGAAGCGTTGATGCCGGTCTGGATGAGACCTTCAATGCTGGCCAGCGCTGCCGCTGCGCCGGCGCCGGTGCTCACATCGATCAGCGCGAGACCGCCGAGGCCGCCGGCCGCAACTCCAGCCGTGCCGCCCGTCGACGAGAATGCCGTCACAGCAAGGTTGCCGCCGGAATCGTTGGTCAGGACGATGTCTGCACCATTCTGGGCAACCGTGTAGCCTGTCGCACCCGTCGCCGTGAAGAAGGACTGGATCTGATTGACCAGGTTCGCGGCAACGTCGGTCGAGCTGTCACCCGCGCTTGCAACGTATTCGAAATTGCGGAGGAAGAGTTGCTCTGCCGCGCCTGAATCGTTTAGGCGAACGCGGTAGGAGTATCCTTCGCCGACAGACTCGATGCTGATCGTCCGGCTGGCGCCATCTGCTACTGTTGCCGACGTGCCGGCGTTTGTCCCGCCATTGTTGATGATGGTGGTGTCGTTCACGGCCGTGGCGCCGAAGGTAGCGGCCGCACCGGATGTGCTGAATGACAGGTCCTGACGGGCCACATCAATATAGGCGGCAGACACGTTACCGTTCGGGGCACGGTCCAGCGAAGCGAGAACCCGCATATCGGTCGCGGAAGAACCATTGATGAGGTTCAGCCCATTAAACTGGGCGGCGCTCACGATGGACTGGATCGATCCCACTTTTTGCTCGATGTCGGCCTGGAGCTTTGCCCGATCGACGTTCTCGCCTTGAGCCGCAACAATCAGGTTCTTGATCTCGCCAAGTTTCTCGGTGACGCTTTCTGCAGCCGAACGGGCAACTGCGATCGTCGATACGCCGAGGTTGAGCGAGTCCGTGATCTGCTTGAAGCTCGAGACATCGGTCGACATGACAGTCGAGATCGCCCAGACAGCAGCGTTGTCCTTGGCGTTGGCGACTTTCTTGCCGGTCGAGATTTCGTTCTGGACGGTAGCAAGATTGCGGTTGATGCCGCGGAGGGTTTCCAGCGCGACCATGGCGCTGTTGTTGGTCAGGATGCTAGACATCTATCATTCCACTTATGTGACTTTCGGGAATTTCCCGTTTTGTTGTTTATTGTCATCCTGACAATTGGGGCATGCCCCTGAACCCATCATGGTCCTTAGGTACTTCAATAGCGGTTGGGCATAAACGTAAGGTTAAAACGGCTAAACACGTTTCAAGTATCCACCGGTGGCTTGGGTGAATGTCAGCTGAGCACCCTTATGACCGTAAGAGCCGACATGGACCCCGGCCGCAGATTGGCTCATCCGTATCAGGAGTGAATTGATCCCGTTACGGACTGCTTCAAGGAGGATTGTGTTCTCCTGCGCCCTTTTGGATATTCTGGCCACCTGCGCTCGGAGCGCCGCATCCCCGCCGCTCAGGATACCGCTTTCCATGAGGGCCTGGACTCCGCCCAAAGCCTCCAGCTTCTGCCCGGATAGCGCTGCTGCTTCCCGGGCCCTGCCCTCCTGCAGCAACTGCCGCTCCTGATCGAGAAGCGCCTCCATCTGATCCAGCGCAATGTCTTGATTGACCGGTCCCATCAGCTGTTTCCTGGCGCAGGCGCTGCTGCGCGCTGGCGGGCTGCGACCTCATCAATCTTCGCGCCAAGACCCAATGGGTGGCTCTGGGCGAGATCCCTTGCAATTTCCTCGACGATGTACCGCGCAAACGCAGACGCCCCTTCCCCGCCGGACTGGGTGAAGGATTTTTCGAGCCCGGCATGGCTGAGCATCTCCGCCCAAAGCAGTTGTTCAAAACGCAGGGCGGCTTCCGACCGCTCCGGCGGTGCTTGCGCCACGGGCGCTGCCTGCGTCCGGAGCGCACGTGCCGGCTGGGTGTCCGGGGGCTCCGGCCATTTTATCGGAACTGACTCGATCATGCCCTACTCCTTAGGCCGTACACGGAAATCAGCGTCTCTGCGCCGATGGGTTAACTCATATTTTACAGGGCCGGGTTGTAGTAAGGTTAATGAAACGCGCGGTTCGGGTAATCGGATGATCATCGCTCCTGAGACGGACATCCTGCCGGCAGCGCCTTTCGCAGCGCTGCAGTCCGGCCCGGCGGCGCATGGGGCTAGCCAGGGCACGACACCGGCAGGGGCCGCCTTCGCGGCCGAGTTCCTGAGCTTCATGGAGGTTTCGCTGCCCTCCGGCATGGCCGGCGGCCTGACCTCAACGACCCCGTCCGCTCCCCTGCCTGCGGGAGCAGCCGGAGAGCCGGAATTTGTGTGGTCGATGCCCGCCAGGGTGCAGGATGCCGAGGCTGAAATCACACCACCTGCGACAGACCGGTACGCCAGCCAGCATCTCTCCGTGATTTCCGCCGCCAATCTTGAGAATCCACCCAGGGCTTCTGGGGAAATTCAGTCGCCAGCCCCAGGCACTCAGCTCCCGGAAAAAATTCTGCTGCCAACTTCGCCGCCCGCACCCTCTGCATTGGCGGGAAGCACCGGACGCGAGCCGCTTGGGAACGCAGCCGCGCGCACGACCCCTGTCACCGCCGACAGCCCGGAAACCCATTCTCCCGGCACCTTGCCTGAGCTTTCTTCGCAGGCGGGTCAGGAAACCCCGGCGGCGGCCATTGCGCTTGGCACAGTTGAACCTCCAAACTCCGGCACTGCCCCGTCCGGCATGAGCAGAATTGTCCCGGAGGACCCGGGCATTCAGGCCCTCAATCCCGCCACCGTGATGGCTGCGCCCGCAGAACCCGTCAGAGCACAAACGCACAGGAACCCTCCGCAGCCTGCCAATTCTGATGACATTGATCTGCAGGCGGCCAGCAAGACCGTCTTGCCGATCCTGGAAAATGCACCCATTCCCGCTGAGACGGAGTTGGCCGGAATCCCGGCTCCCGTCACCGGCGAAGCAAAGGCCGCGCCTTTGCCCGGCACTTCCGCTCAGGCCGCTTCGCTGGCCGCTGCGCCACTCGCGAGCCAGTCCGCCCTTCCCCCGGCCAGCGCAGTGCCGCAACACGCGCCGGCCGCTTCTGAAACTGAACTCGCCCTGGTCATGTCTGCAGGCGATCCTGCCGCCGCTCTGGACCTGCAAGGCGCTGCACCTGTCTTCACGACCGCGCCCGGCGCCGCACCTTTGATGGCGCCTGTCACCGCAGGGATGCCCTCCGGTGCCGCACCGGCGATGGCCACGTTCGTGGCTGTTCCGGCGGAAATACCCGCCATCTTCGCCCGCGCCGTGCAGGACCCGGCCGGGGACCGGATCACCATACAGCTCGACCCGCCAGAGCTTGGCCGCATCTCGATCGACTTCCGCTTCGAAGGCAGCGCCCTTCAGCATGTGACGGTCACCGCCGAGACGCCTGAAGCGCTCCGCCAGCTCCGCCAGATGCACGGTGAGCTAATCAGTGCGCTTGAGCAGAACGGCCTTGGCGGCAAGGACATGACCTTCCAGCAGCAAACGCCGCAGGATCGTCCGCAGCAGGATGCGCCGGCCGGGGCCACTGCCCGCAGGCAACCCGAAATGATCGCCGTGCCCGGCCTGACAGCGCCAGACGCTGCAGGCCCACGCGCGTTGGCGGCTGGCCGCCTCGATATCAGGCTTTAGGAGTAGGCCCATGACAACCGTTTCCCCGATGGTCCCGACCACAACCAATTACAGCACGGCCGCGGCCAGTTCAGGCATGGGTCAGGAGTTCAACAGCTTCATCAAATTGCTGACGGCACAGGTCCGCAACCAGGACCCCCTCTCTCCGATGGACTCCACCCAGTTCGTCGAGCAGCTGGCGACCTTCTCGACGCTCGAGCAGCAGGTGAAGGCCAATGCCAGCCTGACCAGCATTGCCGGAATGCTCAGCCAGCTGAACGCCCTGACAGCCGGCGAATGGCTCGGGCAGGATATCTCGTTCGTGTCCGGATGGGCACCGCTCGCCGATGACCCGGTGGAGTTCACCTATGCCGCGCCAGATGGCACGAACAGCATCAAGCTGACTGTGCTGGATGCAAATGGGGAAGTTGTCTGGACAGAAACGCTCGACCCCTCCAAGGCGAAGTATGCCTGGAACGGACGAAGCAATGACGGCACATCGACCCCGCGCGGCGCGATGTATGAGTTCGTTATCGAAAGCTATAGCGGCGATGAGCTTCTCGCGACCGGCTCACCGCGCGTCTTGAGCACGGTGACCGACATCATCAGCGAAGATGGCCGGATCCGGGTCGGAACGGCCGCCGGGATGACGGTGGATCTCGCGAAAGTCCGGAAAGTCTGACGCTGAAGCGCGTCAGACGTCCTGGCGCGCCATATCAAGGATCAGGACATTGTTGATGCCCGTGGGCTGGACCTTTTTCAGGTTCATCAGCACCATTGCGCGCAGCGATTCATAATTCTCGACATTGGTAATCGACTCGAACGTGCGCCCATCATTGCTGAGCGCAATCAGCGTCGTCATGATGTTGTCGCGCAGGGCCGGCTCCTTGGAAAAGAGCGAGCCGGAGATCGCTGAGTCCACTTCCAGACTGATGTTGAGGATCACAAGACTGGCCACCCGGCCATTCTCGATCAGCGGAACAACGAACTCCCGGCTGAAGCGGTAATAGGACGAGCCGGAGGAGCCCCCCTTGGAAGCCGGCGCACTTCCATGCCCGCCGGCCTCGCTCTTGGCCTTCTCCGGTTCATGCCCCGAAGCACCGTCTTCACCGGCAAGCTCCGTAGCCGGAGCACTCCCTCCCCCGCTGGAGGATTTGAGGAAATGCCCAGCAACACCGCCAGCGACGATGCAGGCAATCGCAACAAAGGCCGTGATGAGATGCTTCATGACTCAAAACCCTAGAATGGCAGGATACGGTCCACACGCCGGGCCAGCGGCTTTCGCTGCGCCGCCGAAGACGCGTCGCCGGTGCTCACATAGGAAAGATCGGCCTCTGCAATCTTCTCATATGAAACCGTATTGGTCCGGGTGATATCCTGCGCGCGGACGACACCCGATACCGTCAGGTAACGGACCTCATTGCTGACCCGCGTCTGCTGGTATCCCTGGATCACCAGATTCCCATTCGGCTCGACTGCCACGACACGCGCCGCCAGCGTGAACGCGATCTTCTCGGCCCGGTTGACCGCGCCGGATCCGTTGAGGCTTGAAGACCGGCCATAATCAATCGCCGGCGAGAGGCCGGAGCGTCCAGGCAGGACACCATTCGCCCAGTCGGTAAGACCGAAAAACGCATCGAGGCTCATGTCCTCATTGGCGCTGCGGCTGCGGGACAGGGAGTTCTGCATACTCGCCCGGTCATTCATTTCGACGACAACCGTCAGCAGGTCGCCGACCTCCTTGGCGCGCCGCATACTGAGGAGCGCTGTCGGCGCAGTCTCCCACAGCGAGGCGCTCTCTGCCCGGGGGGCCGTGTCAAATGCGGGCGCGCCGAAGCCCTGGAAAGGGCCCTGCGCAACGAGCGGTGCGGGCTGTGCAACCACCGGAGACTGGGCCGTTGCACACGCCGCCGCCATCGCAAGAACCGGGATTGGAAGGAGCTGTTTCATTGGGCGAGGACCCATCCGCTTTCCTGCACGATGCCCTGGACGAGCTGGCGTGACTGGAGGTTCATGACTGTGACCGGCTCATGCAGGGCTGCTTCGCCCATTGCGCGTCCGGTCGTCGAGATTTCGAGATCACCCAGGACATATCTGATCGTGACAATCTGGTTGCGGGCGACAAGCCTTGCCGGGCGCGTATTGTCTGCGGTGATGCGCTGGCCGGAATAGATCGTCCGGCGGGCTTCCCGCCCGATAAGGTGGCCGGCCTCGCCGCCCTCCCCTTCTGCGCTGCTCACATTGGCCGGTGAGATGACCGCGCCGGCCCGGATAACTTCTGTTGCAACAAGCCCCGAAGAGTCTGTCAGGCCGACGACGGCGACAAAGGCCGCTGATATCCAAACGCTCATGGTGCTACCTCAGCCGTGTCGTGGCCGCCAGCATCTCGTCGGATGCTGTGATGACCTTGGAATTGAGCTCATAGCCGCGCTGGGCCTCGATCAGGTGCGAGATTTCCTTGACCACATCGACCCCGGAATCCTCGATGAAGCCCTGGCGCAGAAACCCCATGCCCTCCGCCCCCGGAACAAGCCGGTTGGGCGGGCCGGAAGCCTCGGTCTCGCGGTACATGTTGTCGCCAATCGCCATCAGGCCCTTTTCATTGACGAACCTGACGAGGGAGATCGTGCCCACAGGCTGGCCATCCGTCTGGTTGTCGAAATAGGCGACAACCTCGCCGTCCCGGCTGATCGAGATGCTGCGCGCATCCGCCGGTATGACGATACCATCCGCTAGCGGAAAGCCATCCATCGTGACAAGCTCGCCTTCCGGGCTGCGATTGAGCTTGCCATCTCGCGTATAGGCCGGCTCGCCCGAAGGCAGGGTGACTTCAAGATACCCAGTTCCGTCGATGGCCAGGTCAAGCTCAGCGCCGGTCTGGCGCAGGGACCCTTGCGTCAGTTCCATCGACACGCCGGCCGCCTTGACACCTGTGCCAAGCTGGATCCCCGCCGGCACGATCGTTCCCGTCTGGGACGAGATGGTGCCCGGCGAAAGATGTTGCTGGTACATCAGGTCGGCGAACTGCGCCGTACGCGGCCGATAGGCCGTCGTGCTCATGTTCGCGATATTGTTCGAGATGACCTCGACCCGCAATTGCTGGGCCGCCATCCCGGAGGCTGCAATCTGTAATGACTTCATTGGCGTCTCCTACACCTTTGAAACGATTCAACGTTCACGTACGGCGCTGATCAGTTGGCTGATCCGCTGGTCCTCCTTGTCGAGCAGGGCCTGTCCGGCCTCATAAGCTCGCTGCACTTCAATCATCCGGGCCACTTCCAGCACCGGTGACACGTTCGACTGCTCCACCGCCCCCTGCACAACTTTCATGTTTGTTTCCTGGGCAAAGCCGCCCGGCGCCGCGAAGAACGTATTGGAATCGCGCTGCAACTGGCCCTCGGGCCGCACGATTCCAATCGTATCAATCAGGACGCCATTCGCCGAAATCGATCCGTCCTCGGACACAATCAGGTCGATGGCTTCTTCCGGAATATTGATCGGCGTTCCGCCCTGGCTCAGCACGCGGTTGCCCTGAGGATCAATCAGCTCGCCCGCGCCGGAAAGCTGGAAATGTCCTGCGCGGGTGAGGCGTTGACCGGCCGGTGTTTCCACCAGGAAGAACCCCTCCCCCTGTATCGCGAGATCGAGCTTGCCGCCCGTGAAGTTCAGCCCGCCTTCCTCCATCCGGAAATTGTGGCCGCCCAGCATCCCCATCGAGATTGACAGGTTCGCATCCCCGCTGCGCGGAATGAGCAGTTCGGCAAAGATCGCGCGGTCCGATTTGTAACCCGTGGTGCTGGCGTTCGCGAGATTGTTCGCGACTACATTCAGCTCATGGGTCAGGCCTTGCTGGCGCGTCAGGGTCGTATAGATCGCGTTCGACATTACGGCTCCTTCCCCGGCAGGCTTTCGAGCGCGAGGCGGCTGCGCAGCAGGGTCTCCGGCATCCCCGCCATCGTCAGGTCGGGCTCGGTGGACGGGGCGAGGCCTTCAGCCGCCCGCTTGAGTGTCATCACCCGGCGCACGCGGCGGCGTTCTTCCTCGCCCGGCAGCGCGGAGGCCGCCGCATAGACCGGCTCCGGTACGATCCAGCGGCCGGTTGCAGCATCTTCCTCGATCAGGGCAAGGACCGATGCCGGATCTGCCGTCAGGCGCGCCGAGAGCTCAGACACCTTGTCCCGCTCGCCGGCCCGCAACGCAGCCAGGGCTGCCATCCGCGCAATCGATGGATTGTCCGGGTATTCGTCGGCCTTGGCTTTCAGCGTATCAGCCTCGCCGCGGTGGTAAGCTAAGATCGCGCGCTTCTCGGCAACTGGCTGGCCCGGATTTGCCTTGCGCGCCAATGCATCCGCAAGCGAACCGAAGCCGAGCCGGACAGCCCTCAGCACGCCGGCCTCATACAGTGCCGCGCGCGCCTCGCCGCCTTCAATCAGCCCCTCCTCGCGCACCAGCGCCTCGATCGCAGCCAGCGCGCGCAGCGGATCCTCGCCAGCAAGGTCGCGCTGCAGCCCCTCGGCAAACCGGCGGCGGATCTCAGCCTGCGCAGCAGAGCTCTGCAGGTTGGGCCGGGCGGCCATCTCGATCATTGTCTCATAGCGCGATGCGAGGCTGAGCTCCTCCAGCACGAATGTCAGGCTGCTGCGGATATCCGCTTCAAGGCGCGCCTGCTCTACACTGGTCAACAGGCCGTTGAGGAGCACGTCCCGTTCGAGCTGGGAAATCGTCCTGCCATGACGCAGCAGCGTGAACAGCGCCGTCTCCTGGAACCGGCCCTGGCCGAGGAAACTGCGCAGCGCGGCTTCTCCTTCCGGATTACCTGCGCCGAGATCGAGCACAGCCTTGGCCAGTTGCAGCTGCGATGAGTTCGCCACTTCTTCAGGATTGAAGCCGGAGAACAACTTCTGTGCCAGCACCCGCTCCCCAACCGCATCCAGCGCCGGAATGGCCAGCATCGCGTAGCGATCCCGTAATTGCGGCGGCAGCTGCCGGAACGCCGTCACGGACTGGTCAATCAGCGCGGCCCCTTCCCGCTCGCCCTGAATGAGCAGCGCAAGGCCAAGCCAGAGGCGCCCGCCCTCATGGCAGGCCGACAGGCGCCTGAAATAGTCTGTATCCGGAAGCTGCCGGTTCTCCATCAACCGGGCCAGTTCCCGCAGCGCATCCGCCTCATGGTCCGCCACGCTGCGCAGGTTGATCAGGGCCTCGGCGCTCAGGTCCAGCGCCAGATAGGCGCGCGCCAGCATCCGGTCTGCTGCCGGCATCTCCCGGACAGACTGGCGGTAATCGAGGATATCCTGATAGTTCGACATCTGGCGGAACGCGCTGAAATCGAGCGGATAGCCCGCCGAACAATCCACCTGCGGAACATGGCCATCATGTCCAGCATCTGCCGTGACCGCGGGCGCAGAGATTGGCGGCGATGCCGGCGCCGGCCGCTGGCCCTCTGCCGGCGCGAGCAGCCCTTCGTTCAGGGCACGCTCGACAATTTGGGTCAGCTCGTCTGAAAGCGCCTGTGCGCTGCGCCCCGCCTCGTCCTGCTTCAGGGCAAGACCGGGCGGGGCGATAAGGACGCCGCAAAGGAGAAGCCAGACGAACCGCTTCATGCTGCCTGCTTGAGCCCCTTTATCGCTTGTTCCATCTCATCGAAGGACGGGCGGACCCGCGCCGGCGCGTGGCGCCGGGCGACCTCGACACAGATATTGACCGGGTTCTTGTGAAGGTTGGAGACGAGCACTTCACCGATCATGGAGTAGAAGAAGTGCTCCTCTGTCCTGATGCTTTTGACCCGCGCGGCAAATGGTCCGACCACGCCATAAGCGAGAAACACGCCAAGGAACGTGCCGACGAGCGCGCCGCCGATCATGCCGCCCAGAACTTCCGGCGGCTTGTCGATAGAGGCCATCGTCTTGATCACGCCAAGAACGGCCGCAACGATCCCGAGGGCCGGCAGGGCATCTGCAATCCGCGACAGCGCATGGGCGCCGTGCAGGTTTTCTTCCAGCAGGCTTTCCAGATGTTTCTGCAAAAGCTCTTCGACCTGGTGAACATTGTCGAAGTTCATGATCATCGAGCGGATCGTGTCGCAGATCATCTCGATCGCGTCGTGATCCTTCAGGATCTTCGGGTACTTCTTGAAGATCTCCGAATCCTGCGGCGCCTCGATATGCGGCTCGATATCGACCGGGTTCTGCTTCAGCACATTCAGAAGCTCGTGCATCAGGCAGAGCAGGTCCTGATAATCAGTCTTCTTCCACTTCGCACCGCGAAACGCCGCCATCACGTCGCCGCCCGTGTGCTTGATCGTGGTCATGTCATTGGATGCGAGGAACGCGCCGGTGGCAGCGCCGCCGATCATCATCATCTCGAATGGCAGCGAGTGGAGAATGATCTCCAGCTTTCCCCCGGCGAGCATATAGCCGCCGAAGACCATCACCATCGTGACCGTAAGGCCAAGTATTGCGTTCAATGCCGATCTCCATGTGCGTATAGCCGCGCTGCCTTGTATCCGGCATGCTGCGGAGCGATGTCGTTGCTACATCCGCGCGATTTCCTCAGTGAAGGATTTCAGGACGGGCTCTTTCAACTTCAGGGCCCGGTGGCGCTTCCACACGCCCATTTCGCATTGGCCGATTTCGAGGCTTCCGCTGACAGTCTCTGCGTGCAGGGTAACGAACCGGGGATCTGTCTCCGGCAGGGGCAGCACGTCGCCGACTTTCAGCCGGGAACATTCACCCACCGTCATCGGCACGCGCTCAAGCACAGCGTCGAGCCGGATCGCCGAGGTCATCACACTGTCATGCAGCGAGCGCATGTGAGTGCCAGACGGGCGCTTTCCGAGAAGGGCGAGCCGCTCGGCCTCTGCTGCGCCGGCAAGGAGATAGTCGAGGTCAAACACAACCCAGATTTGCGCCCGCAGTGATTCCGGCATCGCCGTATAGGCAGCAAGAAGATAGCGCCGCGATGCTTCGAAGCCGCCGCTCGCAAGGCTCGGTTCCGCCAGCGGAGAGGCCGGGGTTTCCGCGTCATGTCCTTCGAATTCTTCAGCCAGCGCCCGCCAGAGGGACACAGATGGCGCCTCGAACATGAGCTTCAGGAACAGGGCCGGCGCTTCGGAAGCCGTCTCGACATCCTGGCTGAGCCGGGTTGCGGCAATCCGGGCCGCGCCGGGACCGTCAGTGGCCACCGCGCAGACACCGGGCGACATCCTCGAATTGAAATAATTGACAGTCCGCCGCTCAAGCAGTTCGCGGGCTTCCGGGCCCGGCAGCACGCGCCGGATTTCCGGATGGGGCAGCACGCCCCCATTCAGGTTGACCTCCGCCCACGGCGCCACAACGGCCTGCAAACTGTCCCAGAACGCCTGGTAGCGCAGGATCGTCGGAGGAAGTCCGGCTCCGGACTCGATCTTCTTTTGCAATACCGAGGACATGACCAACCTTCGCGAAGGCGGCGAACCGCACACCACTCCAATGTGACGATTAGGTTGAGGAATAGTTATCAAGACCTTGCGAACCGGCACGTCCGGGTGCGCACTTATTTGAGCCCGACATGGTAACCGGATGGGTAAGCTTAATCCGGGGAAACCAAAATGGTTGCGCAGACGGCTGAGAAGCAGCCGGTGATTATCAAGCGAAGAAAGGTCGTCAAGGGCGACGACCATCACGGCGGCGCCTGGAAAGTCGCCTATGCCGACTTCGTGACGGCCATGATGGCGTTCTTCCTGCTCATGTGGCTGCTGAATGCGACCACCGAAGAGCAGCGCAAGGGCATCGCCGACTATTTCAACCCGACCATCCCGATCAGCCGGATCTCCGGCGGCGGCTCCGATGCGCTCAATGGTTCGTCGATCTTCACCGAGGAAACCTATGCCAAGATGGGCACAGGCGCGTCACGGCGGGAGACCGTCGACTTTCCAGGCGAAGGCAAACAAAAAAGCGATCAGACAAATGAACAAGCTATCGCCGGCAATCTCGTAAGCCTGAAGGAAGCGCTGAGCCAGCAAAGCCAGCAGCTGTCCGAACACCTGCTGATCAAGATGTCACCGGAAGGGATCGTCCTCGAGATCGCAGATTCGGACACCACTCCCCTCTTCCCGATCGGCCGCGCAGAGCCGTCTGAAACCCTCGTCACACTCGTGGAGATCGTTTCCGGCGTCTTCGGCAGCTTCGGCAATGACATCAAGATTGTCGGACATACGGACAATCGCCGCTACCGGAACGACGCCATCTATGACAACTGGAACCTGTCAGCAGACCGGGCGAACACGGCCCGCCGCCTGCTGATGCGCAAAGGCATTCCATCAAGCCGGATCCGCGAAGTCTCGGGGCGCGCCGATACAGACCCCCTGGTGCCGGAAGACCCGTCGGCGGCTCAGAACCGCCGGATTTCGATCACGATACTGATGGACTGATCAACTGCCCTCTCTGCCCTGACCGCTCCGTTACCGGAGGGTTAAGGCAAAGCATGAACAGCGGTTATCGGCTTGTTTACGAGTTCGCTCCAATTTGTCGGATTATCTGACGCAGGAGCAACCAGATATGAGCATTTCATCGTCCCTCAATGCAGGGGTCATGGGGCTGAGCGTGAACGGAACCCGCCTCGCCACCATCTCTGACAACATCGCCAACTCCGGTACCTTCGGCTACAAGCGCTCGATGGTTGACTTTGCCAGCATGGTGCTGCAGCAAAGATCCACAGCTTATGCAGCCGGTGGTGTCCGGGTCGATACCTTCAAGGACATTTCCGCGACCGGCTCGCTGATCCGGACAGGCAATGCCACCGACATCGCCGTCGGCGGACGCGGGCTGGTCCCGGTGACGGATGCCGCAGGGGTCTCGTCGATGGCCGCGGAGCGCAGCCTGATGCTCGTGCCGACAGGCTCATTCTTTGCTGACCAGAACGGAAACCTCCGCACACAGAGCGGCCTGTTCCTGCTCGGATGGCCGGCCAATTCGAACGGTGAAATCGGCAATGTCAGCCGCAACAGCGGCGCGAATCTCCAGCCGGTGAACATCGCGGCGTCGCAATATGTCGCCAACCCGACCACAAATTTCGAGCTCGGGATCAACATTCCTGCCGATGCAACGCGCGCAGGCGGCACAGGCCAGTCCTACTCGCTGCCCATCGAATACTTCGACAATCTGGGCCGCGCCAACGTCGTGACCTTCGAATTCTCGCCGGTCGTTCCCACCTCTGGCGCCTCTAATCAGTGGCAAATCCGCGTCCTCGACAGCGCCGGCGACCCTTCCACGTCGGTTGGCGACATCGACATCGAGTTCACCGATGCCGCAGGCGCGGGTGGCCGCATCGGCACCGTCGCGACCGCAGGCGGCACAACGTACGACCCGGTCACCGGCCGGATCTCGCTCAGCCTCGCCCACGGCCCGGTCGAGGTCTTCATCGGCCGTCCGAATGACAGCTCCGGCATCACCCAGCTCGCTGCGCCGTTTGCGCCGACAGCCGTCAAGAAAGACGGCGCCCCGATCGGCGACCTCCAGTCCGTCGAGATCGACGAGAAGGGCTTCGTCCAGGCGATCTACGATTCCGGTTTCCGCCGGACGCTCTACCAGATCCCGGTCGGCGACGTGCCCAACATGAACGGGCTGCGCGCCCTCGACTCGCAGGCCTTCGGCATCTCGGCAGCCAGCGGCAACCTCTATCTCTGGGATGCCGGCACCGGCCCGGTGGGCGCCCTCGCCGGCTACTCGCTGATGGAGTCGACCACGGACATCGCGGCCGAACTCACCGACCTCATCGAAACCCAGCGCGCCTATTCGTCGAATGCGAAGATCGTGCAGACCGTCGATGAGATGCTTCAGGAAACCACGAACCTGAAGCGCTGAGGCTCCATCCCAGGAAGGGCCCGAGCAAGGGCCCAAGCAAGGGAACCACTGAGTGAGCATCTCCAGCGCCCTCAATATCGCGCGTACCGGCCTCCACGTGTCCGGCCTCCGGGCCGAGACCGTGGCGGCCAACGTCGCCAATGCGTCGACGCCGGGCTATGTCCGGCGCTCGGTCGCTGTCAGCGAAACGATCAGCGGGGGCCGTTCCTCCGGTGTCCAGGTCGTCGGTATCGAGCGGGCGCCAGATGCAGTCATCAAGTCCCAACGCCGGGCGCTGACCAGCGACACCGCGCAGGCAACCGTGCTCGCCCAGACCTGGAAGGCCCTCTCCACCCGCCTCGGCAGCACCGCGGATGGCAGCGGGCTTTTCAAGGCATTCTCGGACCTCGACACCGCCCTCGCCCGCGCGGTGACAGCGCCGGAGACAGCAACGAACCTCACCCTGCTGATGAATGCCGCCAAAGGCATCACCCGGGAACTCGCCAGCCTTTCGGAATACACAGCCAGCCTGCGGGCCGAGGCAGACCGCGAAATCGCAGCCGGCGTCGACACGGTCAACACAGCACTCCAGCAAATAGAATCCCTCAACCGCCGCCTTGCCGGCATTGATCGAACCTCCGCGCAAGCCGCTGCCCTATTCGATGAGCGCCAGCGCGCGCTCGACACGATCTCGGAATACATGCCGGTCAAGGCGATCGAGCGCGACGCAGGCGCTATCGATGTCATCACGCCGGAAGGTGTCTTCCTGCTCGTCAGCAATGCCCGCCAGATCGAATTCCAGCCGGGCACAGCCTTCACGCCGGACAGCACACTCGCCGGCGGCACCCTGTCCGGAATATCCGTAGACGGCACACCCCTGACACCCGGCTCCACCTCGTTCGGGGCGGTTTCGAGCGGCCTTTTCGGCGCGCTGTTCACGCTGCGCGATCAGGACCTGCCGGCCTTCAGCGCGCAACTCGATTTCATCGCTGCCGATCTCATCTCCCGCTTCTCCGGCAGCGCCGATCCGACGCTGGCGCCCGGCGATCCCGGCCTTTTCATAGACGCCGATCCGGCTGGCGGCCCCGGCCTTGCCGCCCGGCTGGCAATCAATGCCGCAGCGGATCCCCAGCAAGGCGGTGAACTGTGGCGCCTGCGCGACGGGATGAATGCGGTCACCGAAGGCCCGCCCGGAAACAACGGCATCCTCTCTGTCCTGCAGGCCGCTTTCCGCACGGGCCAGCCTGTCAACTCCAACGGCTTTCAGGGCCTGTTCTCGGCAACCGAGCTTGCCGCCCAGTTTGCCTCCCTGACCGGCCAGACCCGTCTTTTCCATGAAGGCGTCGCGGCCGCTGCCACCGCCCAGCACGCGACGCTCATGGAAGCCGAACTACGCCTCACCGGCGTCGACATCGATGACCAGATGCAACAGCTCCTGCTGATCGAGCAGGCCTTTGCCGCCAATGCGCGCGTCATCCAGGTCGCCAGTGAAATGATCCGTGTGTTGATGGAGCTGTGATCCCATGCAGGTAACCCCATCCAAGAGCCTCGTCTCCGCACTGTTCAGCAAGAACATTGCCGACCTGCGCGCGCGCAGCGAGACCGTCGCGCAGGAAGCGGTGACCGGCAAACATGCAGACCTGACAAAGCATCTCGGCGGACGCATCGGCAATGCCATGCTCGCGCAGAAAGCCGTCGACGACATCACGGCCCAGCGCGAGCAACTCGACCTGCGCGCCGCCCGGCTGACGATCGCCCAGCGCAGCCTTGGCCAGATCCACGGCCGGGTGGACGGGATCGATGTGCGCATGTTGTCGGCGCTCGGCCTCGGCGACACAGCCGGCCGCAATGTCGCGGCCCGCGATGCTGCCGCAGCGCTGGAAGACGCCTTCACAGCTTTGAATGTACGCCATGGCGACCGTTTCCTGTTTTCCGGCGAGGCGACCGCGACAGCGCCCTTCGGCTCCCCGGAAGCGCTGCTGTCCGATATCCGCCAGCTCGCCGCCGGTGCGCCAAGCGCTGCCGCCTTCGAAGCCGCAGTGGACACGTATTTCAACGATCCGGCCGGCCCCTGGCAAACCGCAATCTATCGCGGAACGCCCAATCCAGCAGACGCCGAAAGCGTCACGGCGACAGACCCTGCCCTGACCGAGCTGATTTCCGGCCTCGCTATCCTCGCCCTCTCCGGCACGGATGAGAACATTCCTGTCCTCCGGAACTCGCCGGCGATTGTCGAGGCCGCCGCCGGACGGATCACGTCCGGCCGCACGGCGCTGACGGCGCTGCGCGCCGAGATCGGCATTCACGAGGAACGCATCGCGCGCAGCCAGGTTGCTCTGGACACAGAGGAAACTGTCCTGAAGGGCCTGCTCGAAACGCTGACAGGCCGCGACCAGTACGAAGCCGCCTCCGAACTCAAGCAGATCGAGGCGGGCCTGGAAGCCTCCTATCTGCTCACCACCCGTCTCTCCAACCTGACCCTCCTGAACTTCCTGAGGTAACGCCATGTTCCGCACCGCCTGCCTCGCGCTCGCCGCCCTCTCCGTGCTGATGCTCTCATTGCCCCAGACTGCAGAGGCCCAGACACGGATCCGGGATGTGGTGGCCGTCGAAGGCGTCCGCCAGAACGATCTCGTCGGCTACGGCATCGTGGTCGGCCTCAACGGCACGGGCGACACCGTGCGAAACTCACCGTTCACAGAGGATTCGCTCACCCACATGCTCGAACGCCTTGGCGTCAATGTGCAGGGCGAAGACATCAAGCCACGCAATGTCGCCGCCGTCCTTGTCACCGCCTCCCTGCCCCCGTTTGCCCGCAATGGAAGCATGATCGACGTATCGGTCTCTTCCATCGGCGATGCTTCCAGCCTGCAGGGCGGTATGCTGATCCTCACGCCCCTCAAAGGCGCCGACAATGAAGTCTATGCTGTCGCGCAGGGCAGCATCATCGTCGGCGGTATAGATGTCCGCGCCCAGGCTGCCCGCGAAACGCGCGGCACGCCAACAACCGGGTCGATCCCCAACGGCGCCTCGATCGAGCGTGAAGTGAATTACGATTTCAACCGCAACCGCACCTTGTCCCTCTCCCTCCGCTCGCCGGATTTTACCACGGCAGCCCGCATTGAAGACACGATCAATGCCGCCATGGGCTTCCGGGTCGCCTCCATGCGTGATCCGGGCACGGTCGATCTGGACCTGCGCGGCATGTCGGAATCCCCTGCCCGCGTCCTTGCCATCATCGAGAACCTGCCCGTGGCCGTTGCAACCCCGGCCCGGATCGTGATTGACGAGAAATCCGGCACAATCGTGCTGGGCGAGGATGTGACCATTTCCCGGGTCGCCATTGCTCAGGGAAACATCTCGATCAAGGTCCGCGAAACGCCGGTCGCTTCTCAGCCGAACCCGTTCTCGCCCGGTGAAACCATGGTGCTGCCGCGCTCGGACATCCAGATCACCCAGACCGGCAGCAACAATATCGCCATGCTGAACCCGAACGTCACGCTGTCCCAGCTCGTGACCGGTCTGAACGCCCTCGGCGTCTCACCTCAGGAAATGGCAGACATCATCCGCGCCATGAAAACGGCGGGCGCCCTTCACGCAGACCTGGTCATCCGCTGACACACAAATTGCACACGGACCTTTGGAAAGGTCCGCCCGGCACGCCTTGGATTAGCGGTCTGGTTTGTTGATCGTGATGATGCCGCGCCGGCGCATGTCCATCAGCTGGGTGAGAAACTCTCGCTGAATGGTCTCGGCCTCTTCGCCAGCCGGTGCGCGGACAGACTTGATGTCTTCCCGGTACTGATCTGCCATCCGTGAGGAGATATTCGACAGGAGATAATCCTGCGCCGCCTGGTAACGCCCGGAAAGGCTCGCCAGCAGCGTCAGCAGCTTTGCCTGCTCGATCTCGCGTAACACGGCCGGCACGCCCGCACGCGGCAGAAGATCCGGAAGTCCCTCCACCGTGAACAGCCCCTTCTGGATCACCGGCAGCTTGCTTTCATACCGGCTCTGCAGGAAGCCGACGAGGTTCTCCCGCTTGTCTGTCGGAATGAGGCTCAGCACCTCGCCGATTGTTTCCAGATGCCCGTCATCGCCCGCCGCCTCATCCTGCGGCAGGTTCAGGAACTCCATCTCCACCATCCGGGCGATAACCGTGTCGATGCCCGCATCGGCACGCGGCGCTTCGACCATCTGCGCCATCACCGGCTGCAGCCTGTCATCCTTCAGATGGCAGATGATGTTCGAGGACACGGACGGATCGAGGCGGCGCAGGATCAGCGCGATGATATTCGGCGTCAGGCGGCCGAGATAGTCGGCCACCTGTTTCGGATCCCGGCGGCTCAGCCGTTCCCAGGCGTCGCCCTCATCGCTGACCGGCGCCGGGGTACTGGGCCCGCCGAACACCGCATTCAGCCGTCCGGGCTCGACGATCCCGCTCATCACTTCGCGCGCCTTGCCGCGCCCGCCGCGCATGGCCCCGGCGGTGCTGCGCAGCTGCGTCAGGAAATCAATCACGATCTCCACAAGGTCATCGCGCGACAGATACGTGATTGTCTCCAGCGCCGCTGCCATCCGGGCCACGGCCGCATCATCCAGCTTTTCGACAATGGGCTTCGCCGCGCCCTCCCCCATCAGCGCAATGACGACTGCGGCCCGTTGCGGCGGGGTCAGCGATGCCACCCGCAGCGAGGCAGGCGCCCCGCCCGCACCTGCCGCGGCGCGGGCATCACGGCTTGGAAGCGGCGTAACAGTGCTCATGCTGCATATCCGCGCAGAATAGCTTCCGTGATCTTAAGCCAGCCGTCAGCCAGCACAAAAAATCCGATCTTGAACGGCAGCGACACCACCGTCGGCGGCACCATCATCATGCCGACCGCCATCAGCACCGAGGCGACCACCAGGTCGATCACCAGGAATGGCAGGAAGATCACGAAACCAATCTGGAAGGCATGTTTGATCTCGCTCAGCATGAAGGCCGTCACCAGCAGCGAGAAAGGCGGCTCCTGCCCCTCCCCTACCGGCCGGTTGACGGCATCGGCAAGCGTCATCAGCGCTTCGGGGTCCGTGCGCAGGGCCATGAAGGTCCGGAACGGCGCGGTTGTCAGCTGCCAGGCGGCCTCTTCCTCCAGCGTGCCGTTCATATAAGGCTCGATCCCCTGCGCCCAGGCGGCCGAGAAGACCGGCTCCATGACGAAGAATGTCAGGAACATCGCAAGCGCCATGATCATCATGTTTGGCGGCGCCTGCTGCACGCCGATCGCCTGTCGCATGAACGAGAAGACGATCACCATGAACGGCAGGCAGGTGACCATCATCGCGATGCCGGGCACAAGGCTCAGCACCGTGACGATCAGGATCAGCTGGATGACCGAGCCGCTGAGCCGCCCGCTGCCATCGTCGCTCAGAAGGGCGTCAAGGCCGCCAGCTGCCGGCGGCGCGGCCTGCGCGAAGGCAGGAAAACACAGGCCGGCCGCGAGGACCAGCAGGAGAAGAACGCGGCCGGCAGCCCGCGAATCAGTCATTCCCGCCCGGGGCCCGCTCAATGATTTCAACGATCTTGACGGCAATCTGCCCGTCATCGGTCTCGACCAGCTCGCCCTTGGCGATCAGCTTGTTGTCGATCATCAGGTCGACGGGGTCGTCGATCTTGGACATCAGTGTAATGATCGTCTCGGGCTGGAGTTCGAGAATCTCGGCCACGCTCAGCCGCTTCTGGCCAACCGATACAGTCACCGTCACCGGCACGCTGTAAATCGACCGGCGATACTGGTTGCGCGAGGAACTATCCCGGCGATCCTCTCCGGCGGAGGTTTCCGGGCTTTTTTCTGGAAGTGCCATCTATCTACTCCTGTTTTTTATTTTTCAGGGCGCTGCGCGAAGCCGGGCGAGACAGGCCTGTATCAGCTTCTCTGTCTCGAAGGTGACGCCGCCCGTGCGCCAGGAAATTTCGGCGCGTCCCGCGCCTGCCCCCTCTTCCGGCACAACATCGAAACGCCCGGCCAGCGCGGGGTGCGTCGCCGCAAGCTCGCCCAGCCTGCTGGCGACGCCGGGCTCAGCCCTGATCTCGAAGTGCGGCACCGAGACGGGCACCAGCGCCGGCAAGTGCCGCATGATCTCATCGGCCAGGAAGGCCCGCGAGAGTTCCGGCAATACTTCGGCGGCCATAGCCTTCAGCGTTTCAGCCGCCTTGCTGCGCGCCTCGGCTTCCAGCCGCGCTGCAAGGCCCGCAAGGTGCCTGACGGCCGCCTCGAGTGCGGCGCCATCGGCAGCTGGCGGCGCAGCCTCAGGCGCAGGAACAGCGGCCACAACCGGGGCGCTGATGTCCGCCACCGGCAGGGGTACTTCGGTTTCAGGCGGCGCGCTGTCACCCGACGCCAGGATGCGCAGCCAGTCCGCTGGCTGACGATCCGTCTGCGGATGAAAGCGCGGCAGATGGGAAAATACGGCGCTATTCATTCACCGCGACCTTTCGCGCCAGCGGCGAGGCGGCGGGCTGCTGGTCTTCATTCAGCCATTGCTGGAGCAATGCTGCGGCCTCATCCTGCCGCTCGCTGGCATAGTCCTGGAGGTAGGTGAACGGGTCGGCCTCAACCGGGGCAGCGCTGAGCCCACCGCCTGCTGCAACGCCTGCAGCGCCCGGCGCGGGCCCATCCGCCGCCGCTGCGCCCGGGCGCGGCATCAGCATCGGACGGATTACGCCGAACACAAGCACGATGATCACCACGCCCAGCAGGAGCGCCTGCAGCGCCGACCAGAAATACCGCTCGATCAGCTGGTCGATCAGGCTCGGCGGCGTCATGAGCTCCTCGGCGGCAATCGGCTGGAACGGCATCAGCTCGACCGAGATCGTATCCCCGCGCTCAAGGTTCAGGCCCGCCGCCGAGGCGATCAGCCGCTCGAACTCTGCCGCAGCCTGTGCCTGCGCGGCGCCGGCATCTGCCGCAGCCGGGTCAATGCCAAGCGATTGAAGGTTCAACAGAACAGCCACCGAAATCCGCTGGATCTGGCCGGGAAGTGTTTCGACCTCGGTGCGCGTCTCGTTGATCTCGAACACAATCGACTCGGTCGAATTGCGTGTGGAGCTGCCGCCGCCAGCGCCGCCTCCGGCGCCCTGCGGCAGGTTGCTGGCCACAGTAACACCGCCCGCACCGCCCGTATTGGTCTCGTTGACGTCATTGGTCGTCCGGTTTCGGATGACCCGGGACTGCGGGTCGAACATCACGGCAGACGTCCGCTGTCGTTCCCGGCTGACATCCACCGATACCGAAACCCGCGCATTGCCCGCCCCCACCCGGGGATCGAGCAGCCGCATGATCTTTTCCTCGATGGCAGAGGCATGATCCTCTGCGGCCACCATCGGTTCAGCCATGCGGCTGGCTTTCGGACCGGCGAGGATGCCCTTGCTGGGGTCGATAACGGCAACATCCTCCGCCTTGAGGCCGGAGACAGCGAGCGCCACAAGGTACTGGATCGCCTCGGCCTGGCTCTGGGTCAGGTCGCGCGCCGAAGTCAACGTCACGGAGGCCGTCTGCTGCGGCTGGGATCGGGCAAAGCCGGAGCGCAGGTTCGCCCCGATATGCACCCGGGCAGAGGTCACCCCGGGGATCGCCAGGATCGTCCGGGTCAGCTCGCCTTCCTTGGCCCGCCAATAGGCGGCGTTATACATCTCCGATGTGACCGAAAAGCCGTTCACCTGGTCGAGCAGTTCATAGCCCTGCACCGACTGGCGCGGCAGGCCGGCCGAGGCCAGCTCGATCCGGACAAGATCGCGCTTGCCCTGCGGAATGAAAACGGCCTCACCCCGGATCTCGTAGGGCACGCCGCTGCGCTCCAGCTCCTTGATGACATCGCCGACGACCTGGGGCTCAAGCCCGGCATACAGGAGCGCCATCGGCTCGCGCGTCACCCCCCGGGCGATCAGCGAGACGGCGAGGATGACCGCCAGCATGGCCCCGGCCAGCATCAACTGCTTGGCCGGCGAAAGGGCTTTCAGGGTTTCAAGGAATTTCATGAACGGGAGGCACCGGCTGGGTTCGAATCTGCTGCAATGATTAAAAAATCGGGCCAAAACGTTAAGGTTATCTTTACCGGGACTTCGTCTAACTGAGCCTGCCTCACATGGTAGACTTGGTAACAAGATGGCGAAGAAACCCGACGCAAAAGACGCGGGTGAAACAGAAGGTGGAAAGAAGTCCGGCGGAGCACTGGCCGGGCTGCTGATCGTGGCTGCGGCCTCGCTGGTCAGCTCCTTCGGGCTGTTTTACCTGCTTTCCCCGAGCGAGCCGCCGGCGGCGCTCGCCTGCGCGCCGGTCACGGGCGCTCCCCCGCCCCCGCTGGCGCGGGACCAGACCTATGTCGAGGTCGGCGAAGTGCTGATCACCATCGGCAGCTCCCCGGCCACCCGCTACCTCAAGCTCAACATCACGGTCATCACCGGCAAGGACGGCGCCCCTCGCGTGCGCCAGGCCCAGCCGATGCTGGTCGATGCCTTCAACACCTATCTGCGCTCGATCGAGCTCGCCGATCTCGAAGATCCGGGCTTCTACCCGCACCTGCGCGAACAGCTCGCCCGGCGCTCCGAACTCGTGCTGGGCGCGGCTGTGTCAAACGGCGTCCTGATTACGGAATTCCTGTTGAGGTAGGCCCATGGACATCCCCAGCATCCAGCCGACAGACATCGCTATCTTCCTCGTCTCCTTTGCGGCCTGCGCCTACTGTATCGTGCTCAGCCGGCGCCTGAAGGCGCTGCAGAACACGCGCGACGGCCTCGGCGCGACGATCACGGCCCTGTCGAACTCGGTCGCCGCGATGTCCTCGGCGACCCACGACACCCGCACCCGGGTCGAGACGATGGCCAACCGCCTGACCTATCTGATCGGCGAGGGTGAAAAGATGTGCGACCGGCTGGAGGCCACCATCATGCAGATGGAAACCTCCCAGACCCGCGCCGCCGACCAGGTCCACGCCGCCCAGGCCGAACTCAACACAATGATGCGCGATGTGCTCGGCCAGTCGCGCGAGCGGATCACAGAAATGTCCGCACTGATGCGGCAGATGCGCTACCTGACCGACAGCCAGGCAGGCCCCGCCCGCCTCGCCGGCGCCGACGACTACACCCCTCCCCGCAGCCGGACCGCGTGACCCCATGAGCAGCCTGACGCCCAATCGCAGCCATGTCCTCCTGACCCTCGGGGTCCTGTTCACGATCGGCGGGATCACCCGTTTCCTCCCGGAAGGCATCGCGTTTGCTGAGCAGCAGCCGAATGCCCCTGCCCCGGCGACCGCCGCTGCCAATCCGGCAGCCGGCGCGAGCACGCAGGTGCAAGCCCCTTCGCAAAGCCTTCCGGACCGTCGCAATACAGCCCCTCCCGGCGAGATCTGCTTCTCCGCCGAGACCGCCGCCGCCTTGCAGGAAGACCAGTGGCTGTTTGAAAACGGCCGCGAGGAGCTGCGCGAGAAACAGCTGCAGCTCCAGACCTGGGAAACCGAGCTCACGGGCCGCACCGCCGAACTTCGCGCGCTTCAGGCTGCGCTGGAAGAGCGCTGGCAGGCCATCCAGTCGGTCTCTGACGCCGATGTCCAGCACCTTGCCCAGATGTATTCGGTCATGAAGCCCGACCAGGCCGCGCAGATCTTCAACCAGATGGACCCCGGCTTTGCCGCCGGCTTCCTGCGCCTGATCCAGAGCGACCAGGCCGGGCTGATCCTCGCCAATATGGACAGCCAGAAGGCCTATGTTGTCAGCGTGCGCCTTGCGAGCATGAATAATGATGTCCGCAACGCGCCGCCGGCCCGGCTCGCCTCGAACTGAACCGGTAGAGGTTTCCCCAAGGCCCCGGCCTTGCTAAAAGTGAGCGCTACCGCTGCTCAAGGGGAGGCCTCATGCCCGCCGCACCCATCTCCCCTCTCCGCATCTGGCTGGCCGCCGCCCTCCTTCTGATCGCTGCGGCCTGCACCGCGCCGCCCGCCCCGTCAGCCACCACTGAGCCCGCCGCCGCGCCGCCGCACATTCTCGTCTTCTCCCACACCACAGGCTACCGGCACGCCTCTATCGAGCCCGGCATCGCGGCCCTCCGGGGCCTCGCAGCAGAGGCGGGCTATGCCTTCACTGCCAGTGAAGACCCGGCCGTGTTCACAGCCGAAGGCCTCGCCCCGTTCGATGCGCTCATCCTGCTGAGCGCCACAACTCAGCCTCAAGACCCCTCCAGCGAATGGCTGGACGAGACCGGCCGCGCAGCCCTCAAGGGTTTTGTCCATAGCGGGCGCGGCATCGCCGGCATCCACGCCGCCGCCGATTCCCATTATCACTGGCCCTGGTACCGGCGGATGATCGGCGCCGCTTTCGCCCGCCACCCGCCCGGCACGCCGGAAGCCCGCATCATCCTGCTCAAGCCCGGCGATGTGACCGTCCGCGCCCTGCCGCCGAGCTTCGCCCGGGTCGATGAATGGTACTATTTCTCCGATCTCGACGCCGCGAACCTGCAGATCGTGGCCGCCTTCGACCCCGCCTCCATCGGCGAGCCTGACACCTCGCTCCAGCCCATCTCCTGGCGCCACGAGTTTGAAGGCGCCCGCATTTTCTACACCGGCATGGGCCACACCGCCGAGAGTTTCACCGATCCCCTCTTCCTCACCCACCTCTCCGCCGGCCTCGGCTGGGTCCTGACCGGGGAGGAGTGAGTCCCTGTTAAGAAGAACGGCTGTACCATTCAGCCCATAGAATCAGGCGGGCAGCTGACGCAGCGTTGCCCCTTGCTGGTGGGCGCAGCCTGCCTACTCTGCCTGAGCCGCCCTGGGGAGGAGCGCATGAGCGAACAGAAGACCTATCTCGGCTGGAAGGTCGATTACACCCAGCCGCCGGGCGAGCCGGCCTTTGCCGCGCCGGATTCGGTCTCCTGGCAGGTGTTCAAGAACCCCGTCGCGCTGGCGATTGGCGGGGTCTGCGCCGTCCTCCTGGAATTCGCCGATGCCCGCATCCGCTCCGGCGTCTGGGATCATTCGGTCTTCAAGACCGATCCTATCGGCCGCTCGAAACGCACCGGCATCGCCGCCATGGTCGGCGTCTATGGCCCGCAGAGCGCCGCCCGCCGCGTGATCCAGGGCGTCACCAACATGCATTCGAAAGTGCAGGGCGAGACACCCGGCGGCGAAGCCTACAAGGCCCTAGACCCCGAACTGCTCGACTGGGTCAGCGCCACCGCCGGCTATGGCTTCCTGATGGCCTATCACCGTTTCGTGCGGGAGCTGACCGAGGACGAGATCACCCGCTTCTTTACCGAAGGTGAACCCGTCGCGCGCCTCTACGGTGTCCAGCACCCGCTGCGATCGCTGGAGCATTTCAACTGTATGCTCGCCCACCTGCTGCCGCGCTTTGAGCCGCACCCCATCAATACCGAATTCCTCGCCATCATGACCTCCGGCCGCGCAGCCCCCGGCGTGCCCAAAGGCCTGCAGAGCGCGCTTGTCCATGCCGCTGTCGACATCCTGCCCCGGCAAGTGCGCGCCCGCCTCGGCCTCGGCAAGGACTACAATCTCTCCCCCTTGGGCCGCCTGACCGTCAAGGCGATGGCCACCGCCGCCGAACACACACCTGACCTGACCGGCCCCGCCGCAGAGGCCGCCGAACGCCTCGGCCTGCCGCGCAGCTATGTCTGGAAATCCGCTGCCGAACGCCGCCGCCTGCTGAGCGCGGCCCAATCCGCACCCGCGCCGCAGGAAGCCGCCGCATGAATCTTTCCTTCACCCGCGAGGAAGAAGCCTTCCGCGAAGAGGTCCGCGATTTCCTCGCACGCAACCTGACCGAAGACCTCAGCGCCTATGCCCGGCGCATGACCAGCGTTTACGCCACAAAGCCCATCGCCCTGAAATGGCAGCAGATCCTCGTCAAACAGGGCTGGGCCGCGCCCTCCTGGCCGGTCGAATATGGCGGCACAAGCTGGACCCCCGCCCAGCGCTATATCTTCGATGTCGAGATGGCCCGCGCCGGCGCCCCGCCGCTCTCGCCCATGGGCATCGGCATGTGCGGGCCCGCCCTGATCGGCCATGGCTCGAAAGCGCAGAAGGATCACTACCTCCCCCGCATCCTCTCCGGCGAGGATTTCTGGTGCCAGGGCTATTCCGAGCCCCATGCCGGCTCGGACCTTGCCGCCCTCACCATGTCTGCCATCGACCAGGGCGATCATTTCCTCTGCAATGGCTCGAAAATCTGGACCACGCATGCGCATGAAGCGAATAAGATGTTCTGCCTCGTGCGCACGGATGCTTCCGGCAAGCCGCAGCAAGGCATCACCTTCCTGCTGATCGAAATGAACCAGCCCGGCGTGCGCGTCGACCCGATCCTGATGCTGTCAGGCGAGCACATCCAGAACGCAGTCTTCTTCACCGATGTCCGTGTACCGAAGGAAAACGTCATTGGCCGGATCAATGATGGCTGGACGGTCGCCAAATACCTCCTGGAATTCGAGCGCGGCGGTTCCTCCTACGGCCCGCGCCTGCTCGCGCGCCTGCGCGCCATCCGCATCACCGCCGCCGAGGAAGGCGCGCTGGATGCCGCCTTCGCCGCCAAACTCTCCCGTGCCGAGGCCGAAATCCTCGCCCTCGAAGCGGCCGAGCTACAGCAGATGTCGGAGCTTGCCCGCGGCGGCACGCCGGGCCTGAAGGCCTCGATGATGAAAATTCGCGGCACCGAGCTCAGCCAGCACCTGACCGAACTGGCGCTCGAACTTGCCGGCGTCTACGCCGCGCCCTTCCAGCCGCACCACACCTCGCCCGGCGGCCCAGTGCCCGGCTTCGAGGGGCTGAACACTGCGCAGGCCGGACCGGACAGCGCCGTCACCTCAACCGCGAAATACCTCAACGACCGCGCCGGCTCGATCTATGCCGGCTCCAACGAAATCCAGCGCGGCATCCTCGCCAAGGGCCAGCTGGGGCTTTGAGGAGCAAGCGCTACGGCGCGCTCGCCCTCGCAGAAGAATGGGCGGTCTCCCACAGCGTTTCCGACTGCGCCCGGAACATGTCATAGGCCTCGCTCGTATTCTCGCAGGCAAGGAACAGCGAGGATGGCAGCGCGAGGCGCACATACTCGTACAATCCCGACGCGGTATCCTGATCGAGCCAGTCCGGCCATTCCTCCGCATCCAGGCGGGACACATAATCGACAATGCGCACCGCATGGTCCTGCTGCGGCTTGTCGAGGCAATCCTGCATCAGCGCGCGCAGCGGCGGCGCCTCGGCACCTTCCGGGAAAACGAGGATCGTCACCTTATAGAGCGCCTGTGCCGGCCGGCCGCCATTGATGAACTCGGCGCTGGAAAAGCTCTGCCCGCCGCCAGGCACAGCCGCGCGCACCAGCGCCGTATCCCTGAAAACGCCGCCCACAGGCATTGCGACGATGGTGCGCATTTCGGTGAGCCCTTCCAGGGTGAACCGCCCGTCCGGACCGGTCACGACCGGCGCAGCCCCCTCCAGCCCGGCATACCGCACCTCCGCGCCCTCGACCGGCTGGTGGGTATAGGCCTCGATGACAATCCCGCTCGCCGAAGGCGCCAGGACATGCTCCCGCCGCGTGACACAGCCGGTCAGGCAGAGAACGACAGCCAGCAGGCCGGCAAACTTCAAAGCCTGATAAGCCACACGCGCCTCCCTCTGTCGGATCGCAGCGACCAGCCTATCCTGGCAGATCCGCGGTTCAAGGACATTCCAGACGCCTCTCTGCGCCGCCGCCGGCAGCGCGCGGGATCAATCCGCCCGCTTGCGCTCGATCAGCCGGAAAGTGCCGTAAGTGTTCTCGACCGGCAGCCCTGCTGCCGCCCATGTATCGAACCCCTCATGCGCCGACACATTGCGATACCCCTGCTCCGCCAGCGCTTTCTGCACGAGGGCCGCACGCGCCCCGGTCGCGCAATACAGGATGATCTCCGCATCCGCATCGCGCACGGTCTCCGCCATCCGGAACTCGGCCACGCCCCGCGCCATCGAGCGGGCGCCCGGGATATGCCCCATGCTGAACTCGCCTTCCGAGCGGACATCCAGCAGCAGAAGCTCCGGGTTCGCCGCCTGCCGGGCGGAGATGTAGTCATTGTCCACAAAGGTGACGCCGTCACGCGCAGCGCGGGCAACCTCCTCGACCGTCATGGGTTCGCCGGCATGGCTCAAGCCCGCCACCATCAGCGCCGACACTGCCAGAACAAGGCTTTTCATGTTCATCCGTCTCTCCCCTTTTGATTGTCGCACGCTACCAGCCTAACAGGCTTCCGCGCCCGGGGCGATCTGGCCAGACGCCAGCCCACGGGACAAATCGCTGCATCTCCGGTCAGTCAGTGAGACAAGCAATGGTGGGCGGTACAAGGTTCGAACTTGTGACCCCTACGATGTCAACGTAGTGCTCTACCGCTGAGCTAACCGCCCGCCGGGATGGGGCGAGGGGCCCTCAATTCCGGAAGAAGTGCGCGTAATGGACAATCGGCGCGCGCCCGTCAAGCGCGCTTTCAGCAGGCGCCGGCCCGCTTTGGCGAGCCAGTGCCAGGCGCAGCCTCAGGCCGCCATCACCTTGTCGACCTCTTCGACGATTTCCCGCAGGTGGAAGGGCTTGGACAGCACCTTCGCCCCGGCCGGCGTCGGCGTGCCCGACGACAGGGCGACCGCTGCAAAGCCCGTGATGAAGACGATCTTCATGGCCGGGTCGAGTTCGGCGCCCCGGCGGGCAAGCTCGATGCCGTCAAGGCCCGGCATCACGATGTCGGTCAGCAGCAGGTCGAACACCTCGCGCTCCAGCGCCTGCAGCGCGGCTTCGCCATCGGCATAGTCCTGCACGTCATGCCCGGCCCGGCGCAGCGCCGCAGCCAGGAAGGAGCGCATCGAATCATCGTCTTCTGCGAGCAGGATCTTTGTCACGCGCAGGATGCCCCCTGTTGATGGTGCGACTCAGCCAATACCACATAAAGCCCGGCGATGGTAAATCAGGCGTGAACGCGCGGGCCTTGCGTGTTCATCTTTGTGCCCCGGTCGCGCTGCCGCTGAAAGCGCTTGACCTTGGGACTGAAGCGCAAACCATAGGAAAGATGCCCGATTCCTCCACTGCCTTCCAGCTCGCCCCGGCAGACAGCCCTGCCCCGGCTGTGCCGGACGCGCCGTTTACCCTGGCGCAACCGGAGGGGGCACCTGTGCCGGTCGTGTTTGCGAGCCCCCATTCCGGCTCGCATTATCCGGAGGCGATGGTCGAGGCGCTTTGCGTGCCGCTGATGGATGTGCGCCGCACAGAGGATGCCTATGTCGACGAGCTGTTTGCCGCTGCGCCCCGGCACGGCGCCCTGCTGCTTGCCGCCGCCTATGGCCGCTCGGTCGTCGACCTGAACCGCGACCCGCATGAACTCGACCCGTCAATGTTCGCAGATGGCCCACCCCGCGCCTGCGCCCAGCCGACACCCCGGGTCGAGGCCGGCCTCGGCTGCCTGCCCCGGGTCGGCGCGCGCGGCGAGGGAATCTATGGCCGGCTTCTGTCGCGCGAGGAGGGCGAGCAGCGCCTGTCCGGCATCCATGACGCCTATCACGGCTTCCTCAGCGAAGAACTCGAGCGCCTGCGCACCGAGTTTGGCCGGGCCATCCTGGTTGACTGCCATTCGATGCCCTCGGTTCAGCCGGGGCGCCGCAACCTGGCGGACATCGTGCTGGGCGACCGGTTCGGGGCCAGCTGCGAGCCCCGCCTGATCACAAGGGTCGAGCGCATCTTCCGCAATCACGGCCTCAGCGTCGCCCGCAACGCGCCTTATGCCGGCGGCTACACCACGCGGCGCTATGGCCGGCCGAAGCGCGGCCTCAGCGCCCTTCAGATCGAGATCAACCGCGGGCTTTACATGGACGAGCACCAGATTGCCCGCAGCGCGGACTTTCCGGCCCTCCGGCGGGTGATTGATGCCGTAATCGCGGATATCGCCGACTTCAGCGCCCCCCCGCTGAAGCCAAATCCCTGAAAAATATAAGTTTTTACCGGCGCAAAAAAGGGCCGCGCCAAGGGGCGCGGCCGAAGTCAAAGGGAGGAAACGCCAGAGGCGTCTGCACCGAAGTGCATGACCCAAACTATGTTGCGACGCACAAACATCCAAGAGGTGTTTGGCCGCACCCGTGAGCGCTACCCTCACTTGCCCGGATTTCAGGCACTTTCCCCCGCCCGGCACGGCAATTGCGTAGAAACTACGCGATTTTCCTGATTTGGGACTCTGCCGGTCCCGACCAACTCATCAAGGGGAGAGGGACCTATGGCTGACGATATCGACCTTCACGTGGGCAAACGGCTGCGCCGCCGCCGCCGCCTGCTGGGCATGACGCAACAGGAACTGGCCGCCCAGGTCGGCGTGCGTTTCCAGCAGATCCAGAAATACGAATGCGGCGCCAACCGGATCACCGCCTCGCGCCTGTTCGACCTTGCCCGCGCCATGAATGTCTCTGTGCAATACTTCTTCGACGGGATGCCCGCCGCAGAGACCGTTCCCAACGCCGCCAATGATGCCGAACAGATGGAAGGCGATATCCTCTCCCAGAAGGAAACGCTGGAACTCGTGCGCGCCTATTACCGGCTGGGCGAGCGCCCCCGCCGCCGCCTTCTCGAACTCGCCAAGGCCTTCGAGCAGGACAATTCCAACTCCGGCGCTGCTTGACCTTATGGACTGCGCGGGGCATCGCCTCGCGCATGACCCGCCTTGCCGACCTCTCCCCTGACCTCGCCCTGATCGGCCGTCTGGCGGATGCTGCCCGCAGCGCCATTGCCCCGCATTTCCGCAACCTTGCCGGCATTGACGGCAAGGGCGCGGGCACCGGCCTGAAGGGCTTCGACCCTGTCACCGAGGCCGACCGCGCCGCCGAGCGGGCGATCCGAGACATCCTCGCCATCGAACGCCCCGGCGACGGGGTAACCGGCGAGGAGTATCCCGAAACGGCCTCCGATACCGGCTGGCGCTGGTATCTTGATCCCATCGATGGCACCCGCGCCTTCGTCGCCGGCCTGCCGGTCTGGACCACGCTGATCGCGCTCGCCGATCCGGAGGGCACCCCCGTCATCGGCCTGATCGACCAGCCGGTCGTCGGCGAGCGCTATCTCGGCTGGCCGGGCGGCGCGGCGCTGGAATCCGCATCCGGGCGCGCGCCGATTGCCGTTTCCCCCTGCACGGACCTGCGCGAGGCAACCATCGCGACCACCGATCCCTTCATCTTCACCCCGCCCGAACAGGGCGCCTGGAACCACTTGCGCGCCGCAGCCCGCATCAGCCGGTATGGCCTCGATGCCTATGCCTATGCGCGCCTTGCCGGCGGCACGGTCGATCTCGTCGCGGAGTCAGGCCTGAAAGCCTGGGATGTGGCGGCCCTGATCCCGGTCGTGCGCGGCGCCGGCGGACTGGCAACCGACTGGCGCGGCAACACGCCCCGCCTCGGCGGCCAGATCGTCTGCGCCGCCAGCGAGGGCGTGCTTGAACAGGCCCTCCTCGCCCTCCGGCGCGCGGCAGACTGACTGCGCAGACAGCGGCCCGCACCTTCGGATTATATTTTTTATATCAAAAAGACTTGCGAAGCAGGCATCCATATTTATATGGAAAATATAATCTGGAGTCTCAGGAAATGGCGCGATTCAAGGCAGAACAGCTCACCCCCAACCACGTCAAGGCAGCCCGCGCGCTGCTCGGCGTAACCGCCGACGAACTCGCACAGGTGCTGGATATCGGCGTCGCAACCCTGCGCAATTTCGAGAGCGGCAAGGAGATCAGCGGCCCCAGCCGGGAGGAGATTTACAGCGGCCTGACCCGGCATGGCGTGCGCTTCACGGGCGGCGCGGCGATCGGGGTCAGCCTGTCGGTGCCCGATGCCTGGGCCATCGACCTCAGCGCCCGGTCCTGCCCGGTCTGCGACCATCCCCTGCCCGCCATCCGGACACCGAAATCCGTAGGCCAGGCCTTGCGGGGCGGCTGGACCTGCAGCCAATGCGGCAGCACCGTATCCAAGACCGGCAAGCTGATGCGAAAGGCGTAACCTCGCGCCGGCCGCGCTGAAGCCCCTACGGCCCCTCGACCGCAAATCCTTCGTCCCGCAGCATCGTGATCACGCTGTCCTCGCCGGCCAGGTGCCCGGCGCCGACCGCCACGAGCACCGTGCCCGGCTCGTCCAGCATCGCCGCGATCTGCGGCACCCAGCGCCGGTTCCGGTCGGTGAGCATGACATCATAGATCGCCTGCGAGCCAATCATCTCGGGGTTTGCCATCAGGAGGCCGATCCCGTGGACATCCCCGTCAGCCCATTCGCCGATCAGGATGTCGAGCATCTCCACACCCTCATCGAGCGATTCCACGGTCGCCAGCAGGAAACTCACCTGTTCGCAATCATCCAGCGCCGCCAGCCCGCCGAGCTGCTGGTCGGCCGTCTCGAGATAGGCGAACCGGGGGCCCCGCTCTGCGACCATCTGCTGGATGACGCTCTCAACACCGGCCTCAGGATCATACCCGCTCGCGGTCAGCTGCATCACGGAAATATTGATCGCCGCAAACCAGGGCCGCATCGTCTGCAGCACATCGAAGGGCAGGTTCACCGCGGTCAGTGCCTCGCTGACAAAGGCGACCTCTTCCTCCGTCATCAGGTTCGAAAGCCGCTGGCCATCGCTGAAGATGCCGTGCCCGGCAAAGAAGGCCATCAGCTCGCGCTGGGCCTGCGGGCTGGTCGTGTCCGCCTCGAACACGATCTTGTCCGCGCCCTCGATGGCGGCACGGATTTCCGGCGACATCCAATCCAGTTCGGGCCGCAGCAGGTGCACGGTGCCGAGGATATGAATGGTCGTGTCCTCATCAGACAGGGTCCACAGGGCGGGGGATCCGCTGCCGTGGCTGGCCTGCGCTTCGGCGAAGGCCTGCGCTTCCAGGGCGCTGCGCGCGTCCGCTGACGCCATCCGGGCTTCAGGCCGGCACGGCGGCGGCGCGGCGCCAGAAAGCGCCGATGATCCCGCCTCCCCTCCCGCAGGGGTGCAGGCCGCGAGCGGCATCAGGGCGAGGGCAAAAGCCGCAAAGGCGAAAGCAGGTTTGATCAAGCGCGGACTTCCTTTGTGGTAATAGCTCTTTGACAGCAGCTCTGTGCGTCGGTTCCCGGCCAGCATCCTACCGGCGCTGCAGCCCCCGCGTCCATGCCTGATCGGCGTGGAGCATCGCGGGCAAACCTTGTTGCGCCCCGCCCCGGCTTCGCCTAAACACCCGCCTTGCGCAGCACCCATAGCTCAGCTGGATAGAGCGTTGCCCTCCGAAGGCAAAGGTCAGAGGTTCAAATCCTCTTGGGTGCGCCATTTGCCTCGCATTCATGCAAGGCCCGGCAGCCCGCCTCACTCACCACACATCGGCAGGGCGCGGACGCTGGATTCCATGCTGCTGCGCTTGGCGGCGTCGCGGAAGGGGCTCCAGTAGCGGGCCGCGCCGCGCCATCCATTGTCACCCGCGCCGGTTGGCGTGACGCGGCTGGCCACCAGGCCATCGCGCTCCCCGGTCCAGCGGTTGAGGATGCGCACCCCGCAGCTCAGGTTCACGTCCGCATCATGCAGCGCCTCCGCCTCCGGAATCACGCAGCGATAGCCGCGCCCGCTTTCAATCGAGATCTGCAGGAGCCCGCGGCTGATTACCGGATTGCCCTGGGAGTCATTGAAGCTCTCCTGAAACTGCACATCCGTCCGGTGATTGCTTTCATACCGCGCGAGCGCGGACATCAGCATCAGCCAGACCTGCTTGCGCGCCTCCCGGTCAAGGCCCGGATAGGGCGGGCAGAAATCCGCAATGTCGTCCGGAACCCGGCTCAGCAGGGCTTCACCATGCCGGTCCAGCGCCGCAAGCGTCAGGCGCGTCCACTCTGCCCCCTCCGGGCGGCCATCCCAGGCAGCGGTGAAAATGTAAGGGGGCGCGGGATCAGGCGCGCCTCCTACGGGCGCCGGCTCGAGAATGGCGGTCACGGGCTGCGACCCCGGCAGCGGCTGGCAGGCGGTCACGAACAGCAGCAGGCCCGGCAACAGGCGGTAAAGGCGTTCTGGCATGGCATGTCCTTCCGGCTCTGCTTCTACCGTAACATGGATCAGGCGCCCGCGAACCAGCCGGAAAAAGCCTCGCCGAGGCGATTGCCCGTTGTGGAATTCCCCCGGTTTTGCCAGTCTGGAACTGGCCGCCGCAGGGGGATCAGCCGGCGGGCCTCGGACACTCACGGGGGACATTTCAATGCCGCAGACACTCGCCGAACATCTGTCGCCGGCCACCGGCCCGAAACGTATGCTTGCCCTCGATGGCGGCGGCGTGAAGGGCACGATCACGCTGGGGATGCTGGTACATCTCGAAAATGAGCTGCGCCGCCGCGCCGGGGGCAATCCGGATTTCCGCCTCAGCCACTATTATGACCTGATCGGCGGGACCTCCACCGGCTCCATCATCGCCACCGGCCTTGCCCTTGGCCTCAGTGTCAGTGAGCTGATGGATTTCTATCTCGACCTCGGACCGCGCATCTTCGGTCGCAAGGCCGGCGACGGGACCTTGTTCGCCTCGAAATTCGACAGCAAGGGCCTGCGCGATGCGCTGCGCCCTGTGCTCGGCACCAAGACGCTCGGCACAGACCAGCTAAAGACCGGCCTCGCCATCTTCACCAAACGCATCGACACAGGCTCCGCCTGGGTGCTGACCAATCATCCGAAGGCGAAGTATTTCGATACGCTGCCCGACAGCAATGTCTTCCCCAACAAGCGCTACCGCCTGATCGACATTGTCCAGGCCAGCGCCGCCGCGCCAACCTTCTTTGACGAAGTCACCATCCGGATGGAGTATGACGACACGAACCGCGCCCGCGCCGGCAGCGAGGGCTATTTCGTCGACGGCGCGGTCGGCGGGCATAACAATCCCAGCGTGCAGATGCTGATGCTGGCGCTGGTGCCATCCTATGGCTTCAACTGGCAGCGCGGCGCCCGCAACCTGATGATGACCTCCTGCGGCACCGGCTACCGCCGCCCCCGGATCGACGGCAGGAAATTCGCCACCAAGGTCCCCGCCCTGCGCGGGGCAGATGCGCTGCGCTCGATGATCCACGACACGGTGAAGCAGAATATCGCGCTGATGCAGGCCCTCAGCCATTCGCAGATCCCGTGGACCATCGACAGCGAGATCGAAACCCTGGACGGCGTCTGCATCACAGGCGATCCGATGCTGGACTTCCAGCGCATCGACGTGATCCTCGACACCTGGGATGCGAAAGACCGCCGGCAGAAGCGCAAGACAGACCCGCTGCCGACCAACCTCGAAAAGCTCATCGGCAAGCCGCTGACCCGGGTCCAGTTCGACCGGATTGACGCGCTCGACTTTGGCGAGCGGGGCCATCTGGAACTGCTGCGCGAAATCGGCCTGAAGACCGGCGAGCGCTTCATCAGCGCCGCCTACCCCGACCCCGCCTTCGACCTTCCCGAATGGACCGCCGCATGACAGGCACCGGACCGCATTTCGTCCTCGGCGTTTCCGGCCACAGGCTGAACCAGTTGGCCGCCGGAGACCTGCCGGCCCTGTCCGCCGCCATCGCCAGCATCCTCGGCGCCTGCGAGCGCGGCGTGCCCGGCAGCGCCAGCTGGACCCTCGTCAGCGCCCTCGCCGAGGGCACAGACCGGATCGCCGCGCGGGCTGCCCTCGCGCGCAGCTGGCGCCTCATCGCCCCGCTCCCCTTTCCGCGCAGCCGCTATATCGAGGATTTCGAGACTGATGCATCGCGCGCGGAATTCGATGCGCTGTGCGCCGCCGCAGAAGACGTCGTCATTGCTCCGGACCCGGAGGGCACGGGCGACGGCTACACGGCTGTCGGCAGGGAGACCGTGCGCCGCGCCGATGCGCTGATCGCGGTCTGGAAAGGCGCGCCGCCGGCAGGCCCTGGCGGCACCGCACATGTGATCTCGGACATGCTGGCGGCCGGCGGCTCCGTCGTCTGGATCAATCCCGCGGACGGATTGAAAACCGGCCTGCTGCTGCCAGACCCAATGCCAGCGCCCGGAACACAGCGAAGGGTTCTGGCCGACCTCCTTCGCAATGCCTGCCCGGCCGTACCGAGGCCGCTGGCCCTGCCCTGAGGCTGGCAGAGAGCGATCAGCGCGTCAGGCGCACTTCCTCGATCGAACGGGCGATCTGCACGAACGCGGCGCGAAGCTGGGCCGAACCCGATGCCGTGAAAACGTGCTGCGGGCTGGAGGCGCACTGGTTCATCAGCTCAATTGCGGCCGGCAGGTCCGCGATCTCGAAACCGACCGTATAGACCGTGATCCCGGCTGATTTCATCGCCGTGCACAGCTGAAGCCCCTGAGCAAACGCACCGCCATTGGGCGAGTCGCAGTTGATATGGTCTGCGGCCGAGCCCGATCCCGCAAGCGATATCCGGCTGATAACGCCGTTGCAGAAAGATGAGTTGAACTCACCGTCTGTCATCAGCACCGCCACTTTATACATTTTCGGCCGGCCATAGGGCGCCGGGCGGCTGGCGGGCGGGAACAGGTGCGCAAAATTCGGCGACAGGACATACCAACCGAATGCAGTCCCCAGATGACCAGAGGTCGAACCACCATCGAACAGCGAATTGATCCGGGCATTGAGAACGCTCTTGTTGCTCGTCAGCGGGACAATCTCCCGGACGTTCGAGCACGGGTTGGCGGCCGGGTTGTCATAGTGAATGGTCAACGGCGCTGTTGCCGGCGAGGTATCCCGGAACGCTGCCGGGCCCGTGCGCTCGGTGATACAGGTGCTCGCATGATTCACGCGCTGGTTGCCCAGCGCATTGATGAAGCGGTAGCGTTCGCAGCCATAGGTCGTGCAATAGGCGATACCGCCTGACGAATAGGTGCCATAGTTCCAGCCCTGCGAGCCCTGCAGCATGAAATTGTTCGCATCCTGCCGCGTCACCTGCCAAGTTGCGTGGTTCCCGTTATTGATCTGCGTCATGCCGCTGACATTGTTGATCACGACAAAATCATTGGTGTTCAGGCCGTGATTGTTGGCCGTGACGGTAACTTCGCAGTTCCAGTTCAGGCAGCGCCGGATTTGCCCGCCTGAGGAATAGTTGCTGTACGACGAGCCATTCACACCCTGCAGGCGGAACGTGTTGGTTGTGACGTTAGCAACCGTGTAGATTTTGTTGTTGAGCTGGGTCATGCCGCTGACGCCGGTGATCCGGATCCGGTCGCCATTCGAGAAGCCGTGGCCGTTCGAGGTGATGGTGACAGGGTTTGCACGTGTCGCGCCCGTGATGTTGCGGATCGGTCCGTCAATCCAGGCCGCGCCACTGATGCTCCGGCCGGGCGTTATTGACCCGCGCAGCCCCTCTGCAAACGGACCCGCATTGACCGAGACAGAGTACGGAACAATCGCAACCTTTGAGTAGTAAGGCTCCTGGATATCATTGACGACAATATCCACGAAATCGAGCGCCGCCTGGCGCAGCGCGATGATCCGGCTTCCGGCCATGGAGCCGGTCGTGTCGAGGATGAGCGAAACTTCAAGGTCCGCGCCGCCCATCATCGCATCAGAGCGCACCTGGATACGGATATCGTCCCGCGACACCACGCGCCCAATGATCAGCGGCATCTTGATCTCGGAGGTAACCGACAGTTCACCATCCTCGCTCTCGGTCACCTGATAGGTGATCGGTGTGCCGATCTTTGCTTCCTCAGCCTTGATGAAGGAATCGATCACGCCGATGCGCTGCTCCGGCGTCATCAGGACGGCCTGGGCCGCCGCAAGAACGGCCGCATCGGTCGAATATTGAAGGCTGGTCTTGTGGCTGACGGCGCGCGTGACTTCCACCGCGAAAGCCACCATCGGGAAAATGACAAAGCAGGCCAGCGCGAACAGCATCGCCACATTGCCTGATGCCGACGCCGCAAACCGGCGCATCTGGAACCGCTCTGCGGCCCCGTTTATCCAATCAGCGATTCCACGCGAGACGTTCACGATTCCACCCTCCCGCGGCCAGGTCACAAAGCCCAGCGCGCGCAGTTTGCCTGCATCTCTCATACCAAGGCTTAAAGAATGAAGGATTTATTCGGGTACGGCAGTTTTCACGTGCCCGTTAGGATTCCAGAAACCATGACGCGCGCCGTCAGTCCGCCTGCGGAGTTTCGTCCTTGCCGGACCTGGCTTCCGGGAGCGCTGCGGAGCGCCCGCCGAGCCTGCGCCGGGCGCCGGCAAGCACCCGCCGCGCAAGATCGGCCATCAGCGCCCCGGTGCTGGGGTCTTCCTCGCTGATGACCAGCCCGACCGAGGCAACACCGCCCGCCTCATCCAGCCCGCAGACTACCAGATCGAGCTCGCCGAGGGTCAGCCGGTCTCCGCTGACAGGATTGCCGTCCAGCGCCTGTTCCATGAACTGGGCAGCGGTCAGCCCTTCCGAACCGTCGGGAACCTCTATCCCGTAGAGCCTCGAAAGCTCCGTCATCCGCACGCTTCCCTTGACCCGGAACTGCACATCCGGATCGACCGTCGCTTCGTCCCACGGGCTGGCATAAATCTCGTCAAGCAGGCGCACCCGGCGGGGCGAGGCAAACAGGTAGACCTGGTCATTCGCCTGCAACGGGCCGATGGAATGCAGGGAGTAGGACAATCCGTCCCGGATCACCATGGCCGGCCTGGCCCAGCGGGGGACGCGTTCGCCCTTTGCTATCGCGCTGTCAGGATGGATCCGGTAGCCGACCAGCTCCATCTCCGCCCCGCCGCGCAGCTCCAGTTCCACCCGGTCGACCAGGCCCGGCTCGGCCGGCAGGTTAACCTTCAACAACCGCGCGGCTGGCTGGATGGTCCATCCCTGAACCAGCAGCGAGACCAGCACCATCACGAAGACGACATTGAAATAAAGTGTCCCGTTGTCGAGCCCGCTCAGCCCCGGAAGGATCGCCAGCAGGATCGACACCGCCCCGCGCAGGCCCACCCATCCGGTAAACAGCGTCTCGCGCGAGCGGAACCCGAAGGGCAACAGGCACAGGTAGACCGCCAGCGGCCTTGCGAAGAAGATCAGGATCGCCGCCAGGATCAGCGCCGGAATTGCAATCGCCGGAAATTCGGACGGCGTCGCCAGCAGGCCGAGGGCAAGGAACATCCCGATCTGGGCAAGCCAGATCATGCCCACCTGGAACCGCCGCAGCCGGTGGGCAAACCGCACCTTGCGATTGCCCGCAACGACCCCGGCCACATAGGCGGCAAGGAACCCGCTGCCGCCCGAGAGCGCACACAAGGAATAGACGACAAGAGCGGCCGCGAGGCCCGAGATCGGATAGAGGCCCGGATCAAGGTTCACGAGCTTGTTCAACAGCCAGGCGATCACCAGCCCCCCGGCGAGGCCAAAGAGGAGGCCCAGCCCCATCTGCTGGAAAAACGTAACGATGACGCCCAGCCCCATGGCCGGGCCGGCCTCGGCATGGGCGAGGATCAGCTGGATCATCAGGAGCGTCAGGAAGATCGCCATCGGGTCGTTCGCCCCGGATTCGATCTCCAGCGTCGCCGAGACCCGCTCGCGCAGGCGGATGCCCGCTGATTTCAGCAGGAAGAACACCGCCGCCGCATCGGTCGAGGCGATGATCGAGCCCAGCAGCAGGGCTTCCAGCCAGCCGATACCGAACAGGAAATGCGCAGCGGTGCCGGTCAGGCCCGCCGTCAGCACGACCCCGATCGTGGCCAGCGTCAGCGCCGGGGCCGCCGCCAGCCGGTATTTGCGCAGGGGCGTTTCGAAGCCGCTGTCAAACAGAATGATGGCGAGGGCCAGCGACCCGATGAAGTATGCCGTCGAGCCACTGTTGAAGCTGATGCCGAGCAATCCATCCTCGCCCGCCAGCAGGCCGATCCCGAGGAAGACGAGCAACAGGGGCGCCCCGAAGCGCTGCGAGACAAGGCTCGTCAGAGCCGCCAGCGCCACCAGCGCCGAGCCGATCAGGATGGCAATGTTGACCGACTCGATCAGGGTTCAGACCTCCGCACGGTATCTGCCGGGAGAACAGTTTCGATTTCAGGGCTCTAGGAAAGTTAGGGTGCACCGGGCCCGCCCGCCAGAGCGATGAGAGCTTTTCACCCGCAGGAGGCGATTTTTGGGCGCAGCGTGTGCAAAAAAACACGGATATTTGAACGCTCCTGCGACGGAATCTTCAGTTTCCACCGTTACAAAGGCGCATGGCAGGGTTTATCCGGGCAAAGTCCGGCTTGAACCGGCCGCAGCAAAGTCTAGCTCGGGACCATATGACCCGCACTGTACGCCCACTTCCTGTCCGCCTCGCAGGCGGGACAGCCCTCCTCCTGCTTTGCGCGGGTTGCATCAGCGTGCCGCCAGCGCCGGATCTCGACATCAGCGAACCCGCGTCCACCGAATTCCGTGCCCCCGCGTCCGGCGAACCTGTGTCTGCCGAATGGTGGCAGAGCTTCAGTGACCCGGCACTCGCCGGACTGGTCGAGCGCGCGCTGCGGGCTTCGCCTGCGCTGCGCGGCGCGGATTTTTCGGTTGCCGAAGCCGAAGCGCTGCTGCGCCTCGCCATCCTTGAATCCGGCCCAACCCTGTCCAGCCGCGCAGGGGCGAGCGCCGGGCGCCAGGCAGGCGCCGCCAGTAGCCGGATTGATGCGAGCGCCAATGCGGCGCTGACCGCCGGCTGGGAATTCGACCTGTTCGGCCGCCTTGCCGCCAGCATTGAGGCAGCCCGCCTCGATACCGTGGCGGTGCGGGAGCTGCGCCGCGATATCGCCGTCTCGATCGCCTCCGAAACCGCGCTTGCCTATGTCAATCTGCGCGGCGCCGAAGCAAGGCTGGACGTTGCCCGCCGCAATGTGGGCGCGCAGGAAGAGTCGCTGGAACTCGTCCGCAGCCTGTTTGATAATGGCCGCGTCACCCAGCTCGACCTTGAACGCGCCGAAACCCAGTACCGCACGACGCTCGCCTCGCTGCCGGTGTTCGAGGCTGACCGGGAAGCGGCCCTCAGCCGCCTTGCTGCGCTGACCGGCCTGCCCGCTTCGGCGCCGGGCAGCCTGCCGGAAGAGCTGCTGGCCTCCCCCGGCGAAGTGCCCGTCCTGAGCGCGCCCATTGCCGCCGGAACGCCGGAAGACCTCTTGCGCCGCCGGCCGGACATCCGCGCCGCCGAAGCGCGCATCGGGTCTGCGCTGGCGCTCGGCGACGTTGCCCGCGCGAACCTCTTTCCCACCCTCACCCTGAATGCCGGTGTCTCCGGACTGCTCCGCAACCGCGGCCAGGCCATCAGCGGGACAACCATAGGCTTCGATATCGGCCCCGCGATCAGCTGGTCCGGCCCGGACCTGCGCCAGGTCTATGCCCGGATCGACGCCAGCGATGCCCGCACAGGCCGCCTCGCTGCCGATTATGAAAACGCCGTGCTGAATGCGCTTGCCGAAACCGAGACAGCCCTGACTGATCTGTTGACCGAGCAGCGCCGTACACCGGAACTGGAGGCAGCGGTTGCGGCCGCACGCCGCGCGGCAGACCTCGCGACGCTTCGCTACCGGGAAGGCCTCGACAGCTATCTCGGCGTGCTCGATGCACAGCGGACTTTGCTCGACGCAGAAGACCGCCTGGCGCTAAACAGGATTGAGACTGCCCGAAGGGCAATCCGGGCTTACCGGAGCCTTGGCGGCATCTGGACGGACGAAGAACTCGGCGCCTTCCGGGCGGGATAGGAAAAGATCATGAGCCTCATGAAATCACCTCGCCTCAGGCTGGCCGGCGCGGCCCTGTCCGTGCTTGCGCTCGCTGCGGTCCCGGCCCTGAGCCTTCAGGCGCAGCAGCAGGGCGGCGGCCCGCCGGGCGCCGGCGCCCAGCAGCGCGGCGTCAATGTCTTCGCCGAGCCCGTGCGCGAGCAGCTCTTCGCCAACCGCGTCGAGGCCATCGGCACGCTGGCACCGAATGAGCGTGTCGATCTGACGCTCACCGCCTCCGACCGCGTGACCGCGCTCTTCTTCGATGATGGCGACCGGGTGCGCCGGGGCCAGACCCTCCTCTCGCTTGCCCAGCGCGAACAGGTCGCCCAGGTCGAAAGCGCCGAGGCAGACCTCGCCCAGGCGCGCCGCGAGCTGGCCCGGATCGAGCCGCTGGCCCGTCAGGGCGCCGCCTCGCAGGCCGAACTCGACATGGCCCAGCGCAATGTGAACACCGCTGCCGCCCAGGTCCGCGCCGTCCAGTCCCGCCAGAGCGACCGGGTGCTGGTGGCCCCGTTTGACGGCGTTCTGGGTTTCCGGCGGGTCAGCCTCGGCTCCCTCGTGCGCCCGGGCGATGTCGTCGCAACCCTGATCGATGACAGCGTTATGCGGCTCGAATTCTCCGTCCCTTCCACTTTCCTGCGGGTGCTGAGCGCCGGTCTCGAGATCGAGGCGGTGACCGCCGACCTGCCGGGCGAAACCTTCACCGGAACGGTAACCACCATCGACAATGCCATCGACCCGGTAACCCGCTCGATCCGTGTCCGCGCCAGCCTGCCGAACCCGGACGGCGTTCTGAAATCGGGCATGTTCATGTCCGTCGCCCTGCTGGCAGAGCCGCGCCGCGCGCTGTCCGTTCCGGAAGTCGCGATGCAACCCGTCGGGCCGCTCTCCTTTGTGTGGATCGTCGATGAGAGCGGCGGCAATGGCCCTGTCGCCCGCCGCGTGCGGGTCGAGCCGGGCCTGCGCCAGAACGGCCGTGTCGAGATCGTCTCCGGCCTGACGCCCGGCCAGATGATTGTGACCGAAGGCCTTCTGCGCATCCGTGAAGGCGCGCCCGTGATCCTGCGGGATCCCGCCATCCTCCAGCCCCCGCCCGCAGCGGGACCAGCCTCGACCGGCGCAGCCGGCAGCCCCGCCGCGCAAGGGGGCTGAGGCGATGCTGCTCTCGGACACATCGGTCAAGCGCCCGGTCTTTGCGAGCGTGCTGGCGCTCCTGCTGATTGTCTTCGGGCTCGTTTCCTTCTCGCGCCTGCCGCTGCGCGAGTATCCCGACATCGACCCGCCGATCGTGTCGATCCAGACGACATATCCCGGCGCCTCGGCGGCGGTCGTGGAAACCCGCATCACCCAGGTGATCGAGGACCGCATCGCCGGCATCGAGGGCATCCGCTTCATCAACTCCCGCTCCCGCGACGGGCGTTCGGACATCTCCCTCGAATTCCGCACCGGGCGCGACATTGAATCGGCCGCCAATGACGTGCGCGACCGCGTCTCCGCCGTGATGAACCAGCTGCCGCAGGAGGCAGATGCCCCGCGCGTGGAAAAGGCCGATGCCGACGAAGACGTCATCATGTGGCTCAATCTCGCCAGCGAGAACCTGACCACGGCCCAGCTGACCGACTTTGCCAACCGCAACCTGATCGACCGCTTCTCCGCGCTGGACGGGGTGGCCCGGATCCAGGTCGGCGGCTCGCGCGACTATGCGATGCGCGTCTGGGTCGACCGGCGCGCCCTTGCGGCGCGCGGCCTCGTGGTCAGCGATATCGAACGGGCGCTGCGCGCCGAGAATATCGAAGCCCCGGCCGGAAGCCTCGAATCCGGCGCGGTGTCCTACACCCTGCGCATCGACCGCCCGTTCCGGACGGCGGAGGATTTTGCCGGCCTCGTCCTCGCCCAGGGCGAAGGCTATCTGGTCCGCCTCGCCGATGTCGCCCGTGTCGAGCGCGGAACAGTCGATGACCGCACGATGTTCCGGGGCAATGGCGTGCCGATGGTCGGCCTCGGCATCGTCAAGCAATCGACCGCCAACACCGTGGATGTCGCCAAGGCCGCCAAGGACCTTGCCGCTGACCTGAACCGGACCCTGCCGGACGGGATGCAGATTTATCAGGCCTTCGACAGCTCCGTCTTCATCGAAGCCTCGATCCGCGAAGTCTGGACCACGCTTGGCATCGCCGTCGTCCTCGTGACGCTGGTGATCTTCCTGTTCCTTGGCAGCTGGCGCACGACCCTCATCCCGGCGGTGACGGTTCCGGTCTCGATTATCGCGACCTTCATCGTCCTCTACCTGTTCGGCCTGACGCTGAACCTCCTTACCCTGCTCGCGCTCGTCCTCGCCATCGGCCTGCTCGTCGATGACGCCATCGTGGTTCTGGAAAACATCCACCGGCGGATGGAAGAAGAAGGCGAGACCCCGCTCGTCGCCGCCTTCAACGGCGCGCGCCAGGTCGGCTTTGCCGTCATCGCAACGACGCTGGTGCTGATCGCGGTGTTCATCCCGATCACCTTCATGCAGGGCAATACAGGCCGGCTGTTCTCCGAATTCGCGATCACCATTGCGGCGGCGGTCGCCTTCTCCAGCCTCATCGCGCTGACCCTGTCGCCGATGCTCGCCTCCAAGATGCTGAAGGCGAAAACCCGCGGCGATGATGGCGGCACGGCGCTGACCCGCCGGGTCGACGCGGTGTTCCGGTCCGCGCGCAAAGGCTATGGGCACTTCTTCGATACCATCGTGCGGCGCCCCGTGATTGTGGCCGGAGCGGTCATGGCCATCATGGCGGGCAGCTTCTTCGTGTTCCAGCAGCTCGGCCAGGAATATGCCCCGGAAGAGGATCGCGGGACCTTCTTTGTCGGCGTGCGCGGGCCCGAAGGCGCGTCGTTTGAATACATGGAACGCTATCTCGACGAGATCGAGCGGCGCCTCCTGCCCTATACCGAAAGCGGCGAGATCACCCGCCTCCTGATCCGCGCGCCCGGCTGGGGCAGCCCGAACGCCTACAATTCCGGCAACGTCGTTGCCGTGATGGCGGACTGGAGCTCGCGCCGGCCCGGCCAGGAAGTGATGACCGAGATCAACCGCAAACTGTCCGACCTGCCGGGCATCCAGGCATTCGCCCGGATGCGTCCCGGCCTTGGCGGCGGCGGAGGCGGCGGCGGTGGCGGGTCTCCCGTCCAGTTCGTGATCGGCGGCCCGTCCTATGAGCAGCTGGTGGAATGGCGCGACATCTTTGTCGCCGCGCTGGAAGCCAACAATCCGGGCATCACCGATATTGACTGGGACTATAAGGAAACCCAGCCGCAATACCGTATACAGATCGACTACCAGCGCGCCTCGGACCTCGGCGTTACCGTTGCCGAGATCGGCACGACGCTCGAAACCATGCTCGGCTCGCGCCGCGTAACCACCTATATCGACGAGGGCGAAGAATATGACGTCATCGTCGAGGGCCTGCGGTCGGAGCAGAACACGCCGACGGATGTCCAGAACATCTATGTCCGCTCCTCGCGCAGCGGCGAGTTGATCCCGCTCGCCAGCGTCATCACGATCCAGCCCTATGCCGACAGCCCCACGCTGAACCGCTACAACCGCGTGCGCGCCATCACGATCAGCGCCAGCCTCCAGCCCGGCGTGAACCTTGGCGACGTCCTGAACGACATGGAGCGCCTTGCGCGCGATGTGCTGCCCATTGACGCGACGATCGACTTCCGGGGCCAGTCGCTTGAGTTCCGCACCTCGGGCTCCTCGATCCTGTTCGTCTTCCTGGTCGGCCTGCTGATCGTGTTCCTCGTCCTCGCGGCGCAGTTCGAGAGCTGGACACACCCGATGGTGATCATGCTGTCGGTGCCCGCAACGCTGGCCGGCGGCCTGCTCGGCCTCTGGCTTACGGGGCAGACGCTCAACATCTTCACCCAGATCGGCCTCATCATGCTGGTCGGCCTTGCGGCGAAGAACGGCATCCTGATCGTCGAATTCGCCAACCAGCTGCGCGATCAGGGCCGGCCCTTCGATGAAGCCCTGCGGGAAGCCGCCCTAGCCCGCCTGCGCCCCATCCTGATGACCGGGCTGACCACCGCCGCCGGGGCCGTGCCGCTGATCATTTCCAGCGGGGCAGGCGCGGAAACCCGTTTTGCAATCGGAATCGTGATCCTGTTCGGCTCCATCGCAGCGGTCATGGTGGCGCTGGTCGTCGTGCCGGCAGCCTATGCCCTGCTCGCCCGGCGCACCGGCTCTCCCGGCGATGTCGCCCGGCGGCTGGAGGCGGAGGCGGCCGAGCCGCGCCCTGTCGCCCAACCAGCCGAGTGAACTCGCTTTATGGTAGAGCGACCAATACCATTTCCGCCCGCCGGTTAGGGCCTTGTGAACGAGCGGCGGCCTAGGGTCCGGCCATGAACCTGTTCTTCCGTTTCCTGCGCATCATGCTCGCCGCGATGTTCACATGGCGGCGGACAAGCCTGATGGACCTGCACACCATCCGCTCGAAGGTCTGGCTCGGCGACCAGGACCCGATGGGCCATATGACCAATTCGCGCTACTCCTCCTTCACCGATCTTGCGATCATGAATTATATGGGCCGCACTGGCGCGCTGCGCGCCTTCCGCAAGCGGGGCTGGCTGCCCGTGATCCAGTACGAATCCTTTTTCTATCACCGCATGCTGCGCTATCCCCAGCCCTTCGAGGTGCAGACCCGGCTGGCCGGATGGGGAGATACACACCTGGTGTTCCGGCACGAATTCATCTCCGGCGAGCGCATACACGCCACCAGCTTGATGATCGCCCGCCTCACCGGGCGCAAGAAGACCCGCGTCACGGCGGCCATGGCGATGGAAGCGATGGGCCTGACACTCGAAAGCCCGCCGCTCGACCCGCAGGTGCTCGACATCCTCCGTGAACTGAAAGCACCCGCATGACCGCGCCGCCCCTTCCCGTCCTGATCGACTGTGATCCTGGCATTGATGACGCCGTAATGCTGATGATGGCGCTCGCTGCGCCGGGGCTCGACGTGCGATCGGTCACGGCGGTCGCAGGGAACGTGCCGCTCAGGCTCACCAGCCGCAATGCCCGCATGATCTGTGAACTGATGGGCCGCAGCGATGTGCCCGTGTACGCAGGCTGCCCCCGGCCCATGCTGCGCGAGCCCGTCACGGCAGAAGACTTTCACGGGGAGACAGGCATCTCCGGCCTCGACGTGTTCGAGCCTGACCGTCCTCTCGCGCCCGCGCACGGCGTGGCCGATCTCATCGCGCGCCTGCGCGCTGCTGCACCCGGAAGCCTCACCCTCATCATCACCGGGCCGATGACCAACCTCGCCTGCGCCCTCGTGATGGATCCCGGCATCGCGGCGGGCGTGCGCGAAGTCGTCATCATGGGCGGCGCGGACGTTGCCGGCGGCAACATCACGCCGCAGGCGGAGTTCAACATCTTTGCCGATCCCCATGCCGCCGCCATCGTCTTCGACAGCGGCCTGCCGGTCACTGTGCTCAGCCTCGACGTCACCCATCAGGTGCGCGCCGAACCCGCGCGCATCGCGCGCCTGCGCTCACTCGGCACTCAGAACGCCCTGCGCATGGCCGGCCTGCTGGGCGCTGCCAACCAGCTCGAAGGCCGCTGGCGCCCCGGCATGAACGCCCCGATGCACGACCCCTCGACCATCGCCTGGCTGCTCGCCCCGGAAATCTTCCAGTCGAAGGCCGCCCGTGTACGGACGATCACAAGGCCCGGAAAGTCCTTCGGGCGCACGGCTGTGCGCGAGGCCAAATCCGGCCCTCACCGCTGGGTCACCCATGCGGATGCTGACGCCTTCTTTGCGCTCATTGAGGGCCTGATGCAGGACACGCCATGATCACCGTCGTCGGCTCGGTCAATCTCGATATTGTCGCCACCGGAAAGGACCTGCCCCGGCCCGGCGAGACCGTCACCGGCGCGCGCCTCGCCCGCCATCCGGGCGGCAAGGGCGCCAACCAGGCACTCGCCGCCCGCCGCCTTGGCGCAGATGTCCGCCTGATCGCCGCCGTCGGCGATGACGACATGGCCGAGGAAGCCTTGAAGCTGCTGCGCGCGGGCGGAGTGGACCTCGCCGCCACACAGTTCGTGAACGGAGAAACAACCGGCGTTGCGCTGATCGCGGTGGCCGCCAGCGGCGAGAACCAGATCATCGTCTGCCCCGGCGCCAATGCCGTCCTCGCGCCCGCCGATCTGGAGGGCGAGTCCATCGAGCACATGATGGGCGTGCTGGAAGTGTCGCCCGCCGCCCTGCTCGCAGCCGCCAGATGCGCCACCGGCTTCGTGGCACTGAACCTTGCGCCTGCCCTGCCGGTGACCGGCGAGCTCCTTCAGCGGGCGGACCTTCTGATCGTCAACGAGACGGAGGCCGAATGGTATGGCACAGCGCTGCATGACAGCGGCGCCATGGTGGCCGTGTCCCTTGGCGCGGAAGGCGCCCAGCTCTGGAAAGACGGCCGGGTCATAGCGAGCGCAACCCCGCCCCGCGTGGATGTTATCGACACGACCGGCGCCGGCGACACATTCTGCGCCGCGCTGACCACTGCGCTTATCGAAGGGATGCCCGCAGATGCCGCACTGTCCTTCGCGGTCGCCGCCGGCGCGCTCGCCTGCACAAAGCCCGGCGCCCAGCCGAGCCTGGCGCACCGCGCCGACGTCGAAGCGCTTCTCTCCACCTGACTCTGCGGCGCAAGCCCGCCTCTATCCACGTTTTCTGTGGGCAGATTCGCCCGGCGACCCAACTTTTTTCATGTCACCCCGGCGAACGCCGGGGCCCAGTATTTTAAGGGATTTCGCAGCCCCAAACCTCGCGCCTCCTGAATCCCGGCGGCCCCGAACACCACGAAATTCACCGCTCCCAATCCGACCGGGTTCGCCCCCATGCGATACTCTGCCTCGAAGCCGGAGTTTCCGGCTTCGGGTCGGCCGTCCGGGTTATGGGAGTCTCCCGGCGGCCAAACTGCGGATGGGGACGGCTCCGTGGCCACGGGGACAGAACTGTCAAACCTTGAATATCCTACCGTCCCCGGACACCAAGGGCGCCAGCCCCATCCGCAGGACCTCAAGGCCAGGCAAAACCGGAAGGGGAAGCCCTGTCCGGCTAAAAGCACATCCGCAATATGCCCCGTACACCATCAAACCTTGTCATCCCGGCGTCCGCCGGGGTGACAGGGAGAGGGCTGTAGAAAAACGCGAAGGGAAGGAAAAACTATCCCGCCTTGCCGACGCGGCGGCGCTGCACGCTCGACGGGATGTTGAGGCTCTCGCGATATTTCGCGACAGTCCGGCGCGCGATGTCGATACCGAAGCCGGTCAGGATGTCCACGATCTGGTCATCGGAGAGCACATTCTCCGGGTTCTCATCCTCGATCAGCTGTTTGATCCGGTGACGGACGGCTTCGGCCGAGTGCGCCTCTCCGCCCCCGGTCGCCGGAATGGCAGCCGAGAAGAAATATTTCAGCTCGAACAGTCCCCGCGGAGTCGCCATGTATTTGTTGGTCGTCACCCGGCTGACGGTGGATTCGTGCATCTCGATTGCATCGGCCACCTGTTTCAGGTTCAGCGGGCGCAGGTGCGCCACGCCGTGCGCGAAGAAGCCATCCTGCTGGCGCACGATCTCGCTCGCCACTTTCAGGATCGTCCGCGCGCGCTGGTCCAGCGACTTGACGAGCCAGGTTGCGGACGACGCGCATTCGGAGATGAATTCCTTCTCCTTCTCCCGCATCGGCAGGGCGGAGACCTCGGCATAATAGGCCTTGTCCATCAGCACGCGCGGCAGCGTGTCGGAATTGAGCTCGACGGCGAACATGCCATTCGGCAGTTCACGGACATAAACATCCGGGGCCACCGCCACCGTCGTATCGCTTGAAAAGCCGCCGCCGGGGCGCGGCGACAGGCTGCGCAGCTCGATCAGCATGTCCTGGATATCCGCGCGGTCCACGCCGCAGATATCCATCAGCGCCTTCAGATCATGCTTGGCGACGAGGTGGAGATTGTCGAGCATCGCCTGCATCGCCGGGTCATAGCGGCGGCGTTCCTTCAGCTGCAGCGCGAGGCATTCGGGGATCGAGCGGGCCATCACGCCCGTCGGGTCGAACCCCTGGCAGACATTCAGCACCGCCTCGACATTGGCCACATCCGCGCCGAGCGCAGAGGCGATATCGCCGAGCGGGGTGCGCAGGTAACCGGACTCGTCGGTCTCGTCGATCAGGCGCGCCGCAATCAGCCGGTCGGCCGCAGACAGGCCCGCAAGATTGAGCTGGCCGTGCAGATGCTCCTGCAAAGTCACATTGCCCGAAACGTTCGCCGTCGGATCAAATTCCTCCGATGACCCGCCGCCTGAGGCGCTGGACCAGTCGGTGCGCGCGCTCGGCCCGCCGGCATCGGCCGGCATCCCGGCGTCAGATCCGGTGCCCGGCTCGAAGACATCCTCACCCGGAGCATCGAGCTGGTCGCGGGCCTCGCCGAGCCCGGAGCTGTCGTCCAGCTTCAGCTGTTCGCGCCGTTGCGGTTCGCCCGAGGGGTCATTGCCGCCGCTTCCCTCTTCCTCGACCCGGACGAGCAGCGGATTGCGCTCAAGCTCGGCTTCGACGAATTCGGCGAGTTCCTGATTGGACAGCTGGAGCAGCTTGATGGCCTGCTGGAGCTGCGGCGTCATCACCAGGGACTGGCCCTGGCGCATGTCGAGTGATTGTTTCATGGCCATCGGCCGCGCCCCCTGAGATCAAGCGGCGAACTGCTCACCCAGATAGACCCTGCGAACGTCCTCATCCTTCAGCACGCCTTCCGGTGTGCCTTCGAACAGGACAGCGCCATCATACATCACATAGGCCCGGTCGGCGATCTGGAGCGTTTCACGCACCTGGTGATCCGTGATCAGGACCCCGAGGCCGCGCTGCTTCAGATAGCGGACAAGTTCGGAAATGTCGGAAATGGCGAGCGGGTCGATGCCGGTGAACGGTTCGTCCAGTAGCATGAAGCTCGGACGGGATGCGAGCGCACGGGCGATCTCCACGCGCCGCCGTTCACCGCCCGACAGGGAGGTGGCTGGCTGGTTGCGCAGGTGTTCGACATGCAGTTCGCTGAGCAGGCCATCGACCTGCGCCATCCGCGCAGCCCGGTCCTTTTCGACCAGTTCTGCCACGGCGAGCACATTCTGTTCCACGGTCATGCCCCGGAAGATCGAGGCTTCCTGGGGCAGGTAGCCGACGCCCAGGCGCGCCCGCTGATACATCGGAAGGCGGGTGACATCCTCGCCATCGATGGAGATCGAGCCGGAATCCGCCCCGATCAGCCCCATGATCATGTAGAAACAGGTGGTCTTCCCGGCCCCGTTGGGTCCAAGCAGGCCGACGACTTCGCCGCGGGCGAGAGAGAGCGACACATCGCGCACGACCTGGCGCTTGCCAAATGACTTGGCAAGGTTGCGTACGACGAGGCCTTCGGCCGGTTCGCTCATGGTCTCTTCAGTCCCTTCCGCGGGCGCATTCGCCGCCCTTATTCAACCTATGCCAACATGCTTAAGATCGGTTTCAGACACTTGTTTGAATTTACGGGATTTACGGGCTCGATGACGGGTCGATCACCATGCGGGCGCGGCCGGAGCCGCCCTCGAGCGTGGTGCGCCGGTTGGCGATTTCCATGCGCAGGCGCTCGCCCTCGGCCACGTCCCGGTCGCGCATCAAGGCGACATTGCCGGTCATGACGATGGTGTCATTGGCAAGTTCATACACCCCGCGGTCGCCTTTGGCTTTCAGCTCCGGCGTCACATAATAGACGCTGCCCTCCGCCACGATCCGCTCGATCTGGCCAAAGCCGCCGGCGATGCTGGCGCCCGCCGCCCCGGCAGCGCCCTCGCGCGCGGCAAAGTGGATGGTCACCCGGTCGGCGCGCAGGCGGGCATCGCCCTGGCGGATATCGACATTGCCCGTCAGCAGCACCCGGCGTTCCCGCTCGAGGCTCTCGGTGCGCTCGGAATTGATATAGATCGGCCCGCCCTCGGACGAGATCTGGGCGAGCGCCGGCCCTGCAAGGCCAATCGCGAGTGCCAGGACCATCCCGGCGGCCTTAAGGAGTGCCATTGTTCTCACCTTCACTTGTGTCGCCCCCCCGGGCCGTTTGCGGATGGATGACCGTATAGACATTGCCTGTAAAGACGATCCGGTTGCCGCCCTCCAGGATTTCATAAGCGTCGGCCCGGATATCGCCAAGCGGCCCGCGCCCTTCCAGCGGCGACATGCCCTCCACCCGGTCCTCGGCAATGATCAGCCGGGCGGCCGATGTATTGAACATCCAGCCGGCGGCATCGGAGATGCGCACGTCTTCATACAGCTCAAGGATGCCGGTCTCGCGGTCATAGAAGCCGGACGGCGCGCGCACTTCGGTGCCTTTGGCATCGCGCATGATCGGGCCGGTCAGGTCGACCGCCCCGTCCCGCGAGCGCCGGCGCTGGGCAGCGTCGGCGGTAAGCGTGAAAATCTCGCCGCTGGAATCGCGCCCGGTGAAGCGCGGGTTCTTCATCGTGACGGCTTCGCTGTCATCGACCGGCGGGGGCCTTGTATCCTGCGCGATCGAGCTGCGCACGATGAAGCCCAGGAACAACCCGATCGCGATGGCTGCGGCGGCAACAAACACATAGCGCTGGATGCGCACACGGCCGGAGCGTTTGCGCGCCTGGTCCAGCGTCATCTGCCGGCGCGGCGCCCAGAGCGAGGCCGGATCGTTATGGCGGGTGGCATCCATCAAGGCGCGGGCTTATCCTGCAAAAGCGGCCATATTCCGGCAGTCATAGACCGGTTGGACGCGGCGCGGAAGCAGCGCAAGGCAGGGTTTACGGGCTTCGCCTCAGCTATGGGCGAAAATATCCTCGTCCGCCCAGCCGGCGAGGTCGAGCCGGGCCCGCACCGGCAGGAAGCCGAAACAGGCTTCGGCAAGCTCCATCCGGCCCTCGCGCACCAGCATGGCCTCAAGGCCCGCCTTGATCTGGTGCAGGTAGAGCACATCGCTGGCCGCATACTGGAGCTGCGCATCGGTAAGCTCTGCCGCGCCCCAGTCGGAACTCTGCTGCGCCTTGGAGAGGTCAATCCCCGCCACTTCGCGCGCGACATCCTTCAGGCCGTGCCGGTCGGTATAGGTGCGGGAGAGGCGTGAGGCGATCTTGGTGCACCAGATCGGGGCGCAGGTAATGCCCATCCAGCGCTGCATCATCGTGATGTCGAACCGGGCGAAGTGGAACAGCTTCAGCGTCTTCGGGTCGGTCAGCAGCGCCTTGAGGTTCGGGCAGTTAAAATCCCGGGTCAGCTGCACCAGATGCGCCGTGCCATCGCCGGAAGAGAGCTGGACGAGGGTCAGGTGGTCGCGCACGGGATTGAGGCCCATCGCCTCTGTATCCACCGCGACGACGGGGCCGAAATCGAGGCCGGCCGGCAGGTCGCCCCTGTGCAGCGTAATCTGGTTCATGCCTCGCGCCTTAGCACGGCCCGCGTTAAGGGCAAGTCAAAGCGTCCGCTTGACTGCCACCAGCGCCGCATCGAGGGCCGAGAGAAAGCGGGAGCGGTCCGCCTTGGAGAAAGGCGCCGGACCGCCAGCGCCGATGCCGGCAACACCGACGCGCCGGTCGGCCATGATCGCCCGGGTCGCCAGCGCGCCGCCGATGGAATCGGGCGTGAACGGCTTGCCATTCGGCCCGATCACCCGCGCCCCCGCTTTCAGGCAACGGTCGGCCAGCGGAATATCCGCCGTGATGACGACCGAGGCCGGCCCCGCCTCCGCCGCGATCCAGTCATCGGCGGCGTCAAACCCGTCAGACACGATCTTCCGGCTGAACAGGGGGTGTTCGGGGATGCGGATATAGGAATTGGCGACTATCACCGTCTCCACCCGGTGGCGCAGCGCCACCTGGTAGATCTCATCCTTCACCGGGCAGGCATCGGCATCGACGAGGATACGCGGGCTCATCGCGCCTCCATCGCCGCGATCCAGTCGCGCACGAGCGCGATGCCCTGCGGGTCCGGTACGCTCTGGCCGAGTTCCGGCATCGCCACGCCGGGCTCGGTCGACGCAATGCGGTGCAGCAGGATCGACTCCTCCGGCGCGCCCGGCACGATGACCTGCAACAGGCCGCCCGAACCCCGGCCCGCCGCCACCGGATGCTTGTTGATGCCGAGCCGGGCGGCGCTCTGCTCATCCGCCGTCAGCCACAGCCCGGAATTGGACGCCGAGCCATCGGCCTTGTGGCAGTGGGCGCAGTTGATCTCCAGCCAGGCGCGGGCCCGCGCATCCAGCTTCTGCCACGGGTCGTAGGCGCGGGCATCCGCCGCCACCTCCCCCGGCAGCCCGGTGAGGATCCCGGCGCGCGCCCAGGCTTCCAGCTGGTTGCCATGTGGGGGCCCATCGAGCGCCAGATGACGCGCCTTCGGGCCGATGGGGGCGATGTCCCGCCCGGAAAGATGGCACGTCTTGCACTGGTTCTGGTTCGGCACGGCGTAGCGCAAGGTGACCGGCTCCCCCGCCGGGGTGATCGTCTCGATGTCCTGGCGCAGGCCCGCAGGGGTATAGACCGCCTCGGTCTGCGCCGCGTTCCAGACATAGGGATAGGCGACCCAGCCCGCCTCCCGCCGGATCAGCAGCCGCGTCTCGACGAGGTAAGCCCCCTCCTCCGGCCTGCGCATATCCGGGGCGAAGGCGAAGGATTTCACCAGCACCGTGCCCACCGGGAAATCGAACACATCCGTCTCGTGGAATGCCGCAGCCTTTCCAGGCGGCAGATAGACAAAGCGGTGCTTGTCCGCATGATCGGTGAACAGCGGATTGATCAGCTCATAGGGCATAACGCCGTCCGCCGGGCTTCCCGAAGCCAGGTCCGTAAACAGCCCATAGGCCGACAGCGTCGCCGCAGGCTGGTCGGCAAGGATGACCGCCATATCCGGCCCGGAGGGTGCGCGCGCGCCGGCTGAACAGGCCGCCAGGAAAAGTCCCGCAACGCCCGCCAGGATGATCGCCCAGAACCGCATGACCTGTCCCGGCTGCTTCAGGCCGGGGCGTGCGGCAGCGTGACGGCCGCAGGCTCTTCCGGCGGTGTGCCTTCCGGGCGCACCGGCGAGGGCGCCATGCGGGCCGGGTCAATCGGATAGCGGCCCAGGCCGAGGCTGAGGAAACCGGCATCTTCTGCTTCGTTGATCGAGAGGTTCACCGCCTGCGCCGGGCCTTCGCCCCAGCCATCGACACCGTCCCAGACGATGGCGGGAAGCTGCCCGCCAAGGGCTGCGGCCAGCGGCGCCAGATCGCCCTGCGGGTCGTTGCCGCCCGGGCCGTAGCGATTGGCGCGCAGGACCACATCGCGCGGCAGCGGATTGTAGGCCTCATCGGTGAACGGCAGCGAATAGGACATCACAAGCACATGCGCCGAACGGTTCTGGTCGAACGTATTGTCGAACACATGCACATTGCGGTTGGCCATGATGATGACACCGGTGCCCGACGGCACGCTGGCGACGATATTGCCGGCCGGCGCAAAATTGCGCGTGTTGTTCTCGGTGATCTGGTTGTCGAAGATCCGCGTCGAATGCCCGCCCGAGACCGGCAGGTCCGGCAGGTCGAAGACGAGAATGCCGCCGGTATTGTAGCGGGCGATGTTTCCATAGACATCGGCATTCATCGAATTCTCGATCTCGATGCCGGCCACATTGTATTCGACCACCGAATTACGGACGATGATGTTCTCCGACTGGCCGACATAGATGCCGGCATCAGAGGCGCCGCGCACGGTGACGTTCTCGACCAGCACATCGCGCGATTCCACCGGATAGACGCCATATGCGCCATTGTTCTCGTCCGGCCCGTTGGTCCATTCGACGGTGAGGTAGCGATAGGTGATCCGGTCGGCGCCCTTGGACTTGATGCCGTCGCCGCGCGTGTTGATGACCGCAAAGTCCATCAGCGTGACATCATCGGAGGTCACCAGAAGGCCCTCGCCGGCGCCTTCCTGGCCTGAGAAGTCAAGGATCGTCTTGCCCTGCCCGGCGCCGCGCAGCGTCACCCCCTCGACATCGAGGGAGAGGCCTTCGGTCAGCTGGAAGGTGCCTTCCGGCAGCAGGATGATCTCGCCCGGCCTCGCGGCGATCAGCGCTGTCTGCAGCGTCGTGCCAAAGTCGCCTTCCGCTGACAGCGGCGGCGGCAGGGTTGGCAGGCCCGGCGGGTCTGCCGGGGCGCTTGTGCCGGGTGAACAGGCGGATGTGATGGCGAGGAGCGCAGCTCCCGCGAACAGGTGTAACCGATTGCGCATAAGTCCCTCCCCGGACGTTTATGACGCGAGTGTCAACTTGCGTCCGGGGAAAAGCAAGCCCTGCCCTCCGGCAGGCCGGAATCTGACTGGGCCTCAGTGAACGCTGAGGGGGCTCAGATCATTGGCGCGGGCAGCCGCAAAGGCGGCGTCGCGGCCTTCAACGATCGCGAGCCGTTCGCCATCGGCGCCGGCCACGACGAACAGGTCGTCCGGATCGTCAATATCGGCCAGCGCATCCGGCGGAAGCATCGCGCGAAGCTCTCCGAGGTCCAGATGGCGAATGTAGACGAAAGATTCCCGCTCAAACGGGTTCGTCTTGAAGCCGGTCGTCATGGGTCCACTCCTTTGCGCCCGCAGAGGCGCGCTACACTGCAGACCGCCAGGACGGCACGCTGCATGAGCCTAAGGTGGTCCCGCTTTATGGCAGGTTCAAGCGCCGGGATGCGGCATCATCGCGGCAAGGCCGTTCAGACCCGGTTCAGCGGGCCGGTTGCCCGGTTTGCAGTCAGGCCTTGCCTGCGGACCGGGCGGCGGCGCCCGGCGAATCAGGGTCCTGGTGGAGCCAAGCGGGATCGAACCGCTGACCTCTTGCATGCCATGCAAGCGCTCTCCCAGCTGAGCTATGGCCCCGGACCTGAGGAAGGCGGACGTTTAGACTCCGCCCCGTGGGCTTTCAAGCCCTAATCTTCAGCGTTCCTCGTCGTCCTCGTCGATCTCGATGTCGTCGTCATCGCCGTCCTCATCATCGATGTCGAACTCTTCGTCCTCATCATCGGCAATGAGGATTTCATCCTCGTCATCGGCATCGACGCCGTCCTCGGTGAAGCCGCCGGGCACCTTGCCGGGCGCGGCTTCTTCCTCGTCATCCTCACCGCCTTCGAGCAGGACATCGCTGTCCTCGCCGACGAGCTCGTCAGCATCCTCTTCATCGGCATCGTCCTCATCGGCGGCGCCGGCGTCATCATCCTCATCATCGCGGATGACGGCGTCCTCCTCCTCCTCGAGGTCTTCCTCGTCTTCATCGACGGCCTTGACGGCGGCGCGGGCGGCTTTCGCCTTCACCTTGGTGATGGTCGTGCGGATGACCTCGTCCTCGGGATCGAACTCGGCGCCGCATTTCGGGCAGACGGCTGGACGCTTGTTCAGGTCGTAGAATCGCGACTCACAGGACGGGCAGACCTGCTTTGTGCCGAGCTTGTCCTTGGACATTGGGGGCGCGCGCTCCTCGGGGCGTTAAGATGGCAGATGTAAATCAAGCGGGGCGCTTGCCATGAACGCCCGGCCCTGTCAAAGGCCGATCTGACTTGCGCCAATACGCCCGTTCCTGAAGAGCCTCCTCCCCATGATCTGGACCAGCCACCCGGTTTCCCGCCTTGCCGGCAGCCTCCGCGCGCCCGGCGACAAATCCTGCAGCCACAGGGCGCTGATCTTCGGCGGCCTCGCAGACGGCACGAGCCGGTTCACCGGCCTGCTGGAAGGCGATGATGTCCTGCGCACCGGCGCAGCGATGCAGGCGCTCGGCGCCGCCGTCGAGCGCACGGGGCCGGGCGAATGGGTGGTGACGGGTGTGGGCCCGCGCGGGCTCACCTCGCCGCAGCATGTGCTCGATTTCGGCAATTCCGGCACAGGCTCCCGCCTGATGATGGGCGTGATGGCGGGGTATGATCTCACCGCCGCGCTGACGGGCGATGCCTCGCTCTGCTCACGTCCGATGAACCGGGTGCTCAATCCGCTACGACAGATGGGCCTCAAGGATACCGCCGGGCCCGATGGGCGCCTGCCCTTTTCCATCACCGGCTCGAAGGCCCTGCAGGCAATCCGCTATGCCCCGCCGCAGGCGAGCGCGCAGGTGAAATCCGCCGTCCTTCTTGCCGGCCTCAATGCCGAAGGCGAGACCGTGGTGGTGGAAGCGAAGCCGACGCGCGACCATACCGAGCGGATGCTGCAGGGTTTCGGCGCGAAACTCACCTTCCGCAGCGCGCCCGGCGGCGCGCAGGAGATCTGCCTTCCGGGCGGCCAGCCACTGCGCGCGCTCGACGCGGCCATTCCGGGCGATCCCTCCTCCGCGGCCTTCCTGATCGCGGCGGGCATCCTGTCGCCCAAGGGCGATGTGACCGTGGAAGGGGTGATGTCCAACCCGACCCGGTCCGGCTTCTATGATGCGGTGAACCTGATGGGCGCCGAGCTTGGCGCGGACGAGCGCGGCGAAGCGGCCGGCGAGCGGCTGATCGACCTTCATGCAGGCTATGCGGGCCTGAATGGCATCGCCGTGCCCGAACGCCTCGTCGCCTCGATGATTGACGAATTCCCGATCCTCGCCGTGCTCGCCGCCTTTGCCAACGGCGAGACGCGCGTGACCGGCGCGGAGGAGCTGCGCGTCAAGGAAAGCGACCGGATCGGCGCGGTGGTGGCGATGCTGCGCGTGAACGGTGTCGAAGTTGAGGAAACGCCGGACGGGTTCACCGTGCAGGGCTGCGGCGGCCCGCCCCCCGGCGGCGGCCTGGTCGAAACCCGCCACGACCACCGCATCGCGATGAGCGCCCTCATCATGGGCACCGCCGCGCAGAAGCGGGTGAGCGTCGATGACGTCTCGATGATCGACACGAGCTATCCGGACTTCATGGCGCATATGAAGACGCTGGGGGCGGATATCCGGGCGGGCGCCTAGAGCGCCCAAACCTCCGCAATTCGCCAGCCTGCGACATCCTCATGGGTCTCGACCGGCAGGGAGACTTCCATGGCGGCGAGGCGGTTGAAGCGAAGGGGGTGGGTGAGGAGCGCGTCGATGGCGCTGTGGTGCGGGGCGAGGTCCGGCGGCGGGCCGTAGCAGAGGCTGAGATGCGGATCGAAGGGGCGGCTTTCGCGGAAGCCCGGCAGCGCTGTCATCATGGCGCGCGCCTGAAGCAGCGCCTCTGACGCTGCGAAGCGGATGAACAGCGAAGTCGTGAACACCGCCGTTCCGTCGAGGCCAATGGGCGCCAGCGTGAGGCCGCGCAGGGCGCGCAGGACGTCCCCCAAGTCGGTTGCCGGCTGCGTCAGCGTCGCGAGCGTCAGGTGCGGCGCGAACACCGGCGCGCCCTGCGCAGCGGCGAGCGCGGCGATGACGGCCTCGATCGGCGCCGCCTCTGTTTCGTCCGGCAGGCACCAGTAGGATACGGCTTTCTTGCGCATCATTCCGCTCCCTCCGCCTCTGCCTTGCCGCTGGGGCAAAATTGACGAGGGGGATTGAGACACCACATTGGCCGCCATGACAAACCTGTTTGATCCAATGCCCCTCGCCCATGGCCCGGTCCTGAAGAACCGGTTCATGCTCGCCCCGCTGACCAATATGCAGAGCCATGCCGATGGCACACTAAGTGATGACGAGTTCCGCTGGCTGGTGAAGCGCGCCGAGGGCAGCTTTGGCCTGACGATGACCTGCGCGGCGCATGTGCAGGCCAAGGGGCAAGGGTTTCCGGGGCAGCTGGGAATTTTCGATGACGCGCACCTACCGGGCCTGACCCGCCTCGCTGCTGCGCTCAACAAGAACGGCACGCATTCTGTCGTGCAGCTGCATCATGCCGGGATGCGCTCGCCTGCCGAGCTGATCGGCGAGGCGCCGCACTGCCCGTCCGAGAATGCCGAATTCAGCGCGCGGGCGATGAGCCTCGATGAAGTCAAAGCCTCGCGCGATGCGTTCATTGCGGCGGCGGTGCGCGCAGAAAAGGCCGGCTTCCACGGCGTGGAGCTGCACGGGGCGCATGGCTACCTGATCTGCCAGTTCCTGTCCGGCGAGGTCAATCAGCGCACGGATGAGTATGGTGGCAGTTTCGAGAACCGCCGGCGGTTCCTGGATGAGTGTATTGCGGGCGTGCGCGCCGCATGCGGGAAGGATTTCTCCCTCGGTGTGCGCCTCTCGCCGGAACGGTTCGGCATGGACATCGCCGAAATCCTCGCCCTCGCCGAGGACCTGATGACCAGCGGCGATATTGACTATCTCGACATGTCACTATGGGATTGCTTCAAGGAGCCGGAGGATGCGCGTTATAAAGGCGAGACGCTGCTTGACCGGTTCGCGGCGCTGGATCGCGGCAGCTGCAAGCTCGGCGCCGCCGGCAAGCTGACGACCGGCGCGGCCTGCCAGCGCGCGGTGGAGGCAGGGCTTGATTATGTCGTGATCGGGCGCGGCGCGATCCTGCATCATGACTTCCCCGAGCAGGTAAAGGCGAATGCGGACTTCACCCCCATCGCGCTGCCCGTGCCTGAAGAACACCTCGTGGCCGAGGGGCTGGGGCCTGTGTTCATCACCTATATGAAGAGCTGGAAGGGCTTTGTGGCGGAGGCGGCCACGGCTTGACTCCGGATCGGCCCTGCGCGACTGCGCGGGCCATGATCATCGCAATCGACGGCACGACAGCCTCCGGCAAGGGCACCATCGCGAAGCGGCTGGCGGCGCGCTATGGCTTGCCGCACATGGATACCGGGCGGCTCTACCGGGCGGTGGCGGTGGCGGCGATGAAGGAAGGTGTGCCGCTCGATGCAGCCGGGCCGCTGGCCGATATCGCCCGGGCGCTGGACCTTGGCAGCTTTACCGAAGCCGAACTGCGCTCGGCCGAGGCTGGCAAGGCGGCGAGCATCGTGGCGGCGATCCCCTCCGTGCGCCAGGCCCTGTTCGAGCTGCAGCGCGCCTTTGCGACCCGCGAGGGCGGCGCCCTGCTGGACGGACGCGACATCGGAACCGTGATTGCCCCGGACGCCGACGTGAAGCTGTGGGTGGACGCCGACGTGACCCAGCGGGCCGTGCGCCGCTGGAAGGAGCTGATCGGCCAGGGCGAGGATATCCGGCTCGAAACCGTGGTCGAACAGCTGAAAGCGAGGGACGCGCGCGATCAGGGCCGGGCCGATGCCCCCGCCGCGATGGCCGCCGATGCCATCTTGATCGATACCACTGATCTCACTATAGACGCCGCTGTGGAAAGGGCGATGGCGGCTGTCGAGGCCGCTCTCGCCAAGGGAAAGACTGCCTGAGGGGCTGCAAACCAGCCTCAAATCCAAACAGGCGGAGCCCGCACCAGATCAATTCGAGACCACATGAGTGGCCTTATGTAGCGGGCGGCAATGGTGTCGGCCCGCCTTGAACCATTCGGCCGCCTCCGGAGACCCCATGAGCACCACAATGAACCCCACTTCGGCCGACTTTGCCGCCCTGTTTGAAGGCTCGGCTGCCGCCGCAGCCATGCAGGAAGGCCAGGTTATCCCGGCCACCGTCCTGCGCATCGACAATGACGCCATCGTCGTCGATATCGGCCTGAAGACCGAAGGCCGCATCCCGGTGAAGGAATTCGCCCTCGAGGAAAAACAGCCGGCCCCCGGCGACCTGATCGACGTCTATCTTGACCGGATCGAGAACGCCCTCGGCGAGGCCGTCCTCAGCCGTGACAAGGCCCGCCGCGAAGAGCGCTGGATCAAGCTCGAGAAGAGCTTCACCAAGGGCGAGCCCGTCAAGGGCGCCATCTCCGGCCGCGTCAAGGGCGGCTTCACGGTCGACCTAGGCGGCGTCAACGCCTTCCTTCCGGGCAGCCAGGTCGATATCCGCCCGGTGCGCGATGTCGGCCCGCTGATGGGCGAGATCCAGCCCTTCGCGATCCTGAAACTGGACCGCGTGCGCGGCAACATCGTCGTCTCGCGCCGCGCCATCCTCGAGGAAAGCCGCGCCGAACAGCGCGCCGAGATCGTGTCCGACATGGCCGAAGGCGATATCCGCAAGGGCATCGTCAAGAACATCACTGATTACGGTGCGTTCGTGGACCTCGGCGGCATCGACGGCCTGCTGCACGTCACCGACATGTCCTACAAGCGCATCAACCACCCCTCGCAGGTGGTCGAAGTCGGCCAGGAAGTCCGGGTGCAGATCATCAAGATCAACCCCGAGACCCAGCGCATCTCGCTCGGCATGAAGCAGCTCGGCTCGGACCCGTGGGACAACATCTCGTCCCGCTACCCGACCGGCGCGCGCCTCAAGGGCACCGTCACCAACATCACCGACTATGGCGCCTTCGTGGAGCTGGAAGATGGTGTCGAAGGCCTGATCCACGTCTCCGAAATGAGCTGGACCAAGAAGAACGTGCATCCCGGCAAGATCCTGTCGACCTCCCAGGAAGTCGATGTGGAAGTGCTCGACGTCGACAGCGACAAGCGCCGCATCTCGCTCGGCCTGAAGCAGACCATGGACAATCCGTGGAATGCCTTCCTCGCCGAGAACCCTGTCGGCACCGTCATTGAAGGCGAAGTGCGCGGCATCACCGAGTTCGGCCTGTTCGTGGGCCTCGGCCCCGATCTCGACGGCATGGTGCACATCAACGACATTTCGTGGGACAAGCCCGGCGACCAGGCCATCGAGGCCTTCACCAAGGGCGACAAGGTCCGCGCGAAAGTCCTCGATGTGGACATCGACAAGGAGCGTATTTCGCTCGGCATCAAGCAGGTCTCCGGCGACCCGATTGAGGCGGCGTCCGACGCCGGCGCGAAACGCGGCTCGACCGTCACCTGCACCGTCACCGAGGTCACCTCGGGCGGCATCGAGGTCGAGTTCGGTACCCCGCCGGTCAAGTCGTTCATCCGCCGTTCGGACCTCTCGCGCGACCGCGCCGACCAACGCCCTGAGCGTTTCGCCGTCGGCGACAAGGTCGATGCGAAAGTGATCAGCGTTGACCGCGCGACCCGCCGGGTCTCGCTGTCGATCAAGGCGCTCGAAATCGCCGAGGAAGCCGAAGCGGTTGCACAGTATGGCTCGGCCGATGCCGGTGCCTCGCTGGGCGACATCCTCGGCGCGGCGCTTGCCTCGTCCAAATCGCGCGCAAAGCCGGCTGCCGGCAGCGACGCCGACGTGGATGACCGCGGCCGTCTCGACGGCCCGCAGGGCGAAGCCGACGACCTGAAGAAGCTCAAAGGCCTTGGCCCGGCTTTCGAAAAGAAGCTGAACGAGGCCGGCGTCTATCACTTCTGGCAGATCGTCCAGATGAGCGATGAGCAGATCGCAGAGCTTGAGGAACAACTAGGCATCGCCGGGCGTTTCGCCCGCGATGGCTGGAAAGACCAGGCCGCTGACCTCGCCTGAGTCCGGTATCGGCACAGGCCGAAACCGGAAATAGGCTGAAATTCTCGAAATGTTTGCGGCGGGGGCCTAGCGCTTCCGCCGCAAATGCGTTTAATATCAATGCGATGCTGAAGTCCCAATTGATCGCAAAGCTCGCGGAAGAATATCCGCACCTGCGTCAGGAAGACGTCGAGAAAGTCGTGAACGTCATTCTGGACGAGATCGGCGATGCGCTGGCGCGCGGCGACCGGGTGGAGCTGCGGGGATTCGGCGCCTTCTCCGTCCGGCGGCGCGAGGCCCGCAAGGGCCGCAATCCGCGCACAGGCGAGCCGGTAAAAGTGCCGGCCAAGGCCGTGCCCTTCTTCAAGGCCGGCAAGGAATTGCGCGCGCGCGTCAATGACGGTCAGGATCCCGAAGCGCGATAGGCACGCGGAAAATCCCTCTTTACACCGCGTAACTTGACGCAATTGGCGAAACGGGTGAACGCTCCCATTGAATGTCTGCAAAACAGGAGGGGCGTTGATGTTCAAGGAATTCAAAGAGTTTGCGATGAAGGGCAACCTCATCGACATGGCGGTCGCCTTCGTGATGGGCGGCGCGTTTGCAACTGTGGTCACCGCCTTCATCCAGGGCGTGTTCCTGCCGGTGCTGGCCCCGATCATGGGCGGCATCGACCTGTCATCGCTGAAATTCACCGTCGTCGGCGCCGAAGTGAATGCAGCCGGAGAAGTCGTCCGCGAGGCGGCGATTGTCGAGTTCGGCGGATTTATCTCCGCGACGATCTCCTTCCTCATCGTCGCCTTTGCGATGTTCCTGATCATCAAGGGCATGAACTCGATGAAGGCCAAGGAAGAAGCCGCACCCCCGCCCCCGCCGCCGCGCCAGGAAGTGCTGCTGGAAGAAATCCGCAACCTGCTCGCGAAGGATCGCTGAACAGGGAGCAACACGAGGTTCGCGAAGTGTTAAGGTCTGCGGGCCTACACAAGCGGGCAGTAGAGTATCCGAGTAGAGTAGGAAGGGCGGTCCGTAGGGCCGCCCTTTTTTATTAGGTTCCGTATCGGCAGCTTTGCTGCCTCACATGAACCGGGCTCAGGGCTGTTTTTTTTTGATCCCGTATCGGCAGCTCCGCTGCCTCACATGGATCAGGCTCAGGAGTGCTTTGCTTGATCCCGTATCGGCAGCTCCGCTGCCTCACATGGATCAGGCTCAGGGCTGTTTTGCCCTGGCCCGCGTCCACGGCTTCGCGTGCGGCTCAGTAGGTATAGGCCTCGATGCCCGTCATGCGGATCGTGTAGGCGGCGCCGGCGAGTTCGGTGTCCTGGCGCTGGGTGTGGATCGTGCCTTCGATCCAGACGGCCTGGGCGAGGTCGCGCATCTTGATCGGCGTGTCCGTCATCACGAACACGGTCTGGTTCGGCGGCGGCGGCGGCGCGTGGAGACAGGCGCCGAAATACGGCACCAGCAGGAATTCGCGGATGTCGGCATTGGCGCTGAAATCGAACGGCACGGTATAGCCCGGAATCCGGATCTTCTGGCCGTCAAGTTCGCGGACCGTGTTGAACGTTCCGATCTGGATGGCCTGGTCGGCCGCCGAGCCTTCGGCAATGCCGCCGCCAGCTGCCGAATAGAGCATCATCATCTGCGCCTGGTACATCTGGGCGAGGCGTTCGGATTCCCCCTCGGGCATCAGGTCTTCCCAGCCGAGGCGGCGGATGCCCCGGGCGGCAAGCTCTGCATCGCGCTGGCGGGTTTCCTCCGCGCGGCGGCGGGCGGCTTCTTCCCGCGCAGCGGCGCGCTCGGCCGCTGTCTGGCTGACCCGCTGACTGGCTGGCTGGCCGCTTGTGGCGGTCGCTTCGGCGCGCGCGGGCGGGGCTTCGGCATTGGCGCCGCTGGAGGCGCCGCCGCAGGCCGCTGCAACGGCAACGACCACGGCTGCGAGGGCAGAACCAGAGACAAGTCGCATCATCATGGCCTTATATGTAGGGCAGCATCCGGCGCCATGCCAGACCTTCAAGGCCGCTTCATAGCCGGATACTGAGCCCGTCCGCCAGCGAGCGGCGCATCGCAGCGAAGGCCGGCACCGCGCCGATCACCAGCGCCGCCGCCGTCACCGCGCCCAGAACCTGCAATTCCAGCATCCCGGGACCCGCCGAGCCAAGCGCCACGCCAAACCGCGCCTGCAGCACCGGGGCGACCGCCGCGAAGACTGCAAAGATCGTCAGGATGCCAAGGGCTGCGCCAATGAAGCCGACAAGCCCGGCCTCCAGCACAAGCAGCGAGAAGATATGGCGCGGGCGAGCGCCGGTGGCCCGCAGGATCGACATTTCCCGCCGCCGCTCATTCAGGCTGGTCAGGATCGAGGTGAGGATCGAGACAAGCCCCACGGCGATAACAAATGCCGAGACAGCCAGCAGGGCGCGCTCGGCAATCGCCGTGACACCCCAGAGCTCGCGCAGCGATTCGCCCGGGATGATCGCCATCAGCGGTTCCTGCCGGTTGGTGTTGATCTCGCGCCGCGTCGTCAGGATCGTGCCGGGGCGTTCGAGGCCGACGAGGATCGCGGTCACGGTGCGGGGCGTCAGGTCGAAGGAGCGGATCATCTCTTCCGGGATCGAGTCCGCCAGCGGATTGCGCGCGCCCGATTCCCAGCCGACATGGATCGCCGTAATCGCTTCCAGCGAGACGTGAACAGACCGGTCAACCGGCGTGCCGGTGGGTTTCAGGATGCCGGAGACGCGGAAGGGCCGGTTGTCATGGCCGGCGCCGAAATCGGCGGTGCCAAGCCCGTGCGCAAGGATCAGCGGCGTGCCGATGGTATAGTTGAGCTGCCGGGCGACTTCGGCCCCGATGACTGCGTCGAACAGGTCATCGAAGATCTCGCCTTCCGCGATCTCGAGGCTCTGGCCGCCGGCATATTTGTAGCGCTCGAAATACTCCGTGCTCGTCCCCACCACCCGGTAGCCGCGATGGCTGTCGCCCAGTGACAGCGGCACGGCCCAGGCGACATCCGGGCGCTCGGCAATGCGCCGGTAGGCGGCCCAGGAGACTTCCGCCGTCGCATTGCCCATCCGGAACACCGAATAGAGCAGCAGGTTCACACTGCCGGTCGGCGCGCCGACGATCAGGTGCGTGCCGGAGATCGTGTTCTCGAACCCTTCGCGCGCGCCATTGCGGGCCTTCTCCACACCGAGGAACAGCGCGACCGACAGCGCGACTGCCAGGATCGTCAGCAGCACCGAACCCTTGCGGTTCAGGAGGCTCGCCCAGGCGAGGGAGAAGAGCCCGCTCATGCCGCCACCTGCGGCGTGTTGATGGCGGCAAGGTCCACCGCCCGGGAGAAAAGATGGGCGAGGCTCGCATCATGGCTGACGAAGAGCAGGCTGGCGCCGGATCGTTCGGCTTCCTCCGAGAGGAGGCTGATGAACCGGTCGCGCGCATCGGCATCGAGCGCCGAGGTCGGCTCGTCCGCGATGACGAGGCTGGGGGCCCCGATCAGCGCGCGGGCGGCGGCGACGCGCTGCTGCTGGCCGACCGAGAGGTCAGAGACCCTGCGGGTGAGCAGGGCTTCATCGTCCAGTCCGAGCCGGGCGAGGAGACGGCGCGCCTCTGCCTGCGGATCACTGCCGGCGGCCTTGCGGCGCGCCGCCGAGAAGCGCAGCGGCAGGAGGACATTCCCGGTGACCGACAGATACGGCACCAGGTTGAACATCTGGAAGATGACGCCCATCCGGTCTGCGCGCAGCCGGTCGCGGCGGGCGGCCGGAAGGCGCGTCATATCCTCGCCGAGCACATTGATGCGGCCTGCCTGCGGCGCCAGCACGCCGGCGATCAGGCCGAGCAGGGTCGACTTGCCCGACCCCGACGGCCCGCGCAGGAACACGCGCTCCCCTGCCCCGAGCGTGAACTGCTCGATGCCCAGCACCGGCGGCCCCTTGCCCCAGGCAAAGCGCAGCCCTTCGATATCGACAACAGGATCGGCCATGCGTCCTTATCGCAGCGAAAGCTGCGGGGAGGAAGGCGTCAGGGCTGCGGCTTTCTGTGCGCCCGGCCCGATGAAGACGGCATTCACCGTCTCGAAGCCCGGATAGGTGCCGAAGCCGGCAAAGCGCGCGGAGGCAAGATCGGTCGGGCTGGTGCAGGTCCAGCGATACTCGACCTTCGCATCCGTGTGCCCGCTGGTGCGGTCGATGGCGGCGCGGGGGGCAGACGCCGTGCAGTCGCCACCGGAAATCACGATCAGCCCCGGCAGGCTGGCGGTGACGGCTTCGGTGATGATGCCTTCGGCCTCGGACAGGCCGAAATTGGCGAGCGGGGAGATCATCTCCGCCGTCAGCTGCGTGCCCTCAAGGGCGAAGGCGAGATCGGCCACGCCATGCACATGCGCGCTGCCGCCGGCGTGATCATGGCCATGGCCATGGTCGTGGCTGTGATCGTGCGCGTGATCATGGTCATGGTCATGGTCGTCATGATCGTGGTCATGGTCTTCGCCATGCTCATGCGCCTCTCCGGTGTCTGCACTCGCAATTTCGGCTTCGAGTTCTGCGGCTTCCTCGATACTGGCGACTTCGCTGGACGGCGCAGCCGCCTCTGGCGCCGGCGCGCAGGCGGCGAGGACGGCAAGGGCTGAGCCGGCAAAGAGCGGCAGGGCAAGGCGGGACAGGACAGTCATGGATCGGCTCCCAAGGGCTGAGCGTTGCCGGATACCTCCGGTGTGTGACACCAAAAGCGGCCGGGGCGTAAAAAACATCTGGCAACCGGAAGAATGAAACAATATAACACACTCCGCAAGGTGCCCCGGCATTCGGAACGCCCTGTTTATTCGCCGGAGCCTCCCGGCCGCCCTGACTGACCGGAACCTTCACCCGCCATGCCCCTTTCGATACAGGCGCCTTTGCTGTTTGGCCTGCTGGCCGCGCTCATCGCGTCGCTCGGGCTGATCGCGGTTGCGCTGCGCAGCGACTGGACGGCGCGCCAGTCGGGCCTGTTCTCGCTGGCGGCGGGCGGAATGCTGATCTCGCTCAGCCTGCTGCACATCCTGCCGGAAGCCATCCTGATGAGCGCGCGCGCGCCGGTCTTCCTGCTGGGCGGCTTCCTTGCGGGCCTGTTGCTGACCTTTGCGATGCGCAGCCTGTTTCCCGAGAAGGTGGACGCTGGCCGCGCCGGGGCGATCACGCCGGTGCTGGCAGTGGCGCTGCATTCCTTCCTCGACGGGGTGATCTATTCTGTGACCTTCGCGGCGAGTTTCGAATCCGGCGTCTATGCCTCGACCTCGCTGATCCTGCATGAATTCGCCGAAGGCGTGATCGCGTTCGCGATCCTCGCCCGGCATGGCTTCAAGGTGCGCGAGGCGCTGATCTGGGCCTTCCTGGCGGCGGCCGCAACGACACCTCTGGGCGTGGTGGTCAGCGGCCTGTTCGTGAACGGCCTCGGCGCCGAAACGGTCGGCTTGCTCTATGCGATCTCTGCGGGACTTCTCATCTATGTGGCTACCGGCCCGCTGATGCAGCCGATCCGGGATGAGCCGCCTGTGCGCGCGATGGGCGCGTTCGGCGCCGGGATTGCCGTCGCCGCCCTGCTGATGGCGATGCCGCTGCACCGGCACGGAGAGGAAGGCGGCCATCATCACGGCCACGACCATCTCCACGATCCCCGTGATCCGGCCGGCATCCACCGCCCTCACTGAGGCGTGTCAGAGCGGCAGCTCGGTCGTGTTCTTCAGGCATTCCATAGCAAAGGTCGCGCTGACATCGGCAAGATCGACCCGCGCGATCAGGGATTTGTAGACCCGGTCATAATCGGCCACGCTGCCCACCTGCACCTTCAGCAGGTAGTCGACATCGCCGGCCATCCGGTAGAATTCGACAACCTCCGGAATGGCGCGCACCGCCTCGGCAAACCGCCCCAGCCAGGCGGCGGAGTGATCGCGGGTGCGGATCGCGACGAATACGGTCTGGCCGAGGCCCACCTTGTCCGGATCGACAAGCGCGACCCGGCGGGTCAGCACCCCCGCCGCCTCCAGCCGCTTCACGCGGCGCCAGCACGTGTTGACCGAGAGGCTTGCCGCCTCGGCCAGCGATTCGAGCGAGATGCCGGCATCGGCCTGCAAGGCGCGCAGCAGCAGCCGGTCTGTATCGTCAACTTTTTCCATTTGAAGCGCCGAAATCCGAATATTCTGATTGCTGATTATATCTGCACAATCAAGTTTTGCGAAGAAATTTGATGCCGGTCACGGCATTCTTGCGGTCATGCTGCACACCGTTCCCACATCTGCCTCCGCCCCGGTTGCCGCCCCTGTGCGGCGCCCGTCCTGCCATGAAGCGCGCCTGAAGGCGCTGGGCGCGCTCATCGGGCGCACGCCGATGCTGTCGATCCGGCTGCGCTTCCGGGGCCGCGAACGGGTGATCCATGCCAAGGCCGAGCACTACAACCTGACCGGCTCGATCAAGGACCGGATGGCGCTGTCGATCCTCTCGCGCGCCTATGCTTCCGGCGCGCTGAAGCCCGGCGACACGATTGCCGAAGCCACCAGTGGCAATGCCGGGATTGCGCTAGCCGCGCTGGGCCGGGCGCTCGGCCATCCGGTCGAGATCTTCATGCCGGACTGGATGAGCGAAGAGCGCAAATGCCTGCTGCGCAGCCATGGCGCACGCCTCAACCTTGTCAGCCGCGAGGAAGGTGGCTTCCTCGGCGCGATTGCGGCGACCGAGGCGCTGGCCGCGGCGCGGGCGGACGTGTTCCTGCCCTGCCAGTTTGCCAATGGCGACAATGCCGCCGCCCATGCTGAAGGCACGGCGAAGGAACTGCTCGCCCAGCTGGACGGCTTAGGCCTGAAACCGGACGCCTTCGTTGCCGGCGTCGGCACGGGCGGCACGGTGATGGGCGCAGCCCGTACGCTGAAGGCCGCCTGCCCCGGCATCCGGGTGCATCCGCTGGAGCCGCATGAATCCCCGACGCTCTCGACCGGCCACAAGGTGGGCCATCACCGGATCCAGGGGATTTCGGATGATTTCATTCCGGCGCTGGTGAAGCTCGATGCCCTCGATGAGGTGATTGCCGTCTCCGATGGCGACGCGATCCGCATGGCGCAGCGCCTTGCGCGGGAGCTGGGGCTGGGCGTCGGCATTTCCTCGGGCGCGAACCTGATCGGCGCGCTGATGGCGGTCGAGCGGCTGGGGCCGGAGGCGTGCGTGGCGACCGTCTTCTGCGATGACAACAAGAAGTACCTGTCCACCGCGCTGGCGGGCGAGGAGCCGCACAAGGCGTGTCACCTCAGCCCGGAGATCGAGCTCCTTGATTTCGAGGCGTCCGTCTGCGGCTAGAACTTTGATTTGTCGCGGCGTTTTTCCGAAAACCGGTTCCCACTTTTCGGAACGCCGCTTTACGACGCCTCAGCGCTTCTTCTTTGCCGAACTCGCAGCGGCGGCTTCTTCCAGCTCCGGCTGCGTGAAGCGGCGGGTGAACTGGGTGACGCGCGGGGCGATCTCGGTCTCGAAGCGCGAGCCGTTGAACACGCCGTAATGGCCGACGCCCGGCTGGATATAGTCGGTCTGCATATCCTTCGGGATGTTGACGCAGATGTCATGGGCGGCCTGCGTCTGGCCGATACCGGAGATGTCGTCCTTCTCGCCCTCGACCGTCATCAGCGCCACATTGCGGATCGCTTCGGGCTTCACGAGGCGGTCGCGGCGATATTTGTAGATGCCGCGCGGCAGGTGGTGTTCCTGGAACACCCGGCGGATGGTCTGCAGGTAGAACTCCTCCGTCAGGTCGAGGACCGAGAGGTATTCATCATAGAATTCGCGGTGCTTGCCGGCATTGTCGCCATCGCCATCGACGAGGTGGTTGAAGAACTTCCAGTGCGCATCAACGTGGCGGTTCCAGTTCATGTTCATGAAGGACGCCAGCTGCACGAAGCCCGGATAGACGCGGCGGAGCACGCCCGGATAGGGCCCCGGCACGGTGTAGATCATGTTCTGCTCGAACCAGCTGAACGGGCGCTCCTCGGCCAGCTTGTTGGGCACGGTGGGCGAGCGGCGCGCATCGATGGGCGAGCCCATGAAGGTCATCGAGGCGGGAAGCGCAGCGTCTTCTTCCTCGGCCATCATCGAGATGGCGGCGAGCACCGGCGGGCCGGGCTGGCAGACGGCGAGGACATGCGCGCCCCCGCCGATATGCGTCAGCATCCGGCGCACATGGTCGATATAATCATCAAGATCAAAGCGCCCGAGCCAGACTGGCGCCATGCGGGCATCGGTCCAGTCCGTGATGTAGACATCATGCGTCTCGAGGAAGCCCTCGACCGTACCGCGCAGCAGCGTGGCATAGTGGCCGGACAAGGGGGCGACGATCAGCATTCGCGGCAGCGGGGCGGCATTCTTGCGGCGGGCGGCGGCGAGGCGCTCTGCATCCTTTCGGAAATGGATCAGCCCGCACCAGGGCGAGCGCCAGGCCGCTTCCGGCGTGACCGGCACGTCGATGCTGTTGATACGGACCGAATTGATGCGCCATTCGGGCTTGCCGTAATAGCGGGTCGCGCTTTCGAAGACGTCCGCCATGGCGGAGAGGGATTTGCCGTAACTGGTCTGGCCCATAGGGTTCAGCGGCGAATTCAGTGCGGCGCGGCCTGCGCGGGCGGCCAGCCGGATCGGCGCCATCGCCGCGCGGTTCAGTTCGACCAGGGAATAGAGCATCGCCTTACAAACCCTTCATGTTGCAGTGCAACGTAAGCCGCACTCGTTTCGCGCGCAAATCATTTCGCCAGTCACGTGAAAGGCGGCGCCCGGACGCTGAGGGTTAAGCAAATGTCTTGCCGAAGCCCTAAATTGCGGGCCGCGCGGCGGCACGGGGTTAAGGCGGTGCGGGTAAATCTTCGCCTGAACGGAGAATCGCGAACAGGGAGCGAGACAGATGTTCCTGAGCTGCCAGCCCAATCCGCATGATGCCGGACGCATGACCCGCGCGCTGATCTATGAGAACACGCCGGGCACCCGCTTTGCCATCGATGCCGAAGCCCTGCACCGGCGCCCGGAGCTGTTGCAGGCTATCGGCCGGGGGCTGGATGTGCGGCTGCGGGTGCTGGACGCGCTGGCCTATCTCACCTGCCTCGCCGGGGTGATTGCCGCGCTGGTGGTGGGCTGGTGGATGGCGGCCTTCGGCGTGGTGATCTGCGCCATGATGCTGGCGGCCAACCGCAAGACCGCCGGCCGCATCGCCCGGGCCGCCGCCCAGCGCTCGACGGAGAGCTTTCGCAAGCTGCACGAAATGGGCTGCCTCTGGCTGGTGATGGCCTGAAGCCGGATCAGACCCGAAATACGCCCAGGACCGCCGCAATCACGGCAGCGAGCGTGAAGATCAGCGACAGCATGACCGAATAGCCGCGCTGGTCCTTGCGCTGGGTGCGCACGCCCTTGGGGTTCTTGCCGGTCTTCGGCGCCAGCATCATGCGCGTGGCGAAAAAGCCGAAAGCAGACAACAAGGCGACCGCGCCCGCAACCCAGCTGGTGGCCAGCACGAACAGCGCGCCGGAAGCCAGCATCAATCCGGCAATCGGCGTTGATGTGCGATAGAGAAGTTCCCGGACATGGGTATCGGCCCGCGCGCCTGTCAGCTTGTCGAAGCTGCAATTGGGCGAGGCGATGGAGGCCACCCAGGAGGCGCCGATGGCAGCAGCGCAGGCAATGAGCCCGGCGCTGTTGGAGAGGGATTGGAGCTGGTCGAGCATGGTTTCCTTATCGCCGGATTCGCGGCGATGGCATGTAGGTTTTGTCCATAAACATGTAACCCCGCACTCGCGCGGCGCGCGATCCGGTTGGCGAGCCGGCCGGGCCTGTGCAATTCTTCCTCTGGGCGTATTCGAGCGAGGCGTATGGCGTACCGTTTCAAGCCGGGCCGGAAAGATGTGACCGCCGATGTCCGGCGGATCGCAGCCGAAGAGTTTGCGCTGATGCGGCGCGTGCTGAGTGATGCCGGCCTGCCGCCTGCCCGTCAGGTGCATGAGGTGCGCAAGAGCACCAAACGGCTGCGATCGCTGCTGAGGCTGGCCGGCCCGTCAATGCCGGAGGCGAAGGCGGAGGCGGCGGTCCTGCGCGATGCCGCGCTGGCCTTGTCGGCGGCGCGCGATTCCGGCGCAGTCATCGAGGCGCTGGGCACGCTGAAGCTGCCGGCCGAGACCCTGCAGCTGGCAGAAGCGGCCCTGCTGCGCGCCAGGGCGCAGGCCATGCCCGACGAGGAGGCGAGCGAGTTGCTGCGCGCCTTCGGCAAGGAGATGCGGGCAATGGCCCGGCGCGCGCGCGACTGGACCGTTGAGCCGGGCGGCTTTGAGGCGCTGGCGCCGGGGCTGCGGCGGGGCTATCGCCGGCTGCAGAAGGCCTTCGCCGCCTCGCAGACCGCCGAGGATGAAGAACCGCTGCATGAATGGCGCAAAAAGGCGAAGGATCATTGGCATCACACCCTGCTCTTGCGCCGCATCCATCCGGCGGCGATGTCGGCCCATGCCCGCACCGCGGAAGAGGTGTCCGATGCACTCGGCAGCTGGCGCGATTATGGCCTGCTGATCGCCGCGATTGCTGCCCTTCCGGCGAGGTCCCTGCGCAAGGGGCTGGCCCATGAGGTGCGCGATGCCGCGCTGGCGGCGCAGGGGAAGATGCTGAAAACCGCCTATCGCCCGACGCAGCGGCTGACGGCGGAGACGCCCCGCGCGCTGGTGCGCCGCTGGGGCGCGTATTGGGATGCCGGCTGACACCGGCCACGGCCGATGTGTCTTTTTCCTGTCACAGGATCGGATTATCCCCCGCGCAAATGCGGCGAATGCCGCCCGCTCCGAACACGCTCCGAACTGGGAAAACCGACCATGCTGATCCGCTCTGCCGCCATCTCTGCGCTCGCCCTCAGCGCCGCTGCCGCCTGCGCCACGCCGCCCGCGCCGGACGCCGCGCAGCTGGTGCCTTCGCCCGCCGGATGGGCCTCGCCCGTGGTGGCCGGACAAGTGTTCGTGATGGCGGTTGCCGAGACCGACCCGGTCAGCACGCTGGGCGACGCCGCCGATGACCCGGCCTTCTGGCGCCATCCTGCTGATGCGGCCCGCTCGATGGTGCTCGGCACCGACAAGCGTGTCGGGCTTTATGCCTATGACCTCAGCGGCCGGAACCTGCAGAGCCTGCCGATCGGCCAGTTGAACAATGTCGATGTGCGCCAGTCCGCGGACCGCGCCTTTGATGTGGCGACCGCCAGCAACCGCAGCACCAATGCGGTCTCTGTCTTCCTGATCGACCGGGCGAGCGGCGAGATCTCCCATAAGGGCGATGTGCCGACCGGGATGGAGGAGCCCTACGGCCTCTGCCAGGCGCGCGACAATGGCCGCGACCTGGCTGCGGTGACGTACAAGGACGGCACGGTCCAGATCTTCGATATCGACATCACCGAAGGTGGCGTGAGCGGGGACCTTCTCAAGACGATCAAGCTCGAGACCCAGCTGGAAGGCTGCGTGTTCGACGAGGTGAACGGCAATCTGTTCATCGGCGAGGAAGCGCTCGGCCTGTGGGTTGTCGCCTGGCGGGATGACGTGCCCCTGCCCCGGCTGATCGACCAGGTCGGCAGCGGCACCGGCCTTGCCGCCGATGTCGAAGGCATCTCCCTCTGGCGCGGCGCGGCCGGCGAAGGCTGGATCGTGGTCTCGGCGCAGGCCGAAGACCGCTATGTCGTCTATGAGCGCAAGGCGCCGCATGCCCATCGCGGCAGCTTTTCGGTGATGGCGAATGAGGCGCTCGGCATCGACGGCGTGTCGCATACGGACGGCCTCGACGTGTTCTCCGGCGCCCTGCCGGGCTTCCCGCGCGGCCTGCTGATGGTGCAGGACGATGCCAACCCCAACAAGGGCGAGAACCAGAACTTCAAGCTGGTCAGCTGGGCCGACATCGAAGCCGCCCTCGGCCTGCCGGAACTGGAACCGGAGACCTGAGGGAGCGCGTTGCGCGGCCCCCTCACCCCAGCGCTGTGGTGTAGACCATCTCGTAATCCTCTGCGCTCATCGGGCGGGGATTGCCAGCATGGGCAAGGTCCTTCAGCGCGAACTCGACCACGCCGGGACCGTCTTCCTCGGCAAGGCCCATCGCGCGCAGGGTTTTCGGGATGCCGATGGCGTCGTTCAGGTCCTGGATCGCATCGGCGAGGTCGGCGCCGGGCTTCAGGCCCATGACGCTGCGCAGCCGGGCATATTTGTCGTCGGCCGCCCCGTGATGGAAACGCAGGATATGCGGCAGGAACACCGCGTTCAGCGTGCCATGGTGCAGCTTCTTGTGGTGCAGCCGGCCCGCCGCATGGCTGAGCGCATGGACGCCGCCGAGCCCTTTGACGAAGGCGAGCGCGCCTTCATAGCTTGCCATCATCATGTGCCAGCGCGCCTCGGCGTCCGAGCCGTCGCGCACGGCGCGCTGCAGCATGCCCATGCCATAGGCCCGGTGGGCGCCGTCATAGCCGATGCCTTCGGCCGGCGGATTGATCGTGGGGGTCAGAACCGCCTCAATACAATGGGTCATCGCGTCCATGCCGGTCGCCGCTGTCAGGTGGGCGGGCAGGCCGAGCGTCAGGTCCGGATCGCAGAGCGCGATGACAGGGATGAGGTTGCGCGCGGCGAAGGTTTCCTTGCGGCCATTCTCCATCGTTATGACCATGCCGATGGAGACTTCCGAACCGGTGCCGGACGTTGTCGGGATGGCGATCAGCGGCGGGATCACGCCGATCTTCTTCGAGCCACCGATGTCCGCCGCATAGACCTCCAGCGGCTCATCATGTGTCGCCAGCAGGCCGATGGCCTTGGCATGGTCCATCGAGGAGCCACCGCCGACCGCGATAATTCCGTCCGCGCCGGACTCCTTGTATAGCTGGGCGGCGACCTTCGCCTGCGTCTCGGTCGGGTTCGGAACCGTCTCGGCAAAGACGCCCGCCGGGGCGACGCCGAGCGCGTCCTCGACCTTTGCTAGGATGCCGGACGCCTTGATGCCCGCATCCGTGACGATGAAGGGGCGCGTTATTCCGCGCGATTTCGCGAGCTTGCCGAGCTGGATCAGCGCCCCTGAATCGAACACGCACTGGGTAAGGAAGTTGAACACGGGCATCGGCCGGACTCCGGTTGGAAAAACAAGGCTTGCCCCATTTCCCAACTGACGCGGCCCGGCGCAAGCCTGCCCTTACGGCACGAACGGATACCGGCCAGCTCCACCTTCCGCACCCGGCCGGGAGATTCGATCATCCTTGCGCACTGCAAACTTAGTCTCAATACGGACGAATGCCTAGTCGGGCGCATCTGCCGCGCGGCTCGCCGCCGCGCGTCAAACTGGGTCATTTTCCAAGCAAATACAGAGGACTACCGAAGGCCCATCCTCCACACAAAGAGCAGGTTTTCCTCATGAAAAAGTTTCTTGCATCAGCCTTGATGGCAGGCGTTGCGATGACCGGCTTCGCCGGCCTCGCTGAGGCCGAAGACAACCCCTGGATGGTGCGCGCCCGCGTGATCGGTGTCATGCCGGATGAAAGCGGCAAGCTGTCCGTTGGCAACACAAATCTGCAAGGCGGCGTGGACATCAGCGATCAGTATGTCCCGGAACTCGACATCACATATTTCTTCACGCGCAACATCGCGGCCGAGCTGATCCTTGGCGTGACGCCGCATGATGTGAGAGCGACCCGCGTCACCGTCCCCGGCGCGCTGACGAATGCCAATATCGATCTCGGCGATGTCTGGCTCCTGCCGCCGACTCTGACCCTGCAGTACCATTTCCACAATGACAGCCGCTGGACGCCCTATGTCGGCGCCGGGGTCAACGCGACATTCTTCTTCAATGAGGATGCCGGGCCCGTTGCCGATGGCATCGACTACAAGTCGAGCTTCGGCCCGGCCCTGCAGGTCGGCGTTGACTATGATCTCGACGGTGTGCCTGGCGGTTGGGCACTGAACCTCGACATCAAGAAGGTCTGGATCAGCACGGATGTGACAGTGGACTTCACAACAGCGCTGGGGGCCAAAGTGAAGGCCGATGTCGACATCAACCCGCTGATCGTCGGTGTAGGCCTGGGCTATAAATTCTGACGCCCCCCCTGCCCGGAAGCTGGCGCCGCGTGCCATTCCACCGCACGCGGCGCTGCCTACTGGCTTGAAATCTGCGCGAAAAGCTTGCGTGCCGGTGTCAGGGCCCTACTCATTGGGGCCATGACACTTCTGACTGTTCAGGATCTCAGGATCAATTTCGACACGCCGGACGGCGTCGTGAATGCCGTCAAAGGCATTTCCTTTGATGTCGCGCCCGGCGAATGCCTCGGCATCGTCGGGGAAAGCGGCTCGGGCAAAAGCCAGTCGGCGCTTGCCTCGATGGGCCTGCTCGCCGGCAATGGCACCGCCACCGGCAGTATCCGCTTTGCCGGGACAGAAATGATCGGCGCTTCGGCCCCCACCTTGCGAAAAATTCGCGGGGCCGAGATGTCGATGATCTTCCAGGACCCGCTGACCAGCCTGACCCCGCATATGACGGTGGGCGCGCAGATGCGCGAAATCCTCGCCCTGCACCAGAAGCTGACCGGCGAGGAAGCGAACAGGCGCTGCATCGAATGGCTGGAACATGTGCGTATTCCGGAAGCCGAGCGGCGGATGGACCAGTTCCCGCATGAGCTGTCCGGCGGGATGCGCCAGCGCGTGATGATCGCCATTGCGATGCTGTGTGGCCCGAAACTGCTGATCGCCGACGAGCCGACGACCGCGCTGGACGTGACCGTGCAGGCGCAGGTGCTGGAGCTGATGGATGAGCTGAAACGCGAGACCGGCACCGGCATCGTGCTGATCACCCACAATATGGGCGTCGTCGCGCGGATGTGCGACCGGGTGATCGTGATGCGTTATGGCGAGATCGTCGAGCAGGGCTCGGTCGATGACATCTTCTATGCGCCCCAGCACGACTATACGAAGATGCTGCTGTCAGCCGTACCGCGCCTCGACCTGCCCGACCCGCCGGGCCGCCCGCCGCTGTCGCCTGCCCCGCCGGCAGAGACCGCGCCGGTCCTGAAGGTCGAGGACATGAAGGTCCACTTCCCGATCCAGGTGAAGGGCGGCTTCTTTGGCAAGCGCAAGCCGCTGAAGGCGGTGAATGGCGTCACCTTTGACCTGCGGCCCGGCGAGACGCTCGGCGTGGTCGGCGAATCCGGCTGCGGCAAGTCCACCCTGGCGCGCGGCGTGCTGCGGCTGATCCCGCCTTCAGCCGGGACGGTGGCGTGGCTGGGCCGCGACATCTCGAAGGTCAGCCGCCGGGAGATGGACGGCCTGCGCAGCGACCTGCAGATCGTCTTCCAGGACCCGCTCGCCAGCCTCGACCCGCGCATGACCATCGGCGCCTCGATTGCCGAGCCGCTGCTGGTGCACGCCCCCTCCCTCAGCAAGGCGCAGCGGGAGGAGAAAGTCCGCGAGATCCTGCCCCGTGTCGGCCTCGATCCGAACCTCATTAACCGCTATCCTCATGAGCTGTCCGGCGGCCAGAACCAGCGCGTCGGCATCGCCCGCGCGATGATCCTGAAACCGAAGCTCGTGATCTGCGATGAGGCGGTCTCGGCGCTGGATGTGTCGGTGCAGGCGCAGGTCGTGGACCTGCTCATAGAGCTGCAGAAGGAATTTGGCCTGGCGATGATCTTCATCAGCCACGACCTCGCCGTCGTGCGCCAGATCAGCCACCGGGTCATGGTGCTCTATCTCGGGCGGATCGTGGAACTCGCCGGGCGGACGGAGATCTATGAGAATGCCCGCCACCCTTATACGCGCGGGCTCATCGCTGCCGTGCCGAACGCCGACCCGAAGGGCGAGCGCGCCCGGGAACGCGTGCGCCTGACCGGCGACCTGCCGAGCCCCCTCGACAGCCGCGCGGCGCTGCGCTTCCTCAAATCCAAGATCATCGATGATCCGGATGCGGACCAATACCAGGCCCAGCTCGTCGAAATCGCCCCCCAGCACTGGGTCGCCGAACACGACCCCATGCTGGGCACGGAGGGGCTGAGGGCTTAGGCGGAACCGGGGCCCGCCCCGCACGTTTGGTTCAGGTAATCAACGAATTGGTGTGGCGTCCTTCCGGGAGGGGTGGTCTGATGCCGCCTTCCGGACCCCTGCCTGTGAGAGCCCCTTCATGACGCCTGCGCAGATGCTGGTTTTTGCCATTCTGGCGGCGACGATGGCAGTGTTCCTGTGGGGGCGGCTGCGGCATGATATTGTTGCGCTGATGGCGCTGATGGCGTGCGTCGTTGCCGGCGTGGTGCCGGCGGGCGATGCGTTTGCCGGCTTCGGGCATCCGGCGGTGATCACGGTCGCCTGCGTGCTGGTGCTAAGCCAGGGATTGCAGAATACCGGCGCGGTCGACTGGCTGGCCCGCACCGCCCTGCCGCGAACGGCTGGGCGGCTGACCAGCATGGCGGCGCTGATGGGGCTGGGCGCGCTGCTCTCCGGCTTCATGAACAATATCGGCGCGATGGCGCTTCTGATGCCGATTGCCGTGCAGCTTTCGGCGCGGCTGGACCTTGCGCCCGGACAGGTGCTGATGCCGCTGGCCTTCGGCACCATCCTCGGCGGCATGACGACGCTCATCGGCACACCGCCGAACCTGATCGTCTCCGGTTTCCGGGCCGAGGCCGGCCTCGGCGGTTTTGCAATGTTCGACTTTACGCCCGTGGGCGCCGCCGTGGCGGTCGCGGGCGTGCTGTTTGTCGTGCTCATCGGCTGGCGGCTCGTACCCGCGCGCAAGGCCGCTTCAGACGGCGCATTCAAGACCGGCACCTATTTCACCGAAGTGCGCGTGCCGGAGGAGAGCAAGGCGGTGGGCATGACCCTGCGCGCCTTCGAGCGCGGGTTCGAGGACAGCGGCGCGCAGATCATCGGCCTGGTACGCAATGAAGTGCGCATGATCGCCCCGCATGGCGGCCGCCGCATCCGCGCGGGCGATATCCTGACGCTGGACGCAGACCTTGAGGCGCTGACAGCGGCGCTGTCAGCCTTCGGCATCAAGCTGGAGGAACAGGTCCCCGCCTCCGAAGCGGCCAAGGACGCGCCCGCCGAAGCACCGGCACCATCCGGCAGGGACGAAGAGGATCAGAAGGACGAGGACGACGACACGTCCAGCCGCGACGAGGACATCGTGCTGCGCGAACTGGCCGTGCTGCCGGGCTCGACCATTGTGGGGCGCTCGGCGAGCGACCTGCGCCTGCGCACGCGCTATGGCCTCAATCTGCTCGCCGTCTCCCGCGAAGGCCATCCGCCCCGCGCGCGCCTGCGCACTCTGGAACTCAGATCCGGCGACCTGTTGCTGATGCAGGGGCCGGCCGAAGTGATGGCGGATTTCATCAACGATACCGGCTGCGTGCCCCTTGGCGAACGGGAGCTGCGCATCCCCGACAAGCGGATGGCGCTGATTGCCGGGGCCATCATGCTGGGCTCTGTCGGCATAGCGACGCTCGGCCTCCTGCCGGCGGCGGCGGCCTTCACGCTGGGGGTGATTGCCTCGATGCTGCTGCGCACCGTGCCGCCCCGGCAGGTCTATACCGCCATCGACTGGCCGGTCATCGTGCTGCTGGGCGCGCTGATCCCCGTGGCCGGGGCAATGCAGGCGACCGGCGCGGCAGACCTGCTGGCCCGCTTCCTGGTCGACACGGTCGCGCAGGGCAATGCGGTTGCAGCGCTGGTGGTCGTTCTGGTCGTCACGATGTGCCTGTCGGATGTCATGAACAATGCGGCGACGGCGGCGGTGCTCTGCCCGATTGCCATCGGCATCGCGGCGGCGCTGGGGGTCAACCCCGACACTTTCCTTATGGCGGTGGCGATTGGCGCCTCCTGCGCCTTCCTCACGCCCATCGGCCACCAGAACAATACGCTGATCCTCGGCCCCGGGGGTTTCAGCTTCGGCGATTACTGGAAACTCGGCCTGCCGCTGGAGGTTCTGGTGATCGCGGTGAGTGTGCCGCTGCTGCTGGTCGTCTGGCCGCTGTGAGGCCCTCTTGAGCCGGGGGCCTGCACCCGCACCCGCTGACTTGTCTTCCCCCCCTGCCCCGCATAGGGTGCGCGCGCCTTTGCCGGACCCTTAAATATGCCCGATACACACACCCCCGACCTGCCCGTGACCCTTGCGGATGTCCAGACTGCTGCGCGGGTCCTCGAAGGCAATATCGAACGCACCGAGCTTGCCCATTCCAAGACGCTGTCGGCCATCACCGGCGCCGAGGTCTGGATCAAGTTCGAGAACCGGCAATACACCGCCGCCTTCAAGGAGCGCGGGGCGCTCAACAAGCTCTCCAAGCTGACCGCCGCCGAGAAACGCCGGGGCGTCATTGCGGCCTCGGCCGGCAACCATGCGCAGGGCGTGGCCTATCATGCCCGGCGCCTCGGCATTCCGGCGACCATCGTGATGCCGCAGACCACCCCCTTCAACAAAGTGGAGCATACCCGCGACCATGGCGCGCGCGTCCTGCTGGAAGGCCTGACCTTCGATGAGGCCAAGGCCCATGCCTATGATGTGTGCGAGCGCGAGGGGCTGACCTTCGTCCACCCGTTTGACGATGCCGACATCATCGCCGGCCAGGGCACGGTCGCGCTGGAAATGCTGGCCGACAATCCGGACCTCGATACGCTCGTCGTGCCCATCGGCGGCGGCGGGCTGATCTCCGGCATGGCGATTGCGGCCAAGGCGCTGAAGCCGGAAATCCGCGTCATCGGTGTGCAGACGGCCATGTACCCCGCGATGCACGGCGCCATGCGCGGCCGCACGGCGAAGACCGGCGGCGCGACGATTGCCGAAGGCATCGCGGTGAAAGAGGTTGGCGAGATCACGCGCGGCATCTGCGAGCGGGTGGTCGATGATGTGGTCCTCGTCGAGGAAGAACATCTCGAACGCGCGATCACCCTGTTCGTCGAGGTCGAGAAGACGATTGCCGAGGGCGCGGGCGCCGCCGGCCTCGCCGCGCTGCTGGCGCATCCTTCGCGCTTCTATGGCCGCAAGATCGGGCTGGTCCTCTGCGGGGCGAATATCGACACGCGCCTGCTCGCTTCGGTGCTGACCCGCGCGCTGGTGCGCGAGAACCGGCTCGCCCGCATCCGCATCGTCGGTGATGACCGGCCGGGCCTGCTGGCGGTCGTCTCGAAGATCATCGGCGACAATGGCGCCAATATCATGGAAGTCGCCCATAACCGCATTGCGCTGGATGTGCCGGCCAAGGGCGCCGAGTTCGACATCCTGATGGAAACGCGCGACAGCCAGCATACACAGGAAGTCATCGACGCGCTTGCGATGGCCGGCTATCCGCCGCGCCCGCTCTAGAAATCAGCTATTCCCGGAAAGGCCCTGACCCATGGTCCGACTGTTCACCGCTGCGTCTGCCCTCGCCCTTGTGCTGGCTGCCTGCGCCCCCAATCCCGTCACCGCCCCTGCCAATGGGAGCCAGCAACAGGCCGCATCGCCCGGTCAGGAAGAAGATATGAACATGGCTGCAGACCCCGGCGTCGCGAAAGCCTTCAGCGACAATCCGTCCCCGGAAGACCGCGTGCGCGTGCATTATGAAGGCCGCCTGCCGAGCGGGGAGAAATTCGACTCCTCCTTTGACCGGGGCACACCGGCGGAGTTTCGTCTGAACCAGGTCATCCCCGGCTGGACCCTTGGCCTGCAGCAGATGGCGCCCGGCGATTCCTTCCTGTTCTACATCCCCAACCGGCTTGCCTATGGCAACCAGGCGCGCGGACCTTTCATCAAGGCGGGCGATGACCTTGTCTTCTACGTCTCGCTGCTGGGCACAGTCGCGCCCAAGGTTTCCGACACCGCGGCCTGGGAGCGCCTGAGCCCCTGGGATTCCAGCAATCCGGACGTGGTGAAGACCGGATCGGGCCTTGAATATGTGGTTCTGAAGAGCGGTGATCCCGCCGGGCCGACGCCGCGCGGGGAACAGTATGTCTCGGTGCATTATGAAGGCCGCCTCGCCGCGAATGGCAGCATGTTCGACTCCTCCTATGAGCGGGGCGAGCCGGCTGCCTTCCCGGCAAACCGGCTGATCCCCGGCTGGGTCGAGGCGCTGCAGCTGATGCGGCCCGGCGATCACTGGATGCTCTATATCCCTGCTGAGCTGGCCTATGGCCCGGGCGGCACGCCGGATGGGGTGATCCCGCCCGGCGCGGCGCTGCAGTTCGAAGTCGAACTCCTCGAAATCTATCGCTGAGCCGGAGACGCCCGAATGATTGTGACGGGGACGGCGCTTGCCGCCATTGCGCTGGCGGCTGGCGAGGAGATCATGCGAATCTACCGCACGGATTTCGGGGTGAGCCATAAGGACGACCGCTCGGTGCTGACCGAAGCGGATGGGGCGGCAGAAGCCATTATCCTCAAGCACCTCGCCGCGCTTGATCCGGGCCTGCAGGTGATCGCCGAAGAATCTGTTGCGGACGGCCATGTGCCCGACCATGGCAGCCGCTTTGCGCTGGTCGACCCACTCGATGGCACCAAGGAATTCGTCGCGAAGAATGGCGAGTTCACCGTGAACATCGCCATCATCGAACATGGCCGCCCGGTGATGGGCGTGATCTATGCCCCGGCGCTGAACCGGCTGTTCGTGGCCGAGAGCCCGTCCGAAGCCTGGCAGGCCGACGCCGCGCCCGGCGGGCCGGTACCTTCAGAGCGCACGCCCCTGCGGGTGCGCCCAGCCCCCGCCGGCGGGCTGACAGCGGTTGCCTCCAAATCCCATCGCAGTCCGGAAACGGATGAATGGCTCTCCCGCTATACCGTGGCCGAGATCAAGGGCGCCGGCTCGGCGCTCAAATTCTGCCTCGTCGCTGCCGGGGAGGCTGACCTCTATCCCCGCCATGGCCGCACGATGGAATGGGACACTGCTGCCGGGCAGGCGATTGTCGAAGCCGCCGGGGGCCGTGTGCTGACGCTGGACGGCGCGCCGCTGCTTTATGGCAAGCGCGAGCGCGGCTATGACAATCCGCATTTCGTGGTCTATGGGGATGTCACGCCGCGCTGACCGGCGAGGCCCGGAGGAAAGCATGGCGCGCCAGTATTTCGGAACAGACGGCATCCGGGGGCGGGTCAACCAGCCGCCGATGACCGCCGAGACCGCGCTGCGCCTTGCCATCGCCTGCGCCAGAACTTTTGCTCCCGACGGCGGGCGCGAGGTCGTGATCGGCCGCGACACGCGCCGGTCCGGCGAGATGATCGAGGCCGCGCTGATCGCAGGGCTGACCTCAATGGGTCTCACCCCCGTCCGCCTTGGTATCGTGCCCACCCCTGCCGTTGCGCTGATGGCGCGCGAGACCGGCGCAGCCCTCGGCCTGATGATCTCTGCCAGCCATAACAAGGCCGATGACAATGGCCTGAAACTCTTCAGCCCCGAGGGCATCAAGTTTGATGACGCCACCGAAGAGGCGCTGGAGGCGGCCATGGCGCGCGCGCTCGAAGGCCCCTTCCCGCCCCCGGAAAAAATCGCCGAGCCCGCTGATCTTGCGGGCGCCGGGGAGCGCTATGTGGCGCGCTGCCTTGAAACACTTTCTCCGGATACGGATTTCCGGGGACTGAAGATCGTGCTCGATTGCGCCCATGGCGCGGGCTTTGAGACGGCGCCCGCCGCGCTTGCCCGCCTTGGCGCAGATGTGACCGTGATCGGCAATGCGCCGGACGGCCTCAACATAAATGCCGGGTACGGATCAACTGCGACAGGCGAGGTGAAAGCCGCCGTGCTTGAGACCGGCGCAGATATCGGCATCGCGCTCGATGGCGACGCCGACCGGCTGATCGTGATTGACGAGACGGGCGCAGAGGTCGACGGCGACCAGGTGATGGCGCTGATCGCGGGCGACATGCACCGGGCAGGCCGCCTGAAGGGCGGCGGCATTGCCGCAACTGTCATGTCGAATATGGGCCTTGGCGAGTATCTGAAATCCCTCGGGCTCGCGCTCACACGCACAAAGGTCGGCGACCGGTATGTGGCCGAGGAAATGCGCGCGCGCGGCATGAACCTTGGCGGCGAGCAGTCCGGGCACATTATCCTCTCGGACGTCTCCACGACCGGGGACGGGCTGCTCGCGGGCCTGCATGTCCTCTCCGTTCTCGCCGCACGCGGCGGCAAGGCGTCAGACCTCCTGCGCGTCTTCACCCCTGCCCCGCAGAAGCTGGTCAACATACGCTATAGCGGCGCAAACCCGCTCGAAACGCATGAGGTCAGGGCCGCCCTTGCCGACGCCGAAGCGAGGCTTGGCGCGTCCGGCCGGCTTGTCGTGCGCAAATCCGGCACAGAGCCGCTGATCCGCGTCATGGCCGAGGCGCTGGAGGAAGGCCTGATGCTGGAGGCGCTGGAACAGGTGGCCGGCGTTATCCGCGAGGCGGCAGGCGCGCGCTGAAACAGGCCTTTGCGCCGCGTCACCTGTTGCGCCGGGGGGCTGCGCGCTTAGACTTCCGCAGCAACAATTTATAAGTCTGCGGAGGAATTCACCATGGCTGAGGGCCAGACCCTGCCGCCTTTCCGGCTCCTGCCGATGAAGGCGCCCGATGTCGAGATGACCCGCAAGGGCGAGGCAATCTATATCCGCGCGCGCCAGGCGCCGGGCGAGCGGCCCCGCACCGTTCCGCACTGCCTTGACGAACGCGCCGCCGAACACCCCGACCGGATGTTCATCCAGGAACGCCATCCCGTCACCGATGAATGGGCGGGCGTGACCTATGGCGAGGCGAAACGCATCACCGATGCGCTCGCGCAGGGCTTCCTCGACCTTGGCGCCGGGCCGGATGCGCCGGTGATGATCCTGTCGGGCAACTCCGTGCGCTCGGCCATGGTGATCCTCGCCGCGCAGAAGATCGGCGCGCCGGCGGCCCCGATCTCGGTGCCCTACTCGACCATGTCGACCGATTACGACAAGCTGAAGCATTGCTTCGAGGCCGTGAAACCGGCGGTGATCTTTGCCGAACAGCTTGCGCCCTTCCAGAAGGCCATCGCGTCCCTTGGCGCCTCAAACTGCACCATCGTCAGCGCAGACCCCGGCGGCGACAACACCGTGCGCCATTATGACGACCTCGCCGCGACCGCGCCGACCGATGCTGTCGCCGCCGCGATGGACCGCCTGACCGATGCCAGCATCGCAAAATACCTCTTCACCTCCGGCTCGACCGGAATGCCGAAGCCGGTGCCGACGACGCAGGGCGCGATGTGCTCGATGATCGGCGGGCAGGAAGGCCTGCGCGATGATGCCCGCGATCCGGAATACGATCCCGATCAGGTCAACAATGTGCTGGACTGGCTGCCCTGGAACCACATCTCCGGCTCGAACGTGAACTTCAACGGCGCGATCTGGAACGGGGCGGTGTTCTGGATCGACAATGGCAAGCCTACCCCGGCCCTGTTCCACAACACGATCCGCAACATCCACGAATGCAGCCCATCCACCTTCGGCACGGCGCCGATCGCGCTCGCCATGTTGGCCGAGGCGATGGAGCAGGATGAGGGCCTGCTGAAGGCGTTCTTCAAGAATATGCGCTCGGTCGGCTATGGCGGCGCGACGCTGTCGGACGACCTCTATGACCGGCTCCAGAACCTTGCGATCAACGCGACCGGCCGGCGCATTCCGATCATCACCATGTATGGCGCGACCGAGACGCAAGGCATCACGGTGGTGCACTGGGAAGTCGAGCGTGTCGGCCTGATCGGCCTGCCCCTGCCCGGCATGACGCTGAAACTCGTGCCGAATGGCGAGAAGCTGGAAGTGCGCGTGAAGGGCCCGAGCGTGATGCCGGGATATCTGAACGACCCGAAAAAGAACGCCGAAGTGTTCGACGAGGAGGGCTATTACTGCCTCGGCGATGCCGTGAAGTTCGTCGATGAGGCTGACCCCAACCAGGGCCTGATCTTTGACGGCCGCGTCGGCGAGGATTTCAAGCTCTCCTCCGGCACCTGGGTCTCTGTCGGCACGCTGCGGCCGGATTTTGTGGCCGCCTGCTCGCCGCTGATCTTCGACGCCGTGATCTGCGGGCAGGACAAGGATTTTGCCACTGCGCTGATCTGGCCCTCCCCCGTGGCCGCCGAACAATACATCAAGGCCGCCGGCGACCCGGCCAAGGGCTTTGCCGCGCTCGTCGGCGACCTTGCCCGCAAGGCGGCTGCCTTCAATTCCGGCGAGCCGGGCTCCTCCCGCCGCATCAAGCGGCTGATGGTGATGACCGAGCCGCCGAGCATTGATGCCGGCGAGATCACCGACAAGGGCTATGTGAACCAGCGCCTCGTCCAGTCGCGTCGGGCAGGACTTGTGCAGGCCCTCTATGCCGAGCCCCTCGCGCCGGGTGTTGTTCAACTTTAGCGTTCCGCAAATGCCGCTGACCCTTGCCTTGCCGCACGCCCGCCTTCACAAGGCCGGAATGTGCGGCAAGGGAATGGTCCATGTCCTTCGATGATGCTCTGCGCAGCCTGAAAGAACGGTTCAGCGTCGCCGGCCTGCACCCGCCGGACCTGCGCGTGCCGATTGAGGGCCTGCGCCAGCAATTCTTCAAGGTGGACTATTCGGCTGAGCCGGATGCCCCGGAGCTCGCTGAAGTCGTGCCTGTGACGGTGCCCGGCGGCGCCGGGACCCCGCTGAAGGCGCGCCTTTATGTGCCGCTGGGCGCAGGCCTGCCGCCGGGACCGGGCATCCTCTTCCTGCATGGCGGCGGCTTCGTGCTGGGCGATCTCGACACGCATGACATGATCTGCCGGCGCCTCGCCGAAGGCTCCCGCTGCCGGGTGCTGGCCATTGACTACCGCCTCGCGCCAGAAACGTGTTTTCCGTGTGCGCACGATGATGCCCTCGCCGTCTGGCTCTGGCTGTCGCAACATGCCGCCAGCCTCGGCATGGATCCCGCCCGGCTCGCCGTGTCAGGCGACAGCGCGGGGGGAAACCTCGCCGCCTTCCTCTGTCAGGAAATGCGCCGCCAGGCCGGGCCGATGCCGGCCTTCCAGCTGCTGCTCTACCCGCTGCTTCAGTTCGCAGACATCCGCAGCAAGAAGATGCCCCCACAGGAAAGCGGCTTTTTCATCTCGGTCGGCCTGTTCGAATTCTTCCGCAGCCACTACCTGCCCGACCCGGCCACCTATATGGACCCGCGCGTCTCGCCGCTGTTCGGCGGGGAGGATGTGCTGAGCGGCCTGCCGCCGGCGCATATCATCGTGTGCGGCTGGGACCCGCTGCGCGATGAAGGCCTCGCTTATGGCGCGCGCCTCCGCGCGATGGGCGTGCATGTCACGGACAAGGAATACCCGTCCATGGTGCACGGCTTCCTGAACCTCACCCATATGTCGGCCACCGCCCGCAGCGCGCTTCGCGAGGCCGGCGAGATCACGGGCCGGGCTTTGGGCGCGCTTTGAAGCTTGCCGCAGCGCCTGCCCCGGCGGCATCCGTGACCTGCCCGCAACACCTTGCAGATTAACGCGCCTCGTCTGCGCGCCGGTTGTTCAATATTTACTCCCTGACTCTACTTCCGACCCGTGACTGGTCCGGGCTGTCCACCGCAGATCCCGCCGGCATCAATAAACCAAGTAGAGGAAACTCCCGGAAATGACTTTCAACAAACTCCTGCTGTCGACCGCCTCGGCAGCCCTCCTGCTCGCAGGCCCGGCCTTCCCCCAGGAAGAAGAAACGACCCGCGAATCCGCCATCGAGCGCGTCCTTGGCACGGTCACCGTCACCGCGACGAAGAAAGCCGATGTCGAGAACGTCCAGAACGTGCCGGTCGCGATCACCGCGTTCAATTCCGACACGCTGGAAGCCCTTCAGGTGCGCGACATCCAGAGCCTGTCCTACTCCTCGCCGAACGTGCAGCTTGAGGACATCGGCACCGCGCGCGGCACCGCGAACTTCTCGATCCGCGGCCTCGGCATCAACTCCTCGATCCCCTCGATCGACCCGACCGTCGGCGTGTTCGTCGATGGCGTGTATCTCGGCGTGAACAATGGCGTGGTGCTTGACCTGTTCGATCTCGACAGCGTCGAAATCCTGCGCGGGCCCCAGGGCCTCCTCTTCGGCCGCAACACGACCGGCGGCGCGGTGCTGATCAACACCGGTAACCCGACGAGCGATTTCCAGTACAAGGCCCGCCTGACGCATGAAGGCCCGATCGATTCCGGTCGCGGCGGCCCATCGACCATCGCCCAGGCCACCGTCTCCGGCCCCCTCGTGGACGGCAAGCTGAACGGCAAGATCGGCGCCTACTGGAATTATGATTCCGGCTACTTCAACAACAAGTTCGACAACGGCAATATCGGCGAAGCGCTGACCTATATCACGCGCGGCGCGCTGGAGTGGACCCCGACCGCCGATCTCACCATGCTCGGCAAGATCGAATACTTCTCCACGATCACGGACGGCCCGGCGGCGAAGAATTCCGGCGTCTATGACCGCAACAATTTCGACCTCGCCGTCGACAATATCGGCCGCTACCGCAACGAAACGATCTTCGCGACGCTGCGTACGGACTATGATGTCAGCTTCGGCAATGGCCGGATCACCAACATCTTCGGCTACCGCGATCTCGATTCCACCTCGAACGGTGACATCGACGCCCTGCCGCTCTTCCTGTTCCATTCGGACACGGAACTGACGCAGGAGCAGATCTCCAACGAGCTGCGCTATGCCGGCACCTTCGGCAAGGCCGACATCACCACAGGTGTCTTCTACTTCAATCAGGAAATCGCCTATACCGAGCGGCGCAACCTGCCGACGGCCTCGGCCGCGCAGTTCAATGGCGGCGGCTTCCAGGACCACACCGTGTGGGGCATCTTCGGCCAGATCGATTATGCGTTCACGGACAAATGGACCGGCATCTTCGGCCTGCGCTACGGCAACGAGGAAAAGGACGTGCGGATCACCTATGTGCGCCCGCGCCCGTTCTGCTCTGTGGTTCAGGGCACCTGCCCGATCACCGGCACCAACCCGTTCGTGCCGGGCGAGCCGAACGGCTTTGCCGACAAGCAGAGCTGGTCGAACCTCAACCCGAAGATCGGCTTCCAGTATACCGCGACCGACCTGATGCAGTTCTATGGCCACTACACCCAGGGCGTGCGCTCGGGCGGCTATAACTTCCGCATCACCAACGCGCTCGCCTTCGAAGCTCTGTTCCCGCCGGGCGGCAGCCGCGCCTTTGACGAAGAGAAGGTCAATGCCTACGAAATCGGCTTCAAGTATGAAACCGAGGATCGCCGGGGCCTGCTCAACGCCGCTGTCTTCTTCAACCAGATCGAAGACATGCAGCGCGAGCTGAACCTCTCCTCGCCGACCTCGGGCGTCGCGCAGACGATCGTGAATACGGCGGATGCGGACATTCTGGGCTTCGAGGTTGAAGGCCGCTACGCCCTGACCGACAATTTCCTCGTGACGGCCAATGTCGGCCTGATTGATGCGGAATACACCAAGGTCATCTTCGACATTTCGGGCAATGGCTCGATTGGCCCGGAAGACCTGGCCCTGGCCCTGCCCCGCGTGCCGCAGGCAACCTATGGCTTCGGCTTCATCCATGACCTCGACCTCAAGGACTGGGGCTCGCTCGTCACCCGCGCGAACTACCAGCACCGCGACAAGTTCGCGTACACGGACAATAACTGGGGCTGGATCAACCCGGCCGACATGCTGGACGCGAACCTGACCTGGAACACGCCGGTTCGCGGCCTCTCGGTCTCGCTGTTCGGCAAGAACCTGCTCGACGAAGTCGTCGCAGGTGGTGACACGCAGGTTCCGTTCGGCGGCGCGCTCGCCGGCGCTGTGCCGGGCGGGCAGAACCTGTCCAACGGCGTCAACGCCCCGTTCGATCCGCGCCCGGCCGCTGGCACCTTCCAGCCGCTGCAGCCCGGCCGCACCATCGGCATCGAACTGTCGATCCGCGGCTGATCCCAGCCTCGCGCACAAACAGGAAGGGCGGCCTCGCGGCCGCCCTTTTCTTTTGCGCGCTGAAAGCCGCCCAATAAAAAACGGCCCCCGTTTCCGGGAGCCGCCTTCGTTTCATTCATACAGCCTGTCAGCTGCCGGGGCCGAAGCGCTTGGTCACGCCCAGCTTGAAGGTCCGGCCAATCGGGCTGCCCGTGAACGGATCATAGTTCAGTTCAAGGCGGGCAAATGACGGGTCGGTGTCGAGAATATTCTCGACCGTCGCCGACACTGTTGTCTGCCAGGGTAGCTGCCAGACAACCGTTGCATCGTAGCTGGTGAACGACTTAATCGTCTGGCCCTGCGGCAGGACGATGCCCGGTGTCGGCCAGTTCGGGTTCGGCGCCGTGAAGAGGCCCGTGCGCTGGTCTTCATACTCACCGATGTAACGGGCCGTCAGGCGGGCATTTATGTTGTCGGTCGAGACATTGGCATAGGCTTCGAACTTCAGCTCCGGCAGCGGGGTGGCCACCGTCTGGAAGTTCAGGAAGCCGACGGCCGAGAACGGCGCGCCCACGCGGATGCCTTCGACCGTCACCTCGCCGACATCATATTTCAGCACGCGGCTGCCCGCGAAGCCGAGGGTCAGGTCGGAACTGGCCGGGCCCACATCTTCGAAGGTGTAATCGACGCTGACGTCGATACCCGAGGTCTTGATGTTCGGGCCGTTGGCATATTGCGTCGACAGGCGCGACACGTTGCCGACCGCGCAGGCACCGGTAAAGGTGAAGCGCGCCTCCAGCGCTGCGAAGGCCGGGTTGCCGCAATTGTTCGGCTGGCCGGTCGGGAACATGGCAGCAACCATGCTGGCAACCGGCTCGGCAATGACGGAATCGTCAAAGTCGAAGCTCCAGTAATCCACCGTGGCGCGCAGGCCGCCAGTCCGGACAATTGCGCCGACATTGTAAGTGAACGCGCTTTCCGGGGTCAGGTTAGGGTTACCAGCGATGTCGACGGCCCGGAAGGTGCCGCCCACGCTCTGCAGCGAGGTAACAGCGCCGGTCGCAGTCTGCGTCAGGGCCGGACCGCGGAAGGTCGTGCCGACCGAAGCCCGCAGGGCAAGCGGATCGGCCACCTGCCAACGCACCGACAGTTTCGGATCGAAGGTCGAGCCGATGCCGCTGCCATAGTCTTCATAGCGCGCGGCAACCTGAGCGTTGATATCTTCCGTGAGCGGCAGGTTGAACTCAGCGAACACCGCCTTCACGTCGCGCGAGGCATTCAGTGGGCGTGAGCCGGCGAGGAAGCCGAGCGCGCCAACCGGCTGGGCACAGGTTGTCGTGCCCGTTGTCACCGTGGCGATACACGGTGTGACATTCAGGTTTGCTATGTCGTTATACTGACGGTCAAACTCTTCCTGGCGGAACTGGCCGCCGAAAGCCCAGCCGACCTGGCCGCCGCCGAGCGTGATCGGCAGCATGCCGTCAAGCACCGCTTCGAACACGGTCAGCTTCATTTCCTGCTCGGTGAAGGAGTCTGTCAGGAAGAAGTCGAGCACTTCGTTGGAGTTTGCAGTCGAGGCGACATAGTTCGGGTTGGTCTGCCCGGTGACCACATTGGTCTGGATCCCGGTGGAGAACGGGTTGAACCAGAGGCACCCGTTCTGGCCGGGCGTATTCGCAGCTACGTTACAGCCCGTACCGCCAAGGCCGCGTAGCGCGAGCGCGTAGCGGTTGACGATCGTATCCTCGTTCGTGCGACGACCAACCTGTGAACCGGTTGTGACTGAGGCAGTGTAATTGATGCCTTCGGTCAGTTCGCCTTTCATCTCGGCCGAGAAGCGATAGTGCTCATACTCCCGGTAGCTGCGTTCGGAACCCCGGCCGCCGGCCAGTGCGTTGCCGCCGAAGCCCAGCGGACGGGTTGCAATGAGGAAGACCCCTGCAGTCGATCCGGGCACAAGGGTCGGGTTCTGCGCCACCAGGGCTTGGAAGCCCGGATTGTTCGCGGGCACGAAGAACTGCCCCGGAATGAGCGAGGCGTCCGCCGTCGGCGCGCTGGCCCCGCCGACTGGCGGGAAGGACGGCGAGAAGGCGATCTTCGGTACTTCCGTCGCCGAATAGAATGCCTGCACAGAGAGGTTGTGCGCGGGCGCAAGCTCGAAATCAGCCTTTCCGAGAATCTGATACCGCTTCTCTTCCTCGGTGATGTTGTCGAACGGAGTGAACTGGAAGCCGCAGACCGGCGTTGTGCCAGTCACCAGCGGAATGCCGGCAAAGTTTCCGCAGGCCGGATCGCGGGTCACTCCCTGCACGGGAGAAAACGCCGCGCTGACCGGCAGGAAGGCGCCCGGATTACCAACGAGTGACCAGCCGCCTTGCGGGTTGCTGAGGAAGTCCTGCAGTGCCCAATCCCGCTCCGTAGTCGGCAGCTCCGAGCGCTTCTGATAACCGGCAGCGAGAAGGAAGTTGGCTGTGCCGATGTTCCATCCACCGACGGCGCTCAGCGTATAGTCGCCATCCGATCCATCAACGAACTTGTAGTCGCCGCCGACCTCGAACCCTTCAAAGTTGCGGCGGGTGATGAAGTTGACCACGCCGGCGACAGCGTCAGAGCCATAAGTGGCCGCCGCACCATCCTTCAGGATCTCGATCCGGCCCACAGCGGCAAGCGGCAGGATATTGGTATCGACCGAGCCGTTACCTGCAAAGGCGAACGGGTTGGGGGCGAGGCGTTTGCCATCAAGGAGGACCAGGGTCCGCGAGGCACCAAGGCCGCGCAGGTTGATGGTGCCGGAGCCCTCCGAGCCCTGTGCGCGGCCATCGAACTGGTTCGTATCGCCGAGCACGCCGCTGGAGACTGGCAGGGACTTGATCAGGTCAAGCGCTGACGGATTGCCCTGGAGGCGCAGGTCCTCTGCGGTCAGGACATCCACGGGCAGCGCGGCATCCTCGGGCGTACCCTGGATGAACGAGCCGGTTACGGTAACGGTGGTGAGCCGGCGCTGGTTTTCATCTTCCTGCGCCTGCGCTGTCATACTCCCGCCAAGCGCAATGGCCGACGCACAGAACAGCAATTCCTTGAAATGGTTCATTCGTTTCCTCCCATTATACTTTGTCTTTGCGCAAGCTTATGCCGCTTGTAACAAACTAGACATCTACCACTCTGCTGCGCGAATGACGTTGCGGGAAGGGGTCAGTTGTGCTGCGCCGCTGCATGTCTTTTTGGAACTTTGGGGCTGCCGAAGTATGGCGCTTCCCACTCGCAAAGGATTGAAAATAATGGAAAACACATCTGATTCAGACGTGCCGAAGGGGGCGCCCCCGATCCTTCGCATTGCACAATGGATCGGGGATGCCGCAGCGGCAGCCGATTTTCCGCGCCATGTGTTGCGCTGGCGCAACCAGCGCTGGGCAGAAGAGACCGGGCTGGACCAGCTGGCGGACGAAGCCTGGATCGCGCATTTCGGTGCATTTGCGCCTGTTCCGGGAAATCTCGCCGAGCCGCTCGCGCTGCGCTATCACGGCCACCAGTTCGGCGTTTACAATCCCGAACTCGGCGACGGGCGCGGCTTCCTTTTTGCGCAGGTGCGAGATCGGCAGGGCCGCCTGCTCGACCTCGGCACCAAGGGCTCCGGCCAGACCCGCTATTCCCGCCAGGGCGATGGACGGCTCACCCTGAAGGGCGGCGTCCGTGAGATCCTCGCCGCAAACTGGCTCGAAGCCCTCGGCGTCTACACCTCCAAGGCCTTCAGCCTGATCGAAACCGGCGAGCAGCTCCACCGCAATGACGAGCCCTCCCCCACCCGCTCCTCCGTCCTCGTGCGCCTCTCGCACAGCCATATCCGCTTCGGCAGCTTCCAGCGCTGCGCCTGGCTGGAAGACCGCGAGGCGATGGCCGCGCTCATCGATTACTGCATCGCCGAATTCTATCCCGAGGCGGACGATCCGGAGATGGGCCGCAAGGTCGCCGCCCTGCTGGAATGCATCACCCGCGAGACCGGCCGCATGATCGGCCAGTGGATGGCCGCCGGCTTCGTTCACGGCGTGATGAATACCGATAATTTCAACATCACGGGCGAAACCTTCGATTTCGGCCCCTGGCGGTTCCTGCCCGTGTCCGACCCGAACTTCACCGCCGCCTATTTTGATGGCCAGGGCCTCTACCGGTTCGGCCGCCAGCCCGTGCAGGGCGGCTGGGCCCTGCAGCAGCTCGCCTCTGCGCTCCTCCTGCTCGGCGACGCCGATGAACTCGCCAAGGCCCTTGCCCCCTACGAGACCGCCTACCGGGAGAGCTTCATCGCCCAAACTCATGCCCTGCTCGGCCTCGCACCCCTCGGCAACACCGAAAAGGACATCGAGCTCCTGCAAGCCTTCTATGGCTGGATGACGGAAAGCGGCGCCGCGTGGAACCAGACCTTTTTCGACTGGTTCGGCGGCGGGCTCAGCGCCGCGCGCGCCGAGGCCTCGCCGCAGGCAGCGCTCTACCGCGCCGCCGGCTTCGCGCCCGTCCGCGCGCTTCTGGAGGCCCGCACCCCCGTGCGGCCCGAACGCCTCGGCCACGCCTATTTCAAGCGCCCCTCCCCCGCAAGTCTCGTCATCGAGGAAGTCGAAGCGCTGTGGGCACCTATCGCGGATGGAGACGACTGGAGCCTGTTCGATGCAAAGATTGCCGATATAGACGCCGCCCGCCTCGCGCTGGACCTGACCGCTTCTGAGTTCCGCAGGGGGACACCTTGATCCCTGCCCGCGCGGCAAGGCAGTAACGGGCATCCCACCTTCAAGGAGGCCCGCGCATGACCACAGATTCCCGCTCCGGCCCCCGGACAGGCCCACTCGCGGGCGTGCGCATCATCGACATGAGCTCGGTCGTGCTCGGCCCGTTCGCGACGCTGATCCTCGCAGACCTCGGCGCAGAGGTGATCAAGGTGGAGCCGCCCGGCAATGGCGATATCATGCGCTATGCCGGCGCCTCGCCCACCGGCGATCTCGGCCCGATCTACATGGCGCTCAATCGCAACAAGAAGGCCGTCACGCTGGATGCGCGCACGCCGGAGGGGAAGGAGACGCTGGCCGCGCTGCTGAAGTCAGCCGATGTATTCTTCCATAATGTCCGCCTGGCCGGCATGGAACGGCTCGGCTTCGGCTACGACACCGTCCGCGCCCTGAAGGAAGACATCGTCTATGTGCACTGCGCCGGTTTCGGCAAGGGCGGGCCATATGAGCGCCGGCAGGCCTATGACGATCTCATCCAGGGCGCCTCCGGCTTTGCCGCGCTGAATGCCTTACGCTCGGGCGGCCGGCCGGAATACGCCCCGTCGCTGATTGCGGACAAGACCTCCGGCCTCTTTGCCGTCTATGCGACGCTCGCTGCTCTCTTTCACCGCGCCCGCACCGGCGAAGGCCAGTTCGTGCAGGTGCCCATGCTGGAGAGCTTCACCTTCTTCAACATGGTGGAGAACCTTTACGGAGAGACCTTCCTGCCCGGCAATGGGCGCCTCGCCTACACCCGCTCAGTCAATCCCAACCGGCGCCCTTATCCCACAAAGAACGGCTATATCGGACTTGTTCCGTATTCGGATGACCAGTGGGCGAGATTCTTCGAGATCGGCGGCCGCCCGGGCGTGTTCGCCGATCCGCGCTTTTCCACCTATCAGGCACGCACGGAGCATATCGGGGAGCTGTACGCCCTGATCGAGGAAGTCACCGCCACGCGCACCACCGAGGAATGGCTGGACCTGATGGACAAGGCCGATATCCCGGCCATGCGCTATAACGACCTTGCCGACGTCCTGACCGACCCCCACCTTGCCGCAACCGGTTTCTTTCAGCAGGCGGAGCATCCCGAGGCCGGTCCCTACCGCACGATGCGCCACCCCGTCCACTTCTCCGCCACGCCCGCCCGCCTCGAAACACCCCCGCCCCGGCCGGGGGCGGACAATGAGACGATACTGGAGAGTTTGGGGCTTGGCATCTGATGCGCTGGGTCCCGGCATTCGCCGGGACCCAGTAAAATTCAGTGCACAGACGAAATCCGGAGAGCCGCAGCTCCCCCGCCCTACCCCGCGAGCCGCGCCATTTCCTCTTCGGAGAGCTCCGAATTGTCATAGACGTTCTGCACGTCATCCAGCTCGTCCAGCGCATCGAGCAGCTTCATCAGCTGGTCGGCATTGTCGCCCTCGACGGAGACGTTTACTTTTGCCTTCCACATGATCTTGGCCGATTTCGGCTCTGCCTTTGCGCCCAGCTCTTCAGAGAGCGCTGCGCTGACGGCGGCGAAGTCTTCCCGTTCGGTATAGATCCAGTGGCTTTCCTCATCGGTCTCGGCGTCCTTCGCGCCCGCCATGATCGCCGCTTCCATCACCTCATCGGCTGTGCCGGCTTCCAGCGGGTATTCGATTTCGCCGAGCTGGTCGAAATTGAACGAGACAGACCCCGTCGTGCCGAGCGCCCCGCCATTCTTGGAGAAGGCCGAGCGCACATCAGTTGCCGTACGGTTCTTGTTGTCGGTGGAGGCCTCCACGATGATGCCGACGCCGCCGGGGCCAACGCCTTCATAGCGGATATCGGCATAGTCTGCCCCGCCGCCGGCCTGGCCTTTATCGATCGCGCGCTGGATATTGTCCTTGGGCACGGAGGCGCCCTTGGCGTTCTGGATCGCGAGGCGCAGGCGCGGGTTCATGTTCGGGTCCGGCCCGCCCATCTTGGCGGCGACCGTGATCTCCTTCGACAGGCGCGAGAACAGCACGGCGCGCTTCTTGTCCTGCTTGCCCTTGCGGTGCTGGATATTGGCCCATTTGCTATGCCCGGCCATGACGAACCTCTTGATACTGGATGATTTCCGGCGGTGTGGCGGGCTGTCTATCGCGCGGGCAGCGGAATGGGAAGCACCGGGCTGACCGAAGGGACCTCAACCCGCCAGCGCGCCCTTCAGTTTCACCACCACCTCCTGGCGCACCTTCCAGCTGAGCCAGGCCTTGTCCATGCGCGAGAGCCAGTGCGAATTCACCGCCGACAGCGCCTCGCCCAGCCGCCGGGGCTTCGCCAGCACGCGCTGGCCCAGCACATCGGCGACATGCGCCATCTCCTCCGGGCTTGCGAAGAACAGCGTGTGCCCGCGATGCTCCAGCACCCAGACCGGCCATCCCTGCCCCGGCACGGGCGCCGGCATCGGCGGCTCGAACCGCGTCGCGGTATGGAAGGCCCCGTCCAGCGGACGGTGCACGAAGCGGCTGACCGGCGTGAAGACCGGCGCGCCGCGATACTCAATCCTCAGCCGCAGGCTCGCCCCAATGTGCCGGCGGCGTCTCGACCGGCCGCGACAGGTCCACCTCGACCCGGAAGAGCCGGTTCGGGCGGCTGAGCTCATAGGCGAAGATCTGCTCCTCCGCGCGCACTTCCATCGCCCAGATATTGTCCTTCGAAACCGGGATGCCTTCCTGGTCGAACAAATCCTTGGTGGACTGGTCGGCGGGGAATTCCTGCCGCCACGCATCCGGGTCCGAAATCGAATAGCCGCCATACATCGTCAGCGCATCCGGGCTGCCATCCTCATGCAGGTGGATATGGCGCAGCTCCCAGGCGCCGCCCTCCCCCATGGTCGTCAGCACCCAGGTGCGCGAGCGGTCCTCGCCGACACTCAGCGGCAGGCGGAATTCGCCCGGTGCACAATCGCGCACATGCACGACCAGCCGGTTCGCCCGCCACTCATCATCCATCGGATCGTCGGAGACGACGCGCCCCTCGAAGGATTGCCCGCACAAAGCGGACAGGCCCTCGGCAAAGCTGACGCCTGCTGTTTCAGTTTCAGTTTCAGTTTCCGTCACCGCAGCTTCGGGCGGCACAGGGGACGGAGCTTCCGGCGCAGACGCCGGCGAACAAGCGGCAAGGATCAGGGCGAAGGCGGGGGCGGCTGCCAGTCTCATCATCATGGCCCCGGACCCTACCGCCCCTGCCTCATATGGCAAGCAAAACCGGGCCGCAGGCTCAACCTGCACCGGCTGCGGCCTCCTGCGCAGCATTCGCAGCGGCGGCCGCCTTCTCCTCCGAGGCCACTTTCAAAAGCTCCAACGCCGTGCCCAGCTCGCCGGCCAATTCCAGCACCGCCTTGGCGGAGGCATCCCGCAGCATGTCCTGACGCACTTCCCATGCATTGATCGTGCGCGACAGGCCGCGCCGGTCTGCAAACGCCGTCAGCGTGGCATAGGGATAGCCATTGCGCACATCAATCAGGATGCCGCTGGCGGCGGCTTCTGCCTGCACGCTGCGTCCCGGCAGGACGAACATGCCGATCACCGTCAGGTCCGCCGCCGAGATCGCGCTGCCCCGGCTGGAATGCGCGGTCGCGACTTCATAGGCCAGCACATAGTCGAGATGCTGGCGCGCGGCGCCGCGCCGGATATCGGCAATCGTATCGCCCGCATAGCGCGCGCCATGCCGGTCTGCCGGCGCCGGGCTCACCATCGCCGCGATCAGCGGGCTCACGGGCACGAACTCGCCATAGGCGCCGTCCAGCTGTTCGGCCAGCGCGGCCCAGGCCTCAGCCTCGCGTTCCGGAATGGCGGCAAGGCGCCCATTCTCGATCCGCGCAAGGCCGATGCGCGCGGGAAAACGGATATCCGGCTCGACCGCCGCAATCCGGCGCACCTCGCCGTCGACTTCAGAGCCGCTGGCCCCGGCCACGACATCATAACTGCCATCATAGCGCGCGAGGTAATCGGCGCCGGCCGTGGTTTGAACGGTCGTCCCGCAGGCGGCCACCAGTGCCAGCGCTGCGCCTGCGAGTAGATGGGTGATCCGCATTGTGTCCTCCTGCTCCCTTGATCTGGCGGCGAGATTACAGGGGATTCAGACGGAAATGTGCCCGGAAAAAGAAAAATGCCTCCGGTACAGCCGGAGGCATTAATTCAATTAACTCCCAAAGCGCCGGGGCGCGTCAGGCCGGGTTCGGCTCAGCCGGGCCGATGCCTTCCCCGCCCTCCTTGGGCTTCTTGCGCTTGCCGATCACCGGCACAGCCGAAGACGGGCCGGAATCATCATCCGACTCCTCCGGGCGGCTCGGCGCATTGCCTTTCAGGAGTTCGGCAATCTCCTCGCCTGTCAGCGTCTCGTATTCGAGCAGGCCATTGGCGATCGCTTCCCATTCCTTCCGGTATTCCGTCATCACATGACGGGCATCCACCTTGCCCTGTTCGATCAGCTTGCGGACTTCTTCCTCGATCTTGCGCGAGGTCTCCTCGGAAATATGGCTCGACTGCATGAGCTGCTGGCCGAGGAACACATCGCCCTGGTCGGAGCCGTAATCGACCGGCCCGATGATGTCCGAATAGCCCCAGCGGGTAACCATCGCGCGGGCAAGCCGTGTCGCCTGCTGGATGTCCGAGGCTGCACCGGCGGTGACATTGTCATCGCCGAATTTCAGCTCTTCGGCCACGCGCCCGCCCATGATGATGGCGAGGCGCGAGGTCATCTCGATCTTCGACATCGACAGCTTGTCGTCTTCGGGCAGCTGCATGACCATGCCCAGCGCGCGCCCGCGCGGGATGATCGTCGCCTTGTGCACAGGGTCTGCCGCAGGCACCTTCATCGCGACAATGGCGTGACCAGCCTCGTGCCAGGCGGTGAGGATCTTCTCCTTCTCCGACATGACCATCGAGCGGCGCTCGGGTCCCATCAGCACCTTGTCCTTGGCGTCCTCGAATTCCTGCATCGAGACGACCCGCTTGCCGCGCCGCGCGGCCAGCAGCGCCGCCTCGTTGACGAGGTTGGCGAGGTCGGCGCCCGAGAAGCCCGGCGTGCCGCGCGCAATCGTCTTGGTCGACACATCCTTCGCCACCGGCACATTGCGCATGTGCACCTTCAGGATCTTCTCGCGGCCGATGATGTCCGGATTGCCGACCGTCACCTGCCGGTCGAACCGGCCGGGGCGCAGCAGCGCCGGGTCCAGCACGTCCGGACGGTTGGTAGCCGCCATAATGATGATGCCTTCATTGGCCTCGAAGCCGTCCATCTCGACCAGCAGCTGGTTCAGCGTCTGCTCGCGCTCATCATTGCCGCCGCCGAGGCCTGCGCCGCGCGAGCGGCCGACCGCGTCGATCTCGTCGATGAAGATGATGCACGGCGCCGAGCGCTTGGCCTGTTCGAACATGTCGCGCACGCGGCTGGCGCCGACGCCGACGAACATCTCGACAAAGTCAGAGCCGGAGATTGTGAAGAAGGGCACGCCCGCCTCGCCGGCGACAGCCCGGGCGAGCAGCGTCTTGCCAGTGCCCGGCGGGCCGACCAGCAGCGCGCCTTTCGGAATCTTGCCGCCGAGGCGCTGGAACTTGGACGGATCCTGCAGGAATTCGACGATCTCCTGCAGCTCTTCCTTCGCCTCATCCACGCCGGCCACATCGTCAAACGTCACGCGGCCATGCTTCTCGGTCAGCAGCCGGGCGCGGGACTTGCCGAAATTCATCGCGCCGCGCGCGCCCCCGCCCTGCATCTGGCGCATCATGAAGAAGACAAAGCCGACGATCAGCAGGATCGGCAGCAGCGACAGGAGGATCGAGGCGACATTGTTGCGCCCGGTATCCGGCTTCACTTCAAACGGGACATTGTTCTGGCTGAGGACTTCCTCGGTGCGCATGTCGAGCGAGCGCAGCTCGCTTTTCAGCAGCCGGCCATCGCTGGTGCGCACGACAAGCGTCGTGTTGCCAAGCGTCGCATCCGCCAGCCTGCCCTGTTCGGCGAGGCTGTAGATTTCCGACAGCTTTGCAGGCTGCGCGCGGGCGACTTCCGGATTGCCGCCCATCATGACAGCCATACCGATCACGAGGAGGGCAAGCGCGCCCCAGATCGCCAGATTGCGGACGTTCATGTCAGGGTCCCATCAATGTTACAGACAGCGAGCATATCTCGACTTGGTTAGAACATAGGCACCGGAGTGTATAAAAACGACTCCTTTCCTGCGCCGTGTGCATTTTCTGCGACATTTGGGGCCAGCGACAGCCGGAACAGCCCCAGGCGAAGCTGGCAATCGGCCCCAGCGCGACCCGGATGCTCGGTCCGGACTGAAACCCGGCCGTCCCGCAGGGGAAGCAGCCTTGCCCCGCCCAGCGTCGCGCCCCGGAAATCCTGCCCTTGTCCCGTGATCCGCCCGGACAAGCGCGCCAGCGCCTCGCTGCGCGGCGGGGTCTCCGCGCCGGTCACCGCCTGGATCAGGAGGCCCAGCCCGCGCGCCGCCCGTTCCGGCGGAAGCGTCTCGAAGCGCGCCGCAATATCATGCGCCCGGACTTCCACGCCCTGATCCAGCCAGCGGGCCAGCGCCCGGTCTTCCAGCCGCCGCAGCCGCGCAAAATCCTCCCGGCAGCGCATCACCTGCCCGAACAGGCCCGGCGCACCCGCCAGCATCTGCCTCACCCGCACCCGCTCGAAAGCTGCATTGTCATTCGACGGATCCTCCGACCAGCCCTCGCCCCGGCCCGCCAGCCAGGCGCGGAGCTCTGCCCGCCGCAGCCCCAGCAATGGCCGCGCGATCCACACCCCCGCCCCTTCCGGCCAGACCGGCGACAGCGACAGCGCCTGCATCCCCGCCAGCCCATACCAGCCCGACCCCTGCCGCGCCCGCATCAGGAAGGTCTCGGCCTGGTCATCGCCCGTATGCCCGGTCAGCAGCAGCCGGCCACCAGCCTGCTTGAGGGCAACCGCGAGCGCCGCATGGCGCGCCCGCCGCAGGCCCGCCTGCTGCGTCTTAAGGCCGGCGAGCTGCAGCGTCCGGTGCGCCAGACCCAGCTGCGCGCAGGCATCGGCAACCCTCGCGGCCTCTGCTGCCGCGTCCGGCCTCAGACCATGATCGACGGTAAAGACGGCCAGCGCCGTGCCGCGCTGCGCGGAATAGTCCCCTGCAAGGTACAGCAAGGCCATGGAATCGCTGCCGCCGGAGACGGCGAGCCCGAACGGGCCTTCCCGCAGGAATCCCGGCAGCGCACCGAGCGCCGCCGCAAACGAGGCCTCAGGGCTCAGCCCGGGCACCCGGAGCGGGTCCGCTCGACCGCCGCCATGTCGCGCACGGTGCGCGAGGCGTTCGGATAGCGGCGCGGCAGCTGGTCCAGCGCCTGGCAGGCGCGCTGCGTATCCCCGATCAGCCGCATTGCGCGGGCCAGCCGGGCGAGCGCATCGGGCGCGCGCTCATCATCCGGGAAAGACCGGATCATCGTCGTGTAGGCCGCGCCGCTTTCGGCATGGGCGCCCTGCTGGTGCAGGGCCTCGCCGAGCCAGAAATGCGCTTCGCCGGCCTGGCGGTCATTGCCGAACTTGTCGATGAAGGACCGGAACGCCTCTTCGGCGCCGGTATAGTCCAGTTGCAAGAGCCGCTGGCGCGCCAGCGCAAACAGCGGGCCCGCCTCGCCCGGAAGCTGGCTTGCCGGCAGCGTGCCGAGCGATCCTTCCCGGCCGACGGAGCCTGCCGGCAGCGCGCCGCCCGGCACGAGCACAGCGGGTCCCTGCCCGGTTCCAGCTCCGTTTGCGGCTCCGGTTCCGGCCATGGCACGCCCGTTCACCTGCGCGCCGCCGCTCGAGGGCGCTGCCGCAACCGGCATTTCCTCCGGCTCGATGCCGAGCACCATCTGGATCGCGGTGATCGCCCGCGCCTGCATCGCCAGCTGCGCCTCCAGCTGCGCCAGCTCGCTCGCCAGCGCTTCATTATCCTTCACGAGGTCAGCATTTGCGCTGCGCGTCTGGTTCAGCTCGAAAGACAGCGCCTCGATCCGGCCATTCAGGGTACGGATGTCCGAGGCGTTCTGGTTCAGCTGCAGCATCAGGTCAGCGGTCTGCTGGCGGGTCTGGTCGACCTGCTGGGACAGGTCGCCGGTGGTCACCCCCTTGGTGATCGGCGCCCCGCGAACCTGTGTATGGGCCGCGCCCGTCATCACCAGCACGCCCGCAAGGGCCAGACCGATATAGGCAGGTTTGATCATGACCAGGGTCTCCGGGGTTGAGGGCAGGAATGGCGCGGATGCACTAAAAGAAACAGCCGGGGCCAAATTATGGCGCCCGGCTGCAGATTTCAGCTGATTTTATCAGCCCGGCCTAGCTGGCCGGCTTAGCTGGTGGCGCCGGAAACGATCTGGGTCCAGGCGTTCCGGTTCTGGGCCCAGGCGGCTTCGTTGGAGCCTTGAGCGATCGGACGCTCCTTGCCCCAGGAAACGGTGTCGATGCGCGAGGCGCTGACGCCGAGGCTGACCAGGTAGTTCTTCACCGCATTGGCGCGGCGCTCGCCGAGGGCGAGGTTGTATTCACGCGTGCCGCGCTCGTCAGCATTGCCGGCGATCAGGACACGGACGTTCGGATAGGCCTGCAGCCAGGCAGCCTGGCGGCGCAGCACTTCCTGATCTTCGGAGTCGAGGCGGTACTGGTCGAGGTCGAAGAAGACGCGCTCGCCGACGTTCACGGCGAAATCCTGAACCGAGCCGGGCGTAATGTTGGAGGTTTCAGCCGGCGGGGTCGGGGTCGGGGTGCGCGGGGCTTCAGGCTGCGTCTGCTGGACAGGCGGCGTAGCCGGGGTCTCAGCCGGCGGCGGCGGCTGCCGGGTGGCGCAGGCTGAGGCTGCAACGAGCAGAGCCGCGGCAGCAGAGACTTTCAGAATGGTGTTCATGTGTCAGGACTCCAGGTTGGGGGGTATTGCGTTCACTAACTGACCGCTGAGCGGTTTTGTTATCGACGGCCCGTTAGCGGGCTTCTGTGTAGTTATTCTGACTGAAATCGCGCGACAATCGGATTCCGCGTCGATTCCCTCCGAAATGTGCCAAAATAGCCACAAATCGGCCTTATTTGAGCGCGGTTGCACCGCTCCCACCGCCGTTCTCATGGCAGCAGGGGCGACCAGGCGGGGTCGGAGGCGTCTGTCGGCGTCATCAGCCGCCGTTCGTTCCGGCCCGAAAGGTCGATGGTCCACAGTTGCGGGCTGGCACCCGCGCGGGCTTCCCGGAAGAAGATAATGACCCGGCCATTGGGTGACCAGTCGGGGCCTTCGTCCAGGTAAGACTCGGTCAGCAGGCGCTCGCCGCGCCCGTCCGCGCCGATCACGCCGATATAGAACCGCCCGCCTTCCTGCTTGGTGAAGGCGATCAGGTCGCCGCGCGGCGACCAGACCGGCGTCGAATAGCGGCCCCGGCCGAAGGTGATCCGGCAGGCCACATCCTGCCCGCCCGAGGGGCAGGCGCGGGGCGAACCGTCCGTGTTCATCACATACAGCTGCGGCGTGCCGCCCCGGTCGGAGTTGAACACGATCGACCGGCCATCCGGCGACATCGAGGGCGAGGTGTCGATCGACGGCGAATTGGTCAGCCGCCGGCTCTCCCGCGTGCGCAGGTTCATCATGTAGATGTCGGTCGAGCCGCCCTGTGCCTGCGAGAACAGGATCCCCTGCCCGTCGGTGGTGAAGCGCGGCGCAAAGGTCATGCCCGGGAAGTTGCCGAGCAGTTCCTGCCGGCCGGTGCTGATGTCGAAGAGGTACACACGCGGCCGCCCGCCCTCATAGGAGAGGTAGGTGATCTGCTGGTTCGACGGGCTGAAGCGCGGCGTCAGCACGGTCGAGCGGCCAGAGGTCAGGTATTGCTGGTTCGCCCCGTCGCTATCCATGATCGCCAGCCGCTTCACCCGCTCGGTGCGCGGTCCGGTTTCGGCGATATAGACGATGCGGGTGTCGAAATAGGGGTCCTCGCCCGTCAGGCGCTCATAAATCGAGTCGGCCACCTTGTGGGCTGCCCGGCGCCAGTCATCCGGCGAAATCGCGATCCGGCGCCCGGCCTGGCCATTGATCTGCATGATCTCGCCGCCGAACACGTCCCACAGCCGGAACGAGACTGCGATCCGGCCATCCGGCAGCTCCTCGAACGCACCCGCCACCAGCGCCTCGGTGCGGATGATCCGCCAGTCGGCAAAGCGCGGCTCGGCGCGGATCGTCAGGTCGCGCTGGATGAACGAGGCCGGGTTCTGGATATCGAACAGGCCGGTAGAGGCCAGGTCAGCCCGGATTACATCGGCGATCTGGCGGGCGAGCTGCGTGTTCGTGCCCGTCACTTCGAAATCCGGCACGGCGATGGTCATTGGCCGGAAATTGCCCTCATCCACCCGCACCTGCAGCTGGGCATGAGCAGGAATGGCAAGGCCCAGCACCAGCAGCGCGGCGGCCAGGAACCTCTTCAGGTAGGTCATCATCCGGTCAAACTCCTTTGATCCTTGTTTCGGGGCCGGCTCAGCTCTGGCGGGGGCCAAGCGTGACCTCGATGTCTCTCCACAAATCATAATCATCCGGCGGCAGGCGGTAACGCCCGATCTCGGCACACTCCCGCACCGCCATCAGCGCCCTGTCCCAGGCGATGCCGGACCGCCCGACAGGCCGGCGCTGCGGCGTCACCGCTTCCACAGGCCGTGCCAGCGAGCCATCCCGGTTCAGCTGGACGCGCACTTTCACATCAATCTGATGCTCTGGGGGCATGTCGTCCACCCCGCGCCAGCATTCCATGATCTGGCGGCGCAGCGCCGCTTCCAGCGAGGCCGTGCTCGCCGTCCGGGCACCTGCGCCCGCGCGGTCGCGGTCAGCCTGGCTGGCCTGCTGGCCCGTCTCCTGCGCCGGCGGGCGCTGAGGGGTCTGTTGGCGGCGGTCACGCAGCGCGCTCTCGAAATCATCGAGGAAGTCGAGATCATTCTTGGGTTGCGGCTCCGGCCGGCGCTGCGGCGGGCGCTGAGGCGGCGGGTCACGGCGCGGCGGGGGCTCTGCCTTCGGCTCGGGCTGGCGCTGGGGCGGCGGCTGGCGTGGATCCGGCACGCTGACCTCCGGCTCCGGCGGAGGGGCCGGAGGCGGCGGGGGCGGCGGCGGCGAAACCGGCCGCTCCGGCTCCGGCGGCGGCGGGGCAGACTCCGGCTCCGGCTGGGGCGTCTCGCTGCGGCGCAGCTCCGAGACATCCGGCAGACGCCCGATCTCGACAAAGTCTATCGGCAATTCGCTCGACGCCGCACATTGCGGCAGGCGCATCACGATCTCAATCGCGCTGATCCCCGGCTGCTCGCGCCGAAGCCGCTCGATCTCCCGCGCGCATTCCGACTTCGGCTCCGGCCACGACATCACCGCCATCGCCAGCACGCTGGCATGGACAAGGGTGGAGACTGTCAGGCCGCGCAGCATCTTGGGGCAGGACTCCTTCCGGCGAGGCGGATCAGCGGGTCTTCTGTTCGGTGATGAAGGACATGCGCGTGAAGCCGGCCCGCCGGACCTCCGCCGTCACATCCATCACGACGCCATAGGGCACGCTCTCATCAGCATACAGGAACACGTCCTTGTCATAGCCTTCGCCCACGATCGCCACGAGCTGCGGGCCGAGCGCCTCAATCGCAATCTCGGTCTGCTGCACCAGAACCGTGCCATCGGCGCGCACCCAGACGGTCAGAGGCGCATCATTCGGATCGGCCTTCAGCGGCGCGGAATTGGTCTTGGGCAGGTTCACCGCCTCGCCCCGGATCAGCAGCGGCGCGGTCACCATGAACACGATCAGCAGCACCAGCATCACGTCCACGAAGGGCGTGACGTTGATCTCGGCATTCAGCGACCGGCGCCCGCGCCGTCCGCCCTTGCCGCCGGAGCCGAGGATCATGCCCATCGCTTCAGCCCCGCATCGTGTCGGACGCGCGGCGCGACAGGCGCACCAGCACATCCTGCGAGAAGGTGTCGAGCTGGTCGGCGAGCTTCGTCACATCCGCCGTGAACTTGTTGTAGAAAATCACCGCCGGGATCGCGGCCACAAGACCAAGCCCGGTCGCGAACAGCGCTTCGGCAATCGGCCCGGCCACCGTCCCGAGGCTCGTATCCTGCCGCTCGGCAATGTTGAGGAAGGCGTTCATGATGCCCCAGACCGTGCCGAACAGGCCGATGAAGGGCGAGGCTGAGCCAATCGACGCCAGGATCGACAGCCCGTTGCCGGCGCGCCCAACCTCGCGGTCCACTGCCGCGCGCATCGAGCGTTCCGCCCGCGCCACGATCGCCGCCGCCTCTGCCGGGGTCGGCACCGAACGGCCGGCATCAGACCATTCCCGCGCTGCGGAGATGAACACCCGGCTCGCCGGATCCTTGCCGGACTGGCCCGAGCGCGGATCAAGGTCCCCCGCCCGGCCGCCCCAGAAGGCCTCTTCAAACTCGCGCGCCTGCTTCTTCAGCGCCGCCAGCGAAAACCATTTCTCGCCAATCACGATCCACGACCAGACGGAGGCGACAAACAGGATCACGAGCACCAGCTTGACGACCACATCGGCCGCCATGAGCAGGCTCCACAGCGAAAAATCCGCATGGCTGGCGACTGCGCCGATTGCTTCCGTTTCCATGTGCCTCGCACTCTCCAAGATCTGCAACGGGCTCCGGCGGCAGCCGGCACCCCCCTCGCGGTACCAGAAATCCGGCCGGGTTCAACTGGCCGGACTGGCAATTTCCGCCCTGTCATCTTCTGTAAATCCGGCAGAAACACGGCGCCTGCCGGGCATTGCCGCGCTCAGATAACGCTGCGCCTGCTTTCGTTAAGGAAAGATGGCTGAAACTTAACCTTCAGGGCAGCCAGCGATAGGCGTCCAGATGCTCGGCGATTTCCCGGATCGGCCGCCGCAACCGCCCGTCGGCATGGATCATCACCGCCGTGATCTCCGCCTCGGCCAGAACCTCCCCGCCGCGCAGGCAGGCCTGCTGGAACCGGATGCGCGGCCCGTCCATCCCCAGATAGCGTGTGCGGATGTGCAGGAGGTCATCGACCTTCGCAGGCTTTCTGTAAGTCACATTCACATTCGTCAGCGTGAACGCCGCCGGATCTTCCCGCGCCAGCAGCGACTGGTGGGAAATCCCTGCATCCCTCAGATGATCCGACCGGCCCCGCTCAAAGAAGCGCAGGTAATTGGCGTGATAGACCATGCCGGTGAAATCGGTGTCCTCATAATAAACCCGCACCTGTATCCAGTGCTGGCGGTCTGAATCGAAGTTCTGCGCATCAAGAATCGGCTGGCTCATGCCCCGCCTGTATCAGGCTTGCGCGCCAGCATGAAGGCATGGGCGAGCGTATCGACCAGCGCCAGCGCCTCGGCGAGGTCGGCTGCCGTCTGGCGCACCGTATGCTCGCCCCATTCCCCGCTCGTCAGGTCGACCAGCCGGAACCGGTCCGTCCCCGGAAAATCGAACACAAGCCGGCCCTCACGCGCCACGGCCCGGAAATTGCCGTCATGGGCGAGGTCAATCACCCGCTCGATCACCGCCGGGTTGAACAGCGCCCGCGCCTCCACCTGATCTGACGCCCGCAGCCGGTAGCGCGCCTCAAAAGCGCGCGGGCCGAGGTCCACATCCTGCATCCGCGCACCGGAAACCTCCTGCGGCCAGCCCGTGCGCCGGGCGCGCATCTGCGTCACGCCGCTGAGGCCGAACGGCGCCTCCAGCACGATCACTAGGTGATGGACGTCCGGGGCCTTCTCGACCGTCTCCACCCATTCGAACATGTCGAATTCGATCCCGCCGCGCCGGCCGTGGAAGCCATCTTCCAGCTGCGAGTGGGAGATCATCATATTGTGATACTCTTCCTTCCGCGCCTGCGTGCCGACCACATAGGTGTTCACCGCCTGCAGCAGGCCGGCATCGCGCGCCGCTTCCAGCGCCCGGTCCATCCCGCCGGCTTCGTCCATTGCGCTGGCAAGATTGCGCAGCGCTTCGGGCGCCCAGGACTGCTTCGACAACCACTCCACCGCCCCCGGCGCCCCGCCGGGCGTCGGCACATAAGCCAGCCCCAGCGGCTCCACCAGCGTGCGCAGCGCCTTGCCCCGGATCAGGTAACGCGCCTTCGCATCGGTCAGGAGGCGCAGCAAGTCGTGCCGCATCAGGTAGAATCCGCCCGCAATACAGCCGAGGAAGATCAGCGGGAAACTCAGGAAGGTAAGAAGGCCGCCATACCAGGTGCCCGGCATCAGGAACTGGAAAATCAGGAACAGCACCACGAACGAAAAAAAGGCACCGCTCATCAGCCGGCTGAAGGTCAGCCTGCGCCAGAACCGGCAACACATGCGCCTCCGCATGGGCCCTCAGCCCCACAAAGCCCTCAACCTGTTCGATTTCGTCCCAGTCCGCCCTCATGCCGGGAGGCTAGCAGCGGTCGGATGATCCGTCATCCCACCCTGAAGGCCAAGGAAAAAGGAGCTTACTCCCCCTCCCCGCCAAACAACCCGCCCTGCAGCCCGTCCGGCGGCTTCAGCCCCATCCGCTCATAGGCCAGCGGCGCGGCGACCCGCCCTCTCGGCGTGCGCGCGACATAGCCCTTCTGCATAAGGTAAGGCTCGATCACGTCCTCCACCGCGTCCCGCGCTTCCGATAGCGCAGCGGCCAGCGTATCGGCCCCCACCGGCCCGCCCGCATAGGTCTTCACCAGCGCGTGCAGGTAGCGCCGGTCGAGCGCGTCGAGCCCGTCCTCGTCAATCTCCAGCCGCTTCAGCGCCCGCGCCGCAGATGCCCGGTCAATGCCGGCGCCCTCGGCCTCGGCAAAATCCCGAACCCGCCGCAAGAGGCGCAGCGCAATCCGCGGCGTGCCGCGCGCGCGCCCGGCAATCTCGACCGCGCCATCCTCCGTGATCGGAACAACCAGCTTGCGCGCCGCCGCCATCACGATCCGCGCCAGCTCCTCCGCCTCATAGAATTCCAGCCGCACCGGAATCCCGAACCGGTCGCGCAGCGGCGTCGCCAGCAGCCCCGCCCGCGTCGTCGCCCCCACCAGCGTGAAGGGCGCAAGGTCGAGCCGCACAGAGCGCGCCGCCGGCCCCTCCCCGATCACGAGATCGAGGGCATAATCCTCCATCGCCGGATAGAGGATCTCCTCCACCACCGCCGGCAGGCGGTGGATCTCGTCGATGAAAAGCACATCATTGGGCTCAAGATTCGTCAGGATCGCCGCCAGGTCGCCCGCCTTCGCAATCACCGGGCCAGACGTCGCCCGGAACCCCACCCCCATCTCCCGTGCCAGGATCTGCGCCAGCGTTGTCTTGCCCAGCCCCGGCGGCCCGAACAGCAGCACATGGTCCAGCGCCTCCTTCCGCCCCCGCGCCGCCTCGACATAGACTTTCAGATTGGCCTTCGCCTTGCGCTGGCCGACATAATCCTCAAACGTCTGTGGACGGAGCGCCCGGTCCAGCGCGTCCCCGCCTTGCGCATTGGGATCAGAGATGGCCCCGTCGCGGCTCATGCCTTCCCCCAAAGCGCAACCCCACCCCTCTCCCATGCAATGGGAGAGGAGGGACCCATTGCGCAGCAATGG
>NZ_JBKBXW010000007.1:0-111563 GCF_046313735.1 Hyphomonas sp.
CGGACGATATTTATGAAGCCGCGAAGACGGTGTGTGAGGGAGCGCTCTGATGGCCATCAACATCACCATGCCCGCGCTGAGCCCGACGATGGAAGAGGGCACGCTGGCCAAATGGCTCGTCAAGGAAGGCGATGAGATCAAGTCCGGCATGGTCATTGCCGAGATCGAGACCGACAAGGCGACGATGGAAGTCGAGGCCGTGGACGAGGGCAAGGTCGCGAAAATCCTCGTCGCGGAAGGCTCCGAGGGCGTGAAGGTCAACGCCGTCATCGCCGTGCTCGCCGAAGAGGGCGAGGATGTGGCCTCGGTGAAGGCGCCCGCGGCGGGCGCTGCGCCGAAGGCGGAAGCGGCGCCGGAGCCAAAGCCATCTGCGCCTCCACCGCCTTCCGCTCCAAATCCTGCCACGCCGGCGAAAGCCAGGACCCCGTCTGGCGTGGCTGTTCTGGATGCCGGCGTTCGCCGGGATGACAAGAATGTGGGTGCACGGATCAAGGCCTCGCCGCTCGCCCGGCGCATCGCGGCCAGCAAGGGCATTGATCTCAAGGCCCTCAAGGGCTCTGGCCCGCATGGGCGGATTATCCGGCGCGATGTGGAGAGCGCGAAGCCGGGCGCGGCGACTGGCGCGCCGGCGGGCGGAGCATCTGCGCCGCTCACAGCGGACGGGCTGATCCTCCCTCAGGTGCTGGACGACCGCGTCTATGCTCCGGATACGTACGAATTGAAGCCACTGGACGGCATGCGCAAGACGGTGGCGAAACGGCTGACGCAGAGCTTCATGCAGGTGCCGCACTTCCCGCTGAATGTGGATATCCAGCTTGATAACCTGCTGGCGAGCCGCGCGGCGATCAATGCAGCGGCGCCGAAGGATGTGAAGATCTCGGTCAATGACCTGCTGATCAAGGCGGCTGCACTGGCCCTCATTGACGAGCCGGACTGTAATGCATCGTACACGGACAAAGGCATCGCCTATCACAAGCACGCCAACATCTCTGTTGCTGTTGCGATTGATGGCGGGCTGATCACGCCGGTGATCTTCAAGGCGGAAGCCAAGGGCCTCGCCGAGATCTCCGAGGAGATGAAGGATCTGGCGACGCGCGCGCGGGAGCGCAAGCTGAAGCCGCAGGAATATATGGGCGGCACGTTCTCGATCTCGAACCTTGGCATGTTCGGCATCAAATCCTTTGCCTCGATCATCAACCCGCCCGAAGGCATGATCCTCTCGGTCGGCGCCGGCGACAAGCGCGCGGTGGTGGACGAGAAGGGGAATGTCGTGGCCCGGACGGTCATGAGCGTCACGCTGACCTGCGATCACCGCGTAATCGGCGGGGCAGAAGGCGCGAAATGGCTCGCGGCGTTCAAGCGTTACGTTGAAACGCCCGAGGCGATGCTGCTTTAGCTGGTGAAATGGTAGGGTAGCTCATCCTGAGCGAAGTCGAAGGATGCGCGGGCGGCCCATGGTTCGACTTCGCTCACCATGAGCCGTCAGGCCAAGGAGAATTCAAATGTCCACCCAATACGATCTCATCGTCATCGGTTCCGGCCCCGGCGGCTATGTGGCGGCGATCCGGGCGAGCCAGCTTGGCATGAAGACGGCGATTGTCGAGCGCGAGAGCCTTGGCGGCATCTGTCTCAACTGGGGCTGCATTCCGACGAAGGCGCTGCTGCGTTCGGCTGAAGTGCTGCACCTGGCGAAGCATGCGAAATCCTTCGGGCTGAAAATCGAGAACCCGTCCTTTGATCTTGAGGCGGTGGTGAAGCGCTCGCGCGGGGTCGCGTCGCAGCTTTCGGGCGGCGTGAAATTCCTGATGAAGAAGAACAAGATCGACGTGATCGAAGGCACCGCGCGGCTGGAGAAGGGCTCGCCGGCGCCGAAGGTGATCGTGAAGGGCAAGGATGGCAAGGATACGCCGTACACGGCCAAACACGTGATGCTGGCGACCGGCGCGCGGGCGCGGGATATTCCGCAGGCGGGCCTGAAAGCCGACGGCAAGCTGATTTGGACCTACCGCGAAGCGATGACGCCGGATGTGATGCCCAAACGCTTGCTGGTGATCGGCTCCGGCGCCATCGGGATCGAGTTTGCGAGCTTCTACAATGAACTTGGCAGCGAAGTGACCGTGGCCGAAGTGATGGAGCGTATCCTGCCGGTGGAGGACGCGGAAATTTCCGCCTTCGCCGAGAAGGATTTCAAGAAGCAGGGCATGAACATCCTGACGGGCGCGAAGGTGGAGAATCTCAAGCCCGGCAAGGAGAGTGTGACGGCGGACATCACGGCGAAGGATGGCAAGAAGGAGACGAAGGAGTTCGACCGCGTCATCCTGGCTGTCGGCATTGTCGGGAATGTGGAGAATCTCGGGCTCGAAGCGCTCGGCGTGAAGGTCGAGAAGACGCATGTGGTGGTCGATGGGTTCGGCCGGACGGGCGTACCCGGACTATATGCGATTGGCGACCTGACCGGGCCGCCCTGGCTGGCGCACAAGGCAAGCCATGAGGGCGTTGTCTGTGTTGAGGGCATTGCCGGCAAGAACCATGCGGAGCCGTTTGATGCGTCCAATATTCCGGGCTGCACCTATTCGCATCCGCAGGTGGCGAGTGTCGGCCTGACAGAAGCTGCAGCGAGGGCGAAGGGGCATGACATCAAGGTTGGCCGTTTCCCCTTCATCGGCAATGGCAAGGCGATTGCGCTGGGTGCGGAGAACGGCCTTGTAAAGACGATCTTTGACAAGAAGACCGGCGAGCTTCTGGGGGCGCACATGATCGGCGCGGAAGTGACCGAGCTGATCCAGGGCTATGTCATCGCGCGGCAGGGCGAACTGACGGAAGCCGACCTGATCCACACGATCTTCCCGCATCCGACGCTGTCAGAGACGATGCATGAGGCGGTGTTGGATGCCGAGGGGCGTGTGATTCACGTTTAGGCGCGTGTCATCCCGGAAGCGGCGCAGCCGCTGTCCGGGACCTCATTTGAGTTGCAATCCGTCTAAAGAAGGTCCCGGATCGCCGCGTTGCGGCGTCCGGGATGACACCACTCTATCAGAAACTGACCCGGAGGCCGGCGCGGTAGTTGCGGCCTGGAAGCGGGACAGTGTCCTTCAGGACGGAAGTGGCGAGGCGCACATCCTCATCCGCCAGGTTGCGCACTTCGGCGAAGAGTTGCGTGCCTTCGCGGCCGATGCCGAATTCGGAAAGGTTCACCGCGCCGCGCAGGTTCACGAGGGTGTAGCCGCTGGTGCCAAGCTGGCCTTCGCCGAAGCGGGACTGGCTGTCCGCCCACTGAACATTCGCGCGGGCCTCGAACAGGCGCCAGCTGGCTTCCACGCCGCCATTGATCGTGAGCGGAGGAATGTAGGGCAGGCTGTTGCCGTTATCGAGCCGGGCATAGACATAGTCGAGGCTGGCGGTCAGCTTCCAGTCTGCGCCGAGGATACCTTGATCGAGGTAATACTCGCCATAGATCTCGCCGCCGCGCAGCATGGCGTCTTCCTGGGTGAAGAGGAAGACCGGCAGGCCATCCTCCACCATGACCAGTTCGCCGTCTTCCTCGATGGCGCCGGGCACCAGATAAATGAAGCCGTCGAATTTGGTGCGGAAGACGTTCACACCAAAGCTTGCCTTGTCGCCGCGCCAGCGGAGCGTGCCTTCAATGTTGAAGCCCTTCTCCTTGTCGAGCCCGGTATCGCCGACTTCGAACTGCTGGGTCGCGAGGTGGGGTCCGAAGGCGAAGAGCTCGCTCTCATTCGGGCCGCGCTCGGTATAGGCGAGCTGGGCGCCAGCGAACCAGCCATTGCCGAAATGCTGGTGCACGCCGGCAGACGCGCTGACGAGGTCGAAGGAAACCTTTCCGCTTTCCGAATTGGTGTGTTCGAGCTGCTCATAGCGCAGGCCGCCCTCAACGCCGAAGCCGCCATCCCATTCGCGCGTTTCATAGAGGAACACGGCCCAGGATTTTGTATCGGTCGGGGTGAGGAAGGCTTCGGCGCCGGACGCATCGAGGCTCCTGTCGAGAAACTGGAACCCGGCGGCGCCTTCAAAGCCTGCGATCGCGTGGTCCAGCTCGACGCGGCCTTCCCACCCCGTGGTCTCGAAGATGGAGGCGGCATCGCCCGGCTCCTCGAACTCGGTGTGTTTGTAGTCGGAGTAGGAGAGCGTTGCGGTGAGGGCCTTCAGCACCGGGCCGTCGAAGCGGATGCCGCCGCGGAAGTCGTAGCGGGTCTGCTCCAGGTCGATGAAGGGGTTTTCGTCTTCATCGTCGTGATCATGGTCATGATCGTCATCATCATGATCATGGCCTTCGTGCCCGTGCGAATGGCCGGGCAGGCCGTAGGTGGAGGTCTGGCGGCGGACGGCGATGCCGGCAAAGGCGCGCTCGCCAACCCATGAAATGCCGCCGCCTAAGGTTTCCGTTTTCAGGAAGGAGTTCGTCAGCGTGCCCCGCATTTCATCGTCATGATCATCGTCGTGATCATCATGGTCGTCATGATCGTGCTCCATCGCCTCGCGGAAGCGCAGCTGGCGGGAGTCGGCGAAGCCGGGGATGTCATAGTCGCCGAAATCGCGCGTCGAGGCGGAAAGGGCGAAGACCAGCGGGCCGGCCGCGAAGGCGGCGCGAGCGCCGAATTCGCTGCCATCATTGACGCTGTTATAGGCGCCGTAGGCGTCGCCGCTGACCGGGCGGTCCGGCAGGCTTTCGGCGATCAGGCCGTCGATAACGTTGACGACGCCGCCGATGGCCTGGCCGCCATAGGCGAGGGCAGCAGGGCCGCGCAGAATCTCGATCTTCTCCGCATCGATGCCGTCTGCGGTGACCTGGTGGTCGGGGCTTGCGGCGGAGACGTCAATGACGCCGAGGCCGTTGGTGAGCACCTGCACACGCTCCAGACCAAGGCCGCGCAGGACCGGGCGGCTGGCGCCCTGACCGAAATAGGTGGAGGAGACGCCGGGTTCTGCTGACAGCGTGTCGCCGAGCGTGCTGGCGAGGCGGCTCAGGATTTCGGCGCGGTCCAACGCGGTGGCATTGCCGATGAGTTCATCGCTGGAGCGTTCCGGGCCCGGCGCGGTAACGATGATCGGGGCTTCGACGCGGCGGGTGTCTTCTTCCTGGGCGATGGCAAGGCCCGCAAGGAGGGGGCCAGTCAGGGCGGAGGCAAGGAGTTTCGACTTCATGGGAGGCTCGCTTCGTAATGTAATAATGTTGCAATAGCGAGGCGCGTGAAGGATGGCAACCCGGCGCGGGGTGGAAAGGTCAGGAGTGTTGCAAATGCGCCGCGATCAGGCGGCGCTGCCGTCCACGCGCAGCAGCGAGCCGGTTGTAAAGCTGGAGGCGGGGCTGGCGAGGTAAAGCGCGGCGGTGACGATTTCCTCCGGATAGCCGGGGCGGCCGAGAGCGTTGTCGGCGCTCTGGCGCATTTCCTCCGGCCAGGCCTTGGCGATGTCGGTCAGGAAGGGGCCGGGGCAGATCGTGTTGACGCGGACCTTGGGCGCATACTCATGCGCGAGCGACAGGCTCATCGCATTGATGGCGGCCTTGGCGGACCCATAGGGCACGACATGCGGCAGGGGCACGAGGCTGCCCGAGGAGGAGATGTTGATGATCGAGCCGCCCTCGCCATCGGCCATGCGCTTTGCAACCTGGCTGGCGAGGCGGAAGGGGCCCTTGAAGTTGAGGTTCAGGACAGAGTCGAAGAGGTTTTCGGTCACTTCATGGCTGGCTATGCGCGGGCCGGAACCGGCATTGTTGACGAGGATGTCGACGCGGCCGAAGGCCTGGTAGCTCGCCTCGATCAGGGCGTCGATATCGTCCCAGCGCCCGCAATGGGCCGCGACAGCTAGCGCGCGGCGGCCCATGGCGCGGACTTCGTCTGCGGCGGCTTCGCAGGCGTCGATCTTGCGGCTGGCGATGATGACGTCGGCGCCGTTCTCCGCGAAGGCGCGCACCATCTGGAGGCCGAGGCCGCGGCTGCCGCCGGTGACGAGGGCGACCTTGCCGGTGAGATCGAACAGGTTGCGGGCCATGGTTTCCTCCGGTTTTTCCTTGTCTGGCCGGAGCATGTTTCAGGCCCCGGCGCGCTTCAACCGGGAATCGGGCGCGGTGCCGCGAGGTGAGGCGTCAGGCGAGGAGGCCGGCAGCGGCGTAAAGCACGGTTGCGGCGGCGCCGGCGAGCAGGGCGTAGGGCAACTGCGTGCGGACATGGTCGAGATGGTCGCAGCCGGAGGCGAGGGAGGCGATGATCGTGGTGTCGGAGATGGGCGAGCAATGGTCGCCGAAGACGCCGCCGCCCATCACAGCCGCGAGCGCGAGGGGCAGCGGAATGCCGGCGCCGACGGCGAGCGGGATCGCGACGGGGACGAGGATGCCGTAGGTGCCCCAGCTGGTGCCGGTGGTGAAGGAGGTGAGGCAGGCCGTGAGGAAGAGGACCGCCGGAAGCAGCCAGGGCATCGGCAGGTTCGAGGCAAGGCCGGACAGGAACACGCCGGTGCCGAGGGCGCGCAGGCTGTCGCCGAGGGCAAGGGCGAGGAAGATGACGGTGACGGCGGGCAGCAGCTTGCCCATGCCGTCAAAGCCGGTCTCGACGAGCTTGCCGCGCAGGGCAGGCACGCGGGCGGCGAACAGGAAGGCGGCGGCGGTTGCCAGGATCACCGACCAGAGGATGGCGCGGGAGCCGGACCCGCGCAGGATGTTGCCATCGCCGGTCCACCACATGAAGCCGATGGCGCCGCCGACGAGAATGAACATCGGGACGAGGAACGCGGCTAGGCTGCCGCCGGTTTCGGTGGCTGCCTCATCCTCGCGGGGCGCCGGGGCGGCGCGCGCGGCGTCATCGAAGGCGCGCATGGGGCCGAAGGTGCGCCCGGTGAGAATGGTGGCGGCGACGAGGGCGAGGGTCAGCAGGGCGTAGAAATTGAGGCTGATGGAGCCGAGCATGACGCCGAGCGGGGCCTCCACGCCATTGGCGGCGAGGAGGCCGAGAATGAACGCGCCCCAGCCATTCAGCAAGATCAGCACACTGACGGGCGCGCAGGTGGAATCGATGATATAGGCAAGGCGCGCGCGGCTGAGGCCGAGCCGGTCGAACAATGGCTTGCCGAGGAGGCCGGTGGCAAGCAGGCTGACATTCGTTTCGATGAACAGGACGACGCCGGAGGCCGCCGTGACACCGCTGGCGCGCTTTGGCCCGGCAGCGGTACCGGAGGTCGTCAGCCAGCGGACCATCGCCCGGAAACCGCCCGCGCGTTCGAGATAGGCGATCAGCGCGCCGATGATCAGGCAGAAGAGGAGGATTCGCGTATTGCCGGCATCGGTGAAGACGCCGGCGGCGCGGTCCACGCTGGCGAGGGCGCCGAGCGCGGGATTGAAGCCGGCGGCGAGCGTTTCGGCGAGCAGGATGGCGAAGCCGAGCGCCCAGTAAACGTTCCGTGTCCAGATCGCAATGGCGATCGCGGCGAGCGGCGGAAGGACGCTCAGCCAGTCCATCTATTTGAGGACATCCGGGGATGTGACGCTGGCCGTGCGCGCCGCTTCGGCGGCTTCCATCAGGCGCAGCATGTTGCCGGCCCAGATCTTTTTGATTTCGTCCTCGGAGTATCCTGCCTCGAGCAGGCCTTCGGTGATGCGGGGCAGGTAGGTCACATCCTTCATGCCATCGACACCGCCGCCGCCATCCCAGTCTGCGCCGATGCCGACATGGTCCGGCCCCACAAGGTCCAGCATGTAGAAGAGGTGTTCCATGAATTTCTCGAAGGTGGAGCGCGGGGGCGGGAAGTCGCGGTTGATGGCGCGCATCGCATCGCGGTAGGCGGTGAGGGTGGCTTCGTCCATGGCGGAGGTGTCCGAGCCATAGGTGGCCTGGAGTTCGGCGATGGCGGCCTGCCGCTCGGGGCTCGGCGTCAGGAGTTCGAGATACGCGCCAAAGGCGTTGACCTGGATCACCCCGCCATCGGCGGCGATGTCGAGGAGGAGATCGTCCGGCAGGTTGCGCGGATGGTTGTAGACGCCCTGCGGCCCGGAATGGGAGAGGATGATCGGGGTTGTGGAGAGGGCGAGCATGTCGCGCACGACATCATCGGAGGCGTGCGAGCCATCGAGGATCATGCCGAGGCGGTTGGCTTCGCGCACGAGGGCTTCCCCGAGCGGGCTGAGGCCGCCAAAGACGGGCGAGACATCGGTGGCACTGTCCGCAAACTGATTATTCCGGAAATGGACGGGCGCAACCATGCGCAGGCCGCCGGCATAGAAGGTTTCCAGCATCGAGATGTCCGTCCCCAGAGGATAGGAGTTCTCCATGCTCTGGAACACGATTTTCCGTCCCTCCGAATGAAGGCGTTCTGCATCGGCTGCTGTGAAGGCGAGGCCAACATGCTCGTGATAGCGCGCGGCAAGTTCACGGATCGACATCTGGCGCAGCAGCGCCATATTGCGCGCAGAGACATAGGAGGCCTCATCCAGCGGGCCCTGCGGCGTATAGATCACCCAGAAGCCACCATCGAGGCCTCCTTCGATCATGCGGGGCAGGTCGACATGCGTGCCATCGACATCGAAATCTCCGCGCACGGAGAAATTGTAGCGGTCAGTGTGGAAATAGGCCGGCGTATCAAGATGGCTGTCGAGCACCATGATGGAATGGTGGAAGGCTTCGGCGGGGGTGCGGTCCGGAGCGCCGGATGCGGCGGGGGAGCCTGTCTCGTCCGCGCCTGTGCAGGCTGCAAGCGCCAGCAGAATCGCAATTCCCAATGCCCGGATCATCTCCGCCCTCCCGTTGCCCGTTCCGCCCGCGATCTTGACCGGGCGGGGCATCAGGTCAACCGCCGAAACGGCGAGGCACTGCCAGAAATGAAAAGGGCGGCTCCGAAGAGCCGCCCTGATCGGAAATGCATCAACCGTGCCTGGATCAGAAGGCTTTCGACACCTGCACGAAGCCTGCGCGGCCGCGCAGGTCGTATTGCGTGCCGAAGATCGGCGAGATGCCGACCCGGGACGAACCGGCGCCCGACGAGATTGCCGGCGGTTCTTCGCCGAAGATGTTGCTCACGCCGAGAATGACCTGCCAGTCATCCGACCGGTAGCGCACCGAGGCACCGTGATAGATGGTCGTCTCGGCATAACGCTTCCGCCAGGTGTTCGGGCGGCCGTTATAGGTGAACGGGTTCGGACCGGTCAGGAACTTCTCGTTTGAAGACCGCGAGATCGCGTTCGAGAACCAGGAATAGGTCCAGTCGCCGCGGCGGAACTGGATATTCGAGTTGCCGACAAAGTTCGGGTCGCCGATCGTGCTGTTGAAGTCATCCGTGACGAAGCCGTCCAGGCCGCCGAAGACGTTGAGCCTGTCCTCGAATGTCCAGGTGCTCTGGAAGTCGACAGTCAGGCGGCCGATGTCGAACTCGTGCTCATAACGCGCCGTTGCATCGAGACCCCGGGTGCTCTGGCTGTTGATGTTTACATAGTTATTCTGGATGTCGATCAGCGTCAGGAACTGGCTGCTGTTCGGGTCGCGGTTGCGGCGGATCAGGTCGCAGAACTGGTTCGGGAACGTTTCCCGGCCATAGCAAGCGGCCAGAATATTCGACGCACCAAGCACGGCGATCTGGTCGTTCACTTCGATCTCGAAATAGTCGAGTGCGAGAGACAGGTTCACCGAAGAAGGGGTGAACACGAGGCCAGCCGTGAAGGACTCTGACGTTTCCGGCTCAAGGGTCGCGCCGCCGCCACGAATGACGGTGAGACTCGGGGCAGAGGTGTTGAAGTCTGCGGGGATTCCATCTGCTGCACAGTTGGCCCGAAGATTGTCGTTGGTGCTGAGACCCCAGTCACGGCACGGGTCGATGTTCTGAGCTGAGAAACCGGTCTGGTTGGCAAGGAAGCGTTCGAACAGCGCGGGGGCGCGGAACGACGTGCCGAAGGTCGACCGGGCCCGCAGCAACGGGTTGATCTGCCAGTTCAGGCCGAGCTTGTACACATAGTCAGAACCGAAGGCTTCATAGTCGAAATAGCGGATCGAGCCGTTGAAGGTCAGGTCCTCAAAGAAGGGCTGGCCACGGACGATCGGCACTTCGAGTTCTGCGAACGTCTCCCATACCTTGTCGCTGCCCTTGGTTTGCTGAGCAGAGGCGAGGCCCCAAGATTCGCCCGTCCGGCTGAGTTCGCCGGGAAGGTCGTCGATCGAGACTTCGCGGTATTGGACCCCGACAGCTGCGCCGATATTGCCGGCAGGAACTGCAAACAGCTCACCAGTCATCAGGGCATTGAACAGCTTCTGGTCGAAGACCGTCTTGCCTTTGTCCTGCGAGAAGAGGAAGTCAAACTCCTGGGGCGTGAACTGGCCACGGATGAAGTTCGGGGTCAGGTAATTGACCACGAAGCACGACTCGCCGGTCGAGATACGGGTACAGGTGAGGTTGCCGTTCGCGTCGCGCGAATGGAACACGTCGCCACCCGGCTGGAACTCATCCTCAATATTATTGTTATTGAGCGTCAGGATGTCATAGGTGCCGTCCGAACGCGAATAGCTGGCATGGACATCAAAGTCCCAGCCGGACAGGAAACTCGCATTTGGCCCGAAGTTTCCGCCATAGCCCACCACCCCGTGGTAGTAGTCAACGTTCACATCCGTGTTGAACGGAACGAGAGCGACAGGGGTGAATTCATTGGCAAAGATATTCGGGGCTATTTGGATTGCCGGGCCACCCGGTGCTGCCACCACTGGACCAAAGCCTGCTGCGAACGGGTGATCTGCGAAGATGGTCGGGAAGAACTGGCGATAGCTGCGCTGCTGCGTTTCACGGCGATTGTACAGAAGCTCGCCATAGGCCTGGCCATTTCCGATATCAAGCGCGGCAGTCGAGTAGAGGCTGAAGCGCTGCACCTGGGGAAGGATGTCCCGTTCGCGTGTCCGCGGGTCGTTGACGTCCTGCTCCCGGAAGCCCGTAAGGTCGCCCAGGACAGAGCGGCCGAGGAACTGGTTATCGTTGCCAATGAGGCGGAAGCCGCTGACGAGTTGGGAGCCGGGCTTTCCTGCGGCATTCGGATCTTCGACCAGGATGTGGTTGGCAAAGACGCCCGCACGGAAGTTCGGGCCGAACGCATCAAGGCGATTGCCGACGGGGTTGTTACACCGCGGATTGCCAATGTCGCTCGGACGAGAAGGCGTCAGAGCCGTGATGTCGACCCGCTCGTTCGAGTTCAGGTCGAACATGTAATCGGGGCTGCAGGCGGTGTAGCTGCGGTCGCCATACCGCATCCGCTCGTTCCGGTCGTACGAGGCCGAGAAATTGATGTTGCCGCGGTCGAAGTTGAATCCGAAGGCACCGTCGATGCTGAACGCTTCGGCGCCGCCTTCGAACGGGGCGTTGGCACGGATGGTGATTTCCGGCTTGTCGATCGCGCCGCGAGTGATGACGTTGATCACACCGGCAACGGCGTCAGAGCCGTAGATCGACGACGCGCCATCTTTCAGAATCTCGTAACGCTGGACAGCCGATTGCGGGATAACGTTCAGGTCGACGGCGCCGACCGAGCCTTGCACACCGGCCGGGCCGAGGCGGCGGCCGTTGAAGACAACCAGCGTCCGCTGGGCGCCAAGGCCGCGCAGCGACACAGTGTTCACGCCGGGGCCGCCCTCGACAACAAAGCCGCCAAACTGGGAGTTGATCTGAGTCGAACCGGCAGCAACCGAGGCGCCCTGAAGGACGTCTGCCGTATCAATCAGGCCTTCAAGGCTGGCGATTTCTGCCGTGATGACCTGGATTGGCGCAGCGGAAGTAAACTCGTCGCGGCGCAGCAGCGAACCCGTCACAACCACGCGTTCCTGCCGGGCTTCGCCCTCCACAGGCGCGCGCACCGGCGTGCCGACCGCTTCATCTTCTTCCTCGGTGACGGTCGTCTCCTCGGTATCGGCGGTCTGGGCGTAGGCGAGACCAGTGGCCGACAGCGCGCCGATGGCGACACTGCAGAATACGGCCCGGCGGAAATTCCGAAGCTTCATAATGTACTCCCCTGTGAGAATAGTCGGCAGCGTGCACTGACCACGCCACATGAACTGGGAGTAATGCATCTGAGAGAGGCCGAGACAAGTAAACTATGACGATTTTGATGCGTCATTGTGGCCGATGCGCCAAAATTGTTGCAAAAGAGGCACAATTGCGCGCTATGCAGGGTTTTCTGGTTGAATATGCCCCGGCCTGCAGCCTCATCACACAGGTTTTACCGCAATCGTGACAGCAACATGTGTTGATTTGCAGACCGAGGCTTGATTCCGCAGTCGCCTCTGCGACACAAAACACTATGGTTAGCCCGATCAGAGACGGCGAGAGCCTGAGGGGAAAGTTCATGAAGTTGAAAACACTGGTATCAGCCTGCTGTGCGCTTGTTCTTGGCGCGGCGGCTCCCGCGCTGGCGGAGCCGCTGAAAGTCGATGATTATGCACGCTATCCGCTGGTTTCCGGCATCTCGATGTCGCTCGAAGGCGACATGCTGGTCGGCCTCGTTGCCGACACCACGCGGGACGGCCGGGAACAGGCTGCTGCAATGTGGGATCTGAGCGGCGAGATCGACACAACACGCCCGCTCGTGGCCACCCGGATCACGCCTCATAATGGCCGCATGCGGTTTTTCGGCACTGTTGCCCTGAAACAAGGCCGGTCGCTCTGGTTTGCCCGGCAGGAATGGACCGGGCGCCTCGGCGGTTGCGGCGAAGGCCGGGTGACCGGTGCCACCCGCACCTTCGTGACCAAGGTCTATATGGGCGACCGCACGCTCAAGATCGACGACATGCCCGGTGGCAGCCGCGAGCGCGTCTCCGAGGAGACCCGCCGCTGCCTCGAAATGAACAACACCACCGGCCTCGTCTCGATCATGGCATCGGACCCGGAAAACATCATCATCAACCGGCTGTCGCTGCGCGATGGTGAGCGTTACTTCAAGCACAACCTGCGCACTGGCCGCGAGGAACTGCTGTTCACCGATTCCGGCTCCGTCCGCGTTGACCGGGTAGACCCGGTCACCGGCATGCCCATCAGCAAGACCGAGCTTGATCCGGCCGGCGGCGAGTATCGATTCTATGTCCACCTGATCGATCAGCGCACTGGCCAGTTCGTCCGGCAGGATCCGCTGACAAACCGGGCTGCTGACCGGTTCCAGGTCAGCGTCCTCAAGCGCGAGGAAGACGGCCGCTATTTCATCCTGACCGACAAGTTCAGCGACAAGGCAGCGATCTATCTCTATGATCCCGCTTCGCAGAGCTTTGAGTCCGAGCCGGTGTTCGCGCACCCGGAATTCAATGCAACGGGCCTCGTGACCTCGACGCGGACACGTGATTTCGGCGAGATCGTCGGCTTCCGCTACGCCGCTGCGCAGGAAATGGTCTACTGGATCGACGGCGAGCTGAGTTCCATCCAGCAAGGCCTGGCAGCCGCGTACCCCGGCCAGAACGTGTCGATCAACAGCTACAACAACGATATGACCCGGGTCCTGTTCACCGTGTCGAGCTCGACCATGCCGCCGGCCTACTTCCTGCTTGTGGACAAGTCGCGTGTGGCCGTGATCGGCGCATCTCGTCCCTGGATCCGCCCCGAGACGCTGCGTGAGACCGAGCTCGTCTATTATGACGCCCGCGACGGACTGAGCATTCCGGCCCTCATCACCAAGCCCCGTTCGCTCGAGCCGGGCCAGAAGGCTCGCGGCGCCGTGATCGTTCCGCATGGCGGGCCCTGGGCGCGCGACTATGCCAACTGGGACCCCACCGGCTGGACACAGTTCCTTGCCTCACGCGGCTTCATCGTGCTGCAGCCGCAATACCGTGGCAGCACCGGCTGGGGCCGGGAACTCTGGCTCGCAGGCGATGGCGAATGGGGCCAGAAGATGCAGGACGACAAGGATGACGGCGCCGCCTGGCTCGTGGAGCAGGGCCTGGTCGATGCCGACAAGATTGCGATCTTCGGCTACTCCTATGGCGGCTTTGCCGCGATGGCAGCCGTGGTACGTCCTGACAGCCCCTACCAGTGCGCCATTGCCGGCGCGGGCGTGTCGAACCTGACCCGGATCGGCAATAACTGGAGCGACAACCGCCTTCAGCGGGCGTTCCAGGGCCATACCGTGAAGGGCATGGATCCGGCGCGCAACACCGAGAAGGCCAACATCCCGATCCTCGTTTATCACGGCGACCGGGATGTGCGTGTGCCGCTGTTCCATGGCGTGGATTTCTACAACGCCGTGCGGGCGCACCAGCCGCAATCGGAGCTGCTCGTCGTGGCGGACATGCCCCACAGCATGCCCTGGTATCCCGAGCACCACACGGTCACGCTGAATGCGGTTGACCGCTTCCTGTCGACCACCTGCGGGCTCTGATCCCCGACGGGCAGACACTGAAGACCCGAACAAAAAGGGCGGCCCGCAAGGCCGCCCTTTCCTGTGTCCGGTTCAGGATCTGCCTGCCTCAGCCGCCGAACACGCGGGCGAAGATCGTGTCGACGTGTTTGAAGTGGTAGTCGAGGTCGAACAGGGCGTCGATTTCGCCGGCGCTGAGGCGGGCGGTGACGTCTGCGTCGGTTTTCAGGAGGTCCGCCAGCGGGCCTTCCTTCTTCCAGGTGCGCATCGCATTGCGCTGGACGAGGCGGTAGGCGTCCTCGCGGCTGACGCCCTTGTCCACGAGGGCGAGGAGAACGCGCTGGGAATTGTGCAGGCCGCCCATGGAGTTGATCGTGGCGAGCATGTTCTCAGGATAGACGACAAGGTTCTCGATCACGCCGGCCATCCGGTGCAGCGCGAAGTCGAGGTGCACGGTCGCGTCCGGCCCGATGCCGCGCTCGACCGAGGAGTGGGAGATGTCGCGCTCATGCCAGAGGGCGACATTCTCCAGCGCGGGCACCACGGCTGAGCGCACGAGGCGGGCGAGGCCGGTGAGGTTTTCCGTCAGCACCGGATTGCGTTTGTGCGGCATGGCGGAGGAGCCCTTCTGGCCGGCGGAGAAATACTCCTCGGCTTCCAGAACTTCCGTGCGCTGAAGATGGCGCACCTCGGTGGCAAGGCGCTCGATGGACGAGGCGATCACGCCGAGCACGGCGAAATACATCGCATGGCGGTCGCGCGGGATGACCTGCGTCGAGACCGGCTCGATCGCGAGGCCGAGCCTTGAGGCGACATGTTCCTCGATGCGCGGGTCGATATTGGCGAAGGTGCCGACCGCGCCGGAGATGGCGCAGGTCGCGACCTCTTCCCGTGCGATCAGCAGCCGCTGGCGGGCGCGCTGGAACTCGGCATGGAAGGTCGCGAGCTTGACGCCGAAGGTCGTCGGCTCGGCATGGATGCCATGGCTGCGTCCGATGGTGGGGGTGTAGCGGAATTCCTGCGCGCGCTTTTCCAGCGCGGCGAGCACACGGTCGATGCCGGTGAGGAGCAGGTCTGCGGCGCGCACGAGCTGAACATTGAGGCAGGTGTCGAGGACGTCCGAGGAGGTCATGCCCATGTGCAGGAAGCGGGCTTCCTCGCCGACATGTTCGGCCACATTGGTCAGAAAGGCGATGACATCATGCTTCACCTCGCGCTCGATCTCGTCGATCCGGTCGGGGTCGAACTGCGCGCGGGCCCGGACGGCGGCGGTGGTGCCCGCCGGGATCTGCCCCAGCGATTCCATCGCTTCGGCGGCGAGGGTCTCGATTTCCAGCCAGATGCCGAAGCGGGTTTCGGGCGACCAGATCGCAGCCATCTCGGCGCGGGTGTAACGGGGGATCATGCGGGGCCTCTTGGGTGTCAGTTCGGGCGTGAAGGTTCTGGCTGCCCTCTAGGCCGAACGGAGAGATTTCGCCACCCCCTGCGGCAAGCGGTTCGCGGCGATGCCGGTTGGCGTTAGGGTGGGTGAAGTGATTCCCCGGCGGAGAGACTATGGGCGAGCCTGCACGCAAGGACCTGGCCTGGCCGATGAGCGAGGCGCGCTCTGCCGGCGGGCGGCGCTGGCAGCTGGCCGAGCTGGACGACACTCTGGTGCGCCGTCTGTTGCCGTCGGTGCAGGGCGCGGACCTGCTGGCGAAGCTGCTGGCCGGCCGGGGCGTGACGCCGGAAACGGCCGGCAGCTATTTGCAGCCGACGCTGCGCGAGCTGTTCCCGGATCCGAGCGTTTTCGCCGATATGGACCGGGCAGCAGGGCTCGTGCTCGATGCGATCCTCGCGGGCAAGCGCGTCTGCGTGTTCGCGGACTATGACGTGGATGGCGGCACATCCTCCGCCATTCTCGCCCGCTATTTCCGGGGCTGGGGGCAGGAGATCGGGCTTTATGTGCCCGACCGGCTGGAGGAAGGTTACGGCCCCTCGCCGGAGGCGTTCCGCTGGCTGAAGGCGCAGGGCTATGACCTTGTGATCACGGTGGATTGCGGCGCGGCGGCCGTGCCGGCGCTGGCCGAGGCCGAGGCCATCGGCCTGCCTGTGGTTGTGATCGACCATCACCTGATGTCCGGCCATGTCCCGAAGGCGGCGGCCCTCGTCAATCCGAACCGGCCGGACTGCGCCTCCGGGCAGGGCCATCTGGCAGCGGCGGGGGTCGTGTTCGTGTTCGCCGCTGCGCTGAACCGGCTCGCCCGGGAGCGCAGCGTGGCGCCGGCAGGCGGCCTGCCGGACATCCTGCAATACCTGGACCTCTGCGCGTTGGGCACGTTGTGCGATATGGCGCCGCTGACGGGGGTGAACCGCGCCTTCGTCCGGCAGGGGCTGACTATTCTGGCGCGCGGGGGCAATGCGGGCCTGCGCGCGCTCGCCGATGTCAGCGGCATCGGCAATCCCGACAGCGTCTATCACGCGACCTTCATGCTGGGGCCGAGGCTGAATGCCGGCGGACGGCTGGGCGATCCGTGGCTCGCGGCGAAGCTGCTGGCGACCGACGACCGGGCCGAGGCGATTGACCTCGCCGAGCGGCTGCATGCGCTCAATGATGAGCGCCGCGCGGTGGAGGCAGCGATCCAGGAGGAAGCGGTTGCGCAGGCCGAGCGCGCGCTGGCGATGGATGCGTCGCGCGGCGTGATCGTGGCGGCGGGCGAGGGCTGGCATCCGGGCGTCATCGGCATCGTGGCCGGGCGGCTCAAGGAGCGGTTCCACCTGCCCAGCATCGTCATCGGCTGGGGCGAGGGGCTTGGCCCGGTTGCGAAAGGTTCAGGCCGGTCGGTGCCGGGGGTCAATCTGGGCGACGCGATTGCGCAGGCGGCGCGGGAGGGGATGATTCTCTCCGGCGGCGGACATGCGATGGCGGGCGGGCTCAGCCTGGAGCCGGGGCAGGTCGAGAGCTTTGATCGCTGGATGGTGGATCATATGTCCGCCTTCCGCAGTGAGCAGATTGCCGCGCGCGACCTGCACATTGACGCGCTGCTCTCGCCCGGCAGCGTGACGGTGGAGCTTGCCGATACGCTCGCCTCGCTCGGCCCCTTCGGGACGGGCGCGCCGGAGCCGGTCTTTGCGCTGACGGATGTGTCGGCCACGGGGCTGCGCCGGATCGGGGCCAATCACCTGCGCTTCGTGGCGGAGAACCAGACCGGACGCGTCGAATGCATCGCCTGGCGCGCGGCAGATACGCCGGTTGGAGACCTGCTGCGGCAGGGCCGGCGCGTCGGGCTGGCCGGGCGGCTGAAGGCGGAAACCTGGAACAACCGGCGCCGGGTGCAGCTTGAAATCATTGATGCGGCCGAGTTGTGAGCAAACTGCAGGTGATTGCCGGAAACGGCTTGCAGCCACCCAGCCAAGCCGCTATATCGCCGGTTCTCAAACCGGTGCGGTCCCTTCGTCTATCGGTTAGGACGTCAGGTTTTCAACCTGAAAAGAGGGGTTCGATTCCCCTAGGGACTGCCACCTGATTTCCGGGTTTTCATTACATTTATGTCAGGCATGTGCCGGGCCGCTATGATTCGCGGCTGACATCGCGTGACAAGCGCGCAAAGCCGCATTAACTTTCCCCTCTGGGGAATTTGGGTTGATGACAAAGACAGCGGCCATAACCGACTCTCAGGAGCCTGTCGCCGAACCGCGTGTGCGGGTGACCGGGCGTGTGAAGTGGTTCGACAGCACCAAGGGCTATGGATTCGTCGTGGCCGAGTCGGCCTCCGATGGCGGCCTGCATGGCGATGTCATGCTGCATATCTCCAGCCTGCGCGATTTCGGCGAGACCTACGCGGATGAGGGCGCCCGGATCGTGTGCGACGCCGTGCTGAAAACCCGCGGCTGGCAGACGGTGAACATCATCGAGATGGACCGGCCCCGCGCGGTGCTCGCCCAGGAAAAAGGCCTGCGCCCCAGCTATGAGACGGTCACCGTCAAATGGTTCAACCGCGCCAAGGGCTATGGCTTTGTTGTCCGCGATGAAGACCCCGCCGATATCTTCGTCCATGCCGTCGCGCTGAGGCGGGCGGGGTATGAGGAAATCGAGCCCGGAACCCGCATCGAGGTGACCATCGAGAGCGGGGCAAAGGGCCAGCATGTCGGCCAGGTGCGCACCCGGCGCTGACGCCGCAGGAGGGCGCTTGCCGCCGCCCGGCAGCCCCGGTAAACCAGCGGCATGATCCGCAGCATCCTGACTTTTACCGCCGCCCTTTTCTGTCTTGCAGGCGCCGCCTTCGCGCAGCGCGCCGTGACCCCGCTTGAAGTGCGTTCGGGCGAAACCTCCCACCGCTTCACGGTCGAGGTGGCGGACACGCCCGACGCCGTCCAGCAGGGCCTGATGTTCCGCGAGGAGCTCGCCCCGGATGCCGGGATGCTGTTCGATTTCGGCGTGACCCGGCCGGCAAGCATGTGGATGAAGAACACGCTGATCCCGCTCGACATGCTGTTCATCAAGGAGGACGGGCAGGTCGTGGCCATCGCGCGCAATGCGCAGCCGCATTCGCTGCGCTCGATCTCGCCGGGGGTGCCGGTGCGGGGCGTGCTGGAAATCCCCGGCGGGCGCGCGCAGGAGCTGGGCATTCAGCCGGGCGACCGGATCATCCATCCCGTCTTCGGCAATACCGGTGGCTGATGCTGCCCCGGCGCACCGCGCGCCCCCGGAAGGCTTCGCGCTGACCCCGTCGCGCGGCAAGTTCACGCTGCACAATGGGCCGACTTACCGCGCCACCGCAGATGGTGACCCTCGCACCGGCATGTGGGTGCTCGACCGGCACTGCAACGGCATGGGTTTCCTGCACGGCGGAATGCTGTCGGCCTTTGCAGACAGCGGCCTTGCCTGGGCTGTCTGGTCGGCGACGAACCGGATGTCGGTGACGATCAAGCTGACGCTGGAATTCATGGAGATCGCCCGCGAGGGCGACTGGATCGAATCGCACGCAGCCGTCACCTCGGTCGATGGCGAGTTCGTTCAGGTGTCTGCACGGATCGTGCGGCCAAATGGCGGGCTGATTGCGCTGGCGACGGCGACCTTCCGGACGGTGCGCCGGAAGGCCTGAGCCGTTTCAGGCGCCGAGGCCGAGTTCCTTAAGCGCAAAGGCGCGGATTGATTTGTAATCGGCCTTGCCATTGGGCGCGCGGCCAAGATCGTCCTTGAACAGGATGCGCTTGGGCGCCTTGTACCGGGCGATGCGGCTCTGCACGAAGGCGCGCAGCTCATCCTCTGATGCGCCGCCGCCGAGGGACACAACGGCTGTGACTGCCTGGCCCCATTTGTCATCCGGCACGCCGACGACGAGCGCGTCGCGCACCGAGGCGTGGGCCTTGAGCGCTTCCTCGACCTCCTCGGGATAGACTTTCTCGCCGGCCGTGTTGATGCAGTTGGAGCCGCGCCCGAGGAGCGTGATCGTGCCATCGGCCTCGACCATGCACCAGTCTCCGGGAATGGCGTAGCGCATACCGTTGATCGTCTTGTAGGTCTTCGCGGTTTTCTCCGGGTCCTTGTAATAGCCGAGCGGCACCGCGCCGCCGCGCGCGATAAAGCCGGGCTCGCCGCTGCCGGGCAGCACTTCGCGGTCATCCTCGGTGAAGACCTTGCAGCTCGGGCCGATCTCGAATTTGGAGGTCTGCGTGCCGCCCTCGGCGGTGGTGATGGAGGTGCCGAAGCCGACGGCTTCGGACGCGCCGAAACTGTCAGTCAGTGCAGTTTGCGGGATGTGGCGGAGCAGGCCCTGCTTGACCTCCGCGCTCCACATGACGCCGGAGGAGACGATGTTCAGCACGCTGGAGAGGTTCCAGCGGCCGGGGTTTTCATCGAGCGCCTGCAGCATCGGCTTGGCAAAGGCGTCGCCCACGATGGCCATGGAGGTGACGCCGTTTGCGTGCACGGTATCCCACAGGTTCACGGGGCTGAACTTCGCCTTCTCGGTCAGTGTCACCACGGCGCCGCCATTGAGCATCGCGCCCATTGCTGTGAACCAGCCGGTACCATGCATCAGCGGGCAGGCGGGCACCTGGCGGGAGAAGCGCCCGACGGTGAGCGCGTTCTGGACGTGCGCGTCGAGGTTCTCCGGCACCGGGCCGCCAAGCCGGCGCACGCCCTCCATGCTGGCCTCGCGCCAGATATTGTGCGTCCACATCACGCCCTTGGGCATACCGGTCGTGCCGCCGGTGTAGAGGAGGAACGGGTCATCGCCGGAGCGCTTGCCCTTGATGGGCGAGCCGTCGCCAGTGCTGGCGAGGGCTTCATAATCCTGCGCGAAGGGAGCGATGCCGCCGCCGCCGATCTGCACCCAGGCGACGACGCGCGGCAGGCGGGCGCGCACGCGCTCGACCTCGGCGCTGAACTCGGCATCGAAGAAGACGATCGTGGAGTCCGAATTGTCGATGATGTAGACGAGCTCGTCATCGAGATAGCGATAGTTGACGTTGACGGGAGAGAGGCTCGCTTTGAAGCAGGCGGCCATCGCCTCCATGTATTCCGGCTGGTTGCGCATGTAGAAGCCGGCCTTGTCGCCGCGCCGGGCGCCAAGGGCGATGAACGCGCGGGCGAGCCGGTTGGTGCGGGCAGTGAACTCCGGCCAGAATATTTTGCGGTCGCCATGGATCAGGGCGGGATCTTCAGGGCCTAGGGCGGCGCCCACGGCATCCAGCATGTCGCCGAAATTCCAGTCCATCCGTTTCCTCCGCATCAGTTTTGTTTTTTGCGGATGCTACGGAGGCGTCTGTGGGCCTGCAATGATGACCCGACGAAAACGGCCCCCCGGATCGCTCCGGGGGGCCGCCAGTAGAGTTCGCGTCTGAGCGAAGGGCGGGACTTAGAAGTCCATGCCGCCCATGCCGCCCATGCCGCCGGGCATACCGCCGCCGCCGCCCGAATCTTTCTTCGGCGCTTCGGCAATGCCGGCTTCCGTCGTGATCAGCAGGCTGGCCACCGAAGCGGCGTTCTGCAGGGCCGAGCGGACAACCTTGGCCGGGTCGATGACGCCCATGGCGACGAGGTCGCCATACTCTTCGGTCTGGGCGTTGAAGCCGTAGCTGCGCGACTTGTTGGACAGGATCGTGTTGACCACGACCGAGCCTTCCACGCCGGCATTCTCGGCGATCTGGCGGATCGGGGCTTCGAGCGCCTTGCGCACGATGTCGATGCCGGCCTTCTCGTCGTCATTGGCGCCGACCACATCGATGTTCTTGGAAGCGCGCAGCAGGGCCACGCCGCCGCCGGGAACGATGCCTTCTTCGACGGCCGCGCGGGTCGCGTTGAGGGCGTCGTCGACGCGGTCTTTCTTCTCTTTCACTTCGACTTCGGTTGCGCCGCCGACCTTGATGACGGCCACGCCGCCGGCCAGTTTCGCGAGGCGCTCCTGGAGCTTCTCGCGGTCATAGTCGGACGAGGTGTCGTCGATCTGCTTGCGGATCTGGCCGACGCGGGCTTCGATGTCTTTCTTCTTGCCAGCGCCGTCGACGATGGTCGTGTTGTCCTTGTCGATCGAGACGCGCTTGGCCTTGCCGAGCATGTCCATCGAGACGTTCTCGAGCTTGATGCCGAGGTCTTCGGAGATGACCTGGCCGCCGGTCAGGACAGCGATGTCCTGCAGCATGGCCTTGCGGCGATCGCCGAAGCCCGGAGCCTTGACGGCAGCGATCTTCAGGCCGCCACGCAGCTTGTTGACGACGAGGGTGGCGAGGGCTTCGCCATCGACGTCTTCAGCGATGATCAGCAGCGGCTTCTGCGACTGGACCACGGCTTCGAGGATCGGCAGCATCGGCTGCAGGCTCGACAGCTTGGACTCGTGCAGGAGGATCAGCGGATCGTCCAGCTCGACGGTCATCTTGTCGGCATTGGTGATGAAGTAGGGGCTGATATAGCCGCGGTCGAACTGCATGCCTTCGACGACATCGAGCTCGGTTTCGAGGGCCTTGGCTTCCTCGACCGTGATGACGCCTTCATTGCCGACTTTCGCCATCGCTTCAGCGATCATGCGGCCGATTTCGGTCTCGCCATTGGCGGAGATGGTGCCGACCTGGGCGATCTCTTCGTTCGTTTTCACCTTCTTGGAGTGGTGAGCGAGGTCGGAGATGACTTCGGCAACGGCCTTGTCGATGCCGCGCTTCAGGTCCATCGGGTTCATGCCGGCGGCCACGCGCTTCATGCCTTCGCGGACGATGGCCTGGGCGAGGACGGTGGCGGTGGTGGTGCCGTCGCCGGCGGTGTCGTTGGCCTTAGAAGCCACTTCACGCACCATCTGGGCGCCCATATTCTCGAGCTTGTCCTCGAGTTCGATTTCCTTCGCGACGGTCACGCCGTCTTTCGTGGTGCGCGGGGCGCCGAAGGATTTCTCGATCACCACGTTACGGCCTTTCGGGCCGAGCGTGACTTTCACAGCGTTGGAAAGGATGTCGACGCCGCGGAGCATTTTCTCGCGGGCTTCGGCGCCGAAAACAACATGTTTAGCAGCCATTGGAGTTACCTCTTGAAGTCGTCTGGGGGTTGGAAAAGCGTTTCAGGGCAGGGACTTACTTGTCCAGGACGCCCATGATGTCGCTTTCCTTCATGATCAGCAGGTCTTCACCGTCGATCTTAACTTCCGTGCCGGACCATTTGCCGAACAGGACGCGGTCGCCTTTCTTGACGTCGAGCGGGATGCGCTCATTGTCGTCGCCGATGGCGCCATTGCCGACAGCAACCACGATCCCTTCCTGCGGCTTTTCCTTGGCCGTATCGGGGATGATGATGCCGCCTTTGGATTTTTCTTCTTCCTTGACGCGGCGCACGACCACGCGGTCATGCAGGGGGCGAAGTTTCATTTTAACTGCCTCTTCGATCATTGCTTCCTCGGGTCTGAAATGGACATGGGATCGCCAGCGCGGCGCTCCGGGTCGCTGTTAGCACTCACCCGAGCCGACTGCTAACGACGCACCGGAAATAGGTCTTCGGCGCGCTGGCGTCAACCGGGGCAATGAAACCTTCATACTGATCGGAAATCTGGCAGCACTCGCGGCTGCATGATGCTAGATCATTGAAACTATTGCATATTCACATTTGCTTCATCACGATGGCCTCACCATCAGGCCCATCTGATGGACCGAAAGGAGACGTGCATGGCCACAGACAGCGATTTCATTCACCGGCTCAATGGCGGAGGCCTCCTGACCACCGAGATTCTGTACTACCTGCCCGATCACCGGGGCATCCTGCAAAGCTTTGTCTGGCAGACGATGGATACAGCGCCGCGCTTCCCGCGCCTGCACGCATTCCTGGATCACTGGCGCCGGGAAATCGAGGCGATGATCCATTCCATCCACATCGCCCATGCGGACTGGGTGGGGCCTGCGCAGCTGCGCCATGTGGATGGGCGATGGTCGCTGAACTGACCGGTGTAGTTAATGTCCGATTGCCACCGGCTGGGTAATCCAAGCGGCCGTGCAAGCGTGAAGTAAAAGCTCCTCCTGTAGGCTTTTCTTGAGTTTGGCAGGAGCGGGCCATGAAATTCTTGCGCCAGGATGTTTGGAGCGCGGTAAGCTTTTTCATGCTGGTGGCATGCACTGCGCTGTCGCTGTCGTTCACCGTGTCGCTGTTTTTCTACAAGATGGGCCTGCCGACAGATGCGGGCACCTATGTGCGGCTGAACCTGTTCATTTCCGCCTGTATTGCCGTGCCGACCGCGATCATTGCCTCGCTGCATGACTTTCACATGCGTCTGTACCAGCGCCGGCTGGAGGAGATGGCCTGGACCGATTCGCTGACCGGCCTCCTGAACCGCCGCTTCTTCATTCATGCCGCCGAGGAGGAGCGTTCGCGCATGCGGCGCACGCGCTTGACGGCTGCCGTTGTGCTGATCGATCTCGACCACTTCAAGGAGGTGAACGACCTCTACGGCCATTCGGGCGGGGATACCGTGCTGAAACAGGTTGCCGCGATTGCCCATTCGGAGCTGCGCGGTCCGTTCGACCGGCTGGGCCGCTGGGGCGGCGAGGAGTTCATCGTGCTCCTCAGCGGCGTGACCGAGGAACATGCGGTAATCGTCTGCGACCGGCTGCGGGCCCGGATCGAGGAAACGCCGATCGATGTGGGTGACCGCGAGGTCTCCCTGACTGCCAGTTTCGGGGTCTGCATGCTGGAAGCGCCAATCACGCTGGAGGCAGCCATCGAAGGGGCAGACCATGCGCTTTACGAAGCCAAGCGCGATGGCCGCAACCGGGTCCGGGTGGCCGCTGCCGGTCTGCCGTCTCCCAATGGTATTCCGGAGGCTGCCAGCACCTCCTTCGTCGACCGCCGCCTTGCAAAACTGCGGCGCGACATGATGCGGAAGGTGGCCGAGCCGGCCCGCCGCGCCGCCGGGGGCGGGCGCTAAACGCGCCTCTCCTGCGGCTTGCCGCAAGCCGGGTTTCCTGATTGGACAGGTCGATTGCCGCCACGTTCCGGAGACCTGCCATGCCGACGCCGCCCCGCACTGGTCCGCTGAGGGACCTTCGCGTCATCGAACTCGGCCAGCTGATCGCCGGGCCGTTCTGCGGCCAGATATTCGCCGATTTCGGTGCGGACGTGATCAAGGTCGAGCCGCCGGGACAGGGTGATCCCTTGCGCGACTGGGGCCGGGAGGGCTTTCCGCTCTGGTGGTCAGTCGTTGCGCGCGGTAAGCGCTGCATCACGGCGAACCTGCGCGAAGCTGAGGGACAGGAGCTTGTCCGCAGGCTCGTGGCCGAAGCCGATTTCCTGCTGGAGAATTTCCGCCCCGGCACGCTGGAGAAATGGGGGCTCGGTTATGAGGACCTTCGCAGGATCAACCCGCGCCTGATCATGATCCGCGTCTCAGGCTATGGCCAGACGGGGCCTTATTCCGGGCGCGCTGGCTATGCCTCGGTCGGCGAGGCGATGGGCGGGCTTCGCTATGTGATGGGCGAGGCAGACCGTCTGCCCTCCCGCGCGGGCATCTCGCTGGGCGACAGCCTCGCCGGCATGTTCGCCGCGCTCGGCGCGCTGGCGGCTTTGCATCACCGCGAGAAAACCGGCGAGGGGCAGGTGGTGGACGCGACGATTTACGAATCCGTTCTGGGCGTGATGGAAGGCCTCGTGCCAGAGTACCAGTTCGAGGGATACATCCGGGAACGGACGGGTTCCTACCTTCCGGGCATCGCGCCATCCAATATTTATCAGGGAACGGATGGCATGGTAATCATCGCCGCCAACCAGGACACGGTCTTCGCGCGCCTGTGCGAGGCCATCGGCCAGCCCTGGCTGAAAGACCATCCCGACTATAAGACGCACACCGCGCGCGGCCGCAACCAGCATGAACTGGACGCCATCATCCAGGCGTGGGCGGCGCCCCGCAGCATCGACGAGATCGAGCGCGTCATGACGGAGCAGGGCGTGCCCATCGGCAAGGTCTACCGCGCACCGGAGATGCTGGCCGACCCGCACTATGAGGCGCGCGAGAGCCTTGTCGAGGTGCCGAGCCAGCGCTGGCCCGGCATCCGGCAGCAGGGCGTGTTTCCGAAGCTCTCAGCCACACCGGGGCGCCCGCGATGGGCAGGCCCGGAGGCCATCGGTCAGCATACGGAAGAGGTGTTGACGGAGCTTCTGGATCTCACGCCGCAGCAGGTTCAGAAGCTGCGCGCCAGCGGCATCGTCTGAGCGCGCTCAAAACCGTCAGACGTCGAACAGGCGCACCTGTCCGCCCTCGAACGAAACGGCGAGCTTGCCGGAGAGCAGCGCGACCGCCTTTTTCCCGAACATCTCATACCGCCAGCCCGTCATCGCCGCGATGTCCTCGCTCGTCTCGCCGCGGGCGATCCGGTCGATATCGGCAGAGTTGGCGATCAGGCGGGGGACGACATTGTTCTCGTCCGAGACATGTTTCAGGAGCACCTTGAGCAGGTCCGGCGCGCCGGGCGGGATCTGCGCGTTCTGGGCCGGGCGGCCGAGGTCCGGGGCGTAGGTGTCCGGACTATCGAGTGCGGCGCGGATCGCCTCGACGAGGCCCTGACCATATTTCGAGCGGATGAAGCCCGAGGGCACCGCGCGCAGCTGGTTGAAATCATCCTCCGTGCGCGGCTTCTGGGCGGCGATCTCCTGGATGGCGTCATCCTTCAGGATCCGGCGGCGGGGCTTGTCGAGTTCCTGCGCCGTGCGCTCGCGCCAGGCGGCGACAGAGACGACGATGGCGGCATAGTCCTTCTTCGGCATGCGCAGCTTCAGGCGCTGCCAGGCGTTCATCGGGTCGGTGTCATAGGTGGCGGGGTCTTCAAGCTCCGACATCTCCTCTCGCACCCAGGTCAGGCGGCCGGTCTTGTCGAGTTCGTCGCGCATCCGCTGATAGGCGTCGCGCAGATGGGTCACATCGCCGAGGGCGTAGACCAGCTGCTTCTGGCTCAGCGGGCGGCGCATCCAGTCGGTAAACTGGCTGGACTTGTCGATATGCTTTCGCAGCACCCGCTGGACGAGATTGTCATAGGAGATCGAATCGCCAAATCCGAGCGCCATCGCGGCGACCTGAGTGTCGAACACCGGCCCCGGCGGGTGGCCGATCAGCCGGTTGAATATCTCGATATCCTGCCGCGCGGCATGGAACACCTTGGTCTGGCGGTCCGATGCGATCAGGTCGAGGAAGGGCTTGATGTCGAGATCCTCGGCCCTCGGGTCGATCAGGCCCTCAATGCCGGGGGCAGAGGCCTGGATCAGGCAGAGTTCCGGCCAATAGGTCGTCTCCCTGTGGAATTCGGTATCCACGCAGACGAATTCTGCTTCGGACAGGCGGCCGACGAGGTCTTCGAGGGCGGACTGCTCTGTAATGGGAGTCAGGGTGTTGTCAGTCATTGCCGGAGCGCTTATCGCACCCGCTTGACAAAGGCGAGGGGGTCTGTGCCCTACGCGCCTTCTTTCTGTTTGGCCGACACCCGGAGTAGCGCCCCATGCACGCCTATCGCACCCATACTTGCGGAGAGCTGCGCCCGTCGCATGTCGGCGAGACCGTGAAACTGTCGGGCTGGCTGCACCGCCGGCGCGACCATGGCGGGGTCATGTTCATCGACCTGCGCGACCATTACGGCCTGACCCAGATCGTCTTCAATCCGGGCAGCCCCGGCTTTGCCACCGTTGAGCGCCTGCGGGCTGAAAGCGTGCTGACGGTGGAAGGCAAGGTCGTCGCCCGCGACAAGGACCTTATCAACGCCAATCTCGCCACCGGCGAGATCGAGGTGGTCGGCGGGGCGGTGTCGGTCCAGTCCGAAGCCGCCGAGCTGCCCCTGCCGGTGTTCGGCGACCAGCCTTACCCCGAAGAGGTCCGCCTCAAGCACCGCTATCTGGACCTGCGCCGGGAGCAGCTGCACAAGAACATGATCCTGCGCAGCCAGGTCATCTCCAGCCTGCGCCGCCGGATGACCGAGCAGGGCTTCACAGAATACCAGACCCCGATCCTCACCGCTTCCAGCCCCGAAGGCGCGCGCGACTTCCTGGTGCCGAGCCGGCTGCATCCGGGTGAATTCTACGCCCTTCCGCAGGCGCCGCAGCAGTTCAAGCAGCTGCTGATGGTCTCCGGCTTCGACCGCTACTTCCAGATCGCCCCCTGTTTCCGCGATGAGGACGCCCGCGCCGACCGCTCGCCCGGCGAGTTCTACCAGCTCGATATCGAGATGAGCTTTGTGACGCAGGAAGACGTGTTCGGCGCCATCGAGCCGGTCATGCGCGGCGTGTTCGAGGAGTTTGCCGGCTGGGAAGGCAAGGGCCGCACCGTGCCGGCCGGACCCTTCCCGCATATTCCCTATGCCGAGGCGATGCTGAAATACGGCGTCGACAAGCCGGACCTTCGCAACCCCATCCTCTGCTCGGACGTCTCCGACATCATGATGCGGGAAGATGTGACCCTCGCCGTGTTCAAGAAGATCGTCGGCGGCGGCGGCATCGTCCGGGCTATTCCGGCGCCGAATTCCGGCGAGCAGCCGCGCAGCTTCTTCGACAAGATGGACGCCTGGGCGAAGAAGGACATGCAGGCCCCCGGCCTCGGCTATATGCGCTTCGTGGAAGAGAACGGCCAGCTGGCCGCCACCGGCCCCATCGCGAAATTCTTCGAGCCTGCGGCCCTTGCCGCGCTGGCTGAGCGCGCGGGCGTGAAGGCCGGTGACGCGCTGTTCTTCTCCGCCGGCGACAAGACCGCCGCGGTGAAGCTGCAGGGCCAGGCCCGTATCCGCATCGGCGAGGAGCTCGGCCTGATCGAGCCGGGCGTGTTCCGCTTCTGCTGGATTGTCGACTTCCCGATGTATGAGTGGGACGAGGACAACAAGAAGGTCGATTTCAGCCACAACCCCTTCTCCATGCCGCAGGGCGGGATGGAGGCGCTGCTCGCCGCCGATACGGCGGAGAAACAGCTCGCGCTGAAGGCCTATCAGTATGACATCGTCTGCAACGGCGTGGAGCTGTCCTCCGGCGCGATCCGGAACCACAAGCCTGAGGTGATGCTGAAGGCGTTCGAGATTGCCGGATATGGCCCGGAAGTGGTCGAGGCGAAGTTCGGCGGGATGCTGAACGCCTTCCGCTATGGCGCCCCGCCGCATGGCGGCATTGCGCCGGGCGTGGACCGGATCGTCATGCTGCTGGCCGAGACCGACAGCCTGCGCGACGTGATCCTGTTCCCGATGAACCAGCAGGCCCGCGACCTGCTGATGGGCGCGCCGAGCCCCGTGGACGAGCGCCAGCTGAAAGAGCTGAACATCCGCCTCGCCCCGGTGGTGAAGGCCGGGGGCTGATCAGGCGCAGCGCAGACAAGACGAAGCCGCCGGGACGGAAGTCGCGGCGGCTTTTGCATTCCGGATTGTGCGCCGAAGCGCGCTCAGTCCTCGCTGCTCATCACTTCGACAGCGGGATTGGAGCAGAGCGGCAGGCTGAAAGAGGCCGGCAGGAAGGTGCCGAGCGAGGCGCAGGCGCCTTCGAAGTTGGCTTCCGACAGGCCGGTCACGAGCGTCAGGTTCGCGCCCGGAAAGCGGGCATCGCGGAAGGACGCGCCGGTGACGTTCGCGCCGCTGAGGCGGGCATCGGTGAGGTTGGCACCATCAAAGATCGCGCCGCGCAGGTTCGCCCTTTCCAGGTTTGCTGCCGTAAGGTTGGCACCGGACAGCACCGTCTGGTCCAGTTCTGCATTGAACAGTTCAGCACCCTGCAGGTTGGCCCCGACGAGCTTTGCATTGCTGAGATTGACGCGGTGCATCAGCGCTCGCTGCAGGTCCGCGCCGGAGGCCTGCACGTCCTGCATCCGGGCGCCGATCAGCACCGAATCGGAGAGGCGCGCGGCGGTGAGGTCTGCATGGCGCATGTCCGCGCCCGTCGCGCTGATCCGCTCCATATTCACGCGGGCGGCCTGAATGCGCGGCATCGCGGCATTGTCGAAGCGCGCGCCGGAATAGTCCGCGCCATTGACGGTCCATCCGGTGAGATTGCCTCTCGTGAGATCACAGTCTGCGCAGCTGCCCGCAAAGCTCGGCGACCAGGCAATGGTCGCGCCTTTGGCCTGCGGTTGCTGCTGCAACTGGAATTGCGCTTCGGCCGGTGCTGCCAGGAAGGCGACCGCGACACCCGCGAAAGAAATCAGACGCATTTGTGGCGTGAACATGGGAGTCCAAATACGCGCTCTTGGGAAAAGCCTAAACTGAACAAACTGTAAGAACTGTAATACCGGGTAAACTGTGGCCGGTTTGCAATAACCATTACCGCACGGGAAAGGTTAAAATTCGCCTCGGGGGCGAGTCAGGCGGCGCGGGATTCGCGGCCTTGCGTTACCGGCTGAGCCGCACGCCTTCTCCGCAGGTGTCGCAGACGATCTCTCCGCCGGGGCCGGCCTGTGCGAGGGTAAAGCTGCCACAGGACGGGCAAGGGTCGGCGAGGTAGGTTTCCGCCTGCGCGGTTTCCGGCTCTGCCTGCGATTCGGTTTCGTCCGGATCGGGGCTGCGGCGCTTGCCGAGGATCACGATATTGTCCGGCAGCTGGCCGCGCGAGAAGCCGCGCGAGATCAGCTGCGCCGCTTCGCTGGTAAAGGCGGCGGCCGCCGGGCGGGTTGCATCGCCGGCGCCGCGGCCAAGCCCGTCATGGGTGACATCGGCTTCGGCGAGGTCTTCCCGGCCCAGATAGGACACGGCCAGTTCCCGGAAGATGTAGTCGAGGATCGAGGTCGCGCGCGTGATCCGGTCATTGCCCGTCACCTCGCCCGCCGGCTCGAACCGGGTGAAGACGAAGGCATCGACATACTCCTCCAGCGGTACGCCATATTGCAGGCCGAGCGAGACGGAGATCGCGAAATTGTTCATCAGGCTGCGGAAAGCCGCGCCTTCCTTGTGCATGTCGATGAAGATCTCGCCGAGGCTGCCATCATCGAACTCGCCGGTGTGCAGATAGACTTTGTGGCCGCCGACTGTGGCTTTCTGGATATAGCCCTTGCGCCGGTCCGGCAGGCGGATGCGGCGGACGGGACCGGCGGGCGCATCGGCGAGAGCCGGCAGGTCCGGAAGCTCATCGGCTGCTTCGGCAATCTCGTCTGCGAGCGACAGAATCTGCTGCATGCGCTCGCGCACATCGTCAGACGGCGGTGTCCGGTGGCCGCTGAGCAGCACGGACAGGCCCGCCGCCATCGCGGCTTCCGCCATGCCGAGGCCCTCGCTCGCCGGCACACGCAGCATCGCGGTTCCGGACAGGGCGCGGGCGGCGGCGGCGGTGAAGCGGATTTCTGCATCCATCGCGACGCTGAGCGGCAGGCCGGCGGCGCCGAGGCCCTTGCCGGCAATGTCCTCCACCGCGCCGTCGATTGCGGCTTCCGCAGCGGCGATGTCCTTCTTCGAGAAGCCGACCGCCGAGAGCAGCGCCCGGCCATCGGAATCGAAGCGCTCCGGCGGCAGGCGCAGGTCGCTCGCAATGATCTCATCCCCCAGCACCCAGCGGGAGAAGGCGGCGTTCAGTGGCAGGCCGTCGCCAATCGCGCGCGAGACACGTTCCAGCGCAAGATCGCTGAAGCCCCGGTCGCGCAGGCGCGTGCGTCCCAGGGCAGCGTCGAGGTCCTGTTCACCGGCCCGGGCGAGGCGGTCCAGCAGGGCGGGCAGGTGTTCCGGCGCGCAGCGGGCGAGGCCCAGCCGGGCGGCGCGCGACAGGCTCGGCGCCTCCTCGCCATAGGCCAGCACCGTGCGCACGGGCGCAGCGCCCTCGCTCTCGCACTCCGGCAGGATCGCGGCGAGATCGGATACCGGCAGGATGACAACCTGTGCGGCCCGGCGGCTGGTGGCCTTGACCGGCTCAAGCCCGAGGATGCGCGCCTGCGCTGCGGGGAAGGCAGAGCCCGTCACCGCTGAGCGCACGAGCGCGGTCAGAGCAGCGCCAGCTACCACGCCGGCTTCGGAGGCATAGTCGAACCCCAGCGACATGACGGCGGCGCCGAGGCCGGCAATAATGACATATCCGTCGCCGACCGACCGGCCTGCCGCTTCGGCGGAGACGGTCAGATAGTCGGCTTCCAGCCCGGCGGGGCCGATGGCGCGGGCGAGGTCGATGATCCGGCAGCGCGTCGCGGCCTCGGGCAGCGCCTCGCGGGTCAGGTGGATTTCGGCGCCTTCATCCAGGGCGGCCTGCAGCGCATGGGCCAGCGGGCCATCAAGATGGCCGGTCTCGAACACGCTGGGGCGGGGCGACGGCGTGCTGACAGCCGCCGCGCGCAGGGCAGCCGCCGTGCGCTGGATGCCGCCCGGCTGGCGCAGCGCTTCTTCCAGCACATCCTGCGGCAGTCCGGCAGCGATGGCTTCGGCAAGCTCTGCATTCTTCGGCGCATCGCCGAGGCGTTCCAGCATCTCGGCGGTGGCGAGCTGGGACACCCCGAGGAGATTGGCGGCTGACCAGGCTGCGCGCACTTGCTCAAGGCCCGCTGGCGTCAGGGCCAGCGGTGTCCGCCCGGCGGGGCGTGCCACATCGCGCATCCGTACTTCGCGGGAGATCAGCCCGTCGCCTTCGGCTGCTTCGAGGATCTCTGCCTGGGAACCGGCCGCCATGGATCGCCCTCCTGCCCGAATCAATGGCAATGAGGGTGCCGCCTCGGGCCCGGAGGCGCAACCGGTTTTGCGGGTCCCACAACCCCGCAGGTTGCCTGCCTGCCGGGTCTGGTTTAATCGCCCGCAGACCGCCATATTGCGGCCATCAAACCCGGTCAGGAACAGCACCCATGCTGAAGCAGATTTTCACCTGGTGGAGCGGTCATACCGTCGGCACGATGTTCGACGTGAAGCGCCGGTCGGCATTCGTCGGCACCGACGAGTACGGCAACCGCTATTTCGAGGAGCGCAAGCCATCCATCGAAGGGCGCCGCCGCCGCTATGTGGTCTATCAGGGCCTCGCCGAGCCATCGAAAGTGCCGGCAGACTGGCATGGCTGGCTGCACTACACGCTGGAAGCCCCGCCGACGAAGCTGCCTCTGGAGCGGCGCGACTGGGAAACCGACCATACGCCCAACATGACCGGCACACCGTTTGCCGTGCGGCCGAAGGGCGCCCTGTCCGGCAACCGCCAGCGGCAGAAATCTGATTCCGACTACGAGGCCTGGAATCCGGATGCGTGAATCGCACCTCGAAACAGCGATTGGCGCAGTCGTCGTGGCTGTCGCGGTATTTTTTCTGTGGTTTGCGCTGGCCCGCGGCGGGGACAGCCAGCCGGTGCGCGGCCAGTATGAAGTGACCGCCCGGTTCAACAATGTCGGCGGCCTGCCGCGGGGGGCGGATGTCCGGATTGCAGGTGTGAAGGCCGGCGTTGTGCGCACCATTGATGGCGACCCGGAGCGGTTCGAAGCGGTCGTGCGCCTGTCGCTGGACCCTAAATGGTCGCTGCCGGATGATTCCGATGCGCGGATCGTCACCGATGGCCTGCTCGGCGGCGCCTATGTCGCGATTGAACCCGGCGGCAGCTTTGACGACATCGCCAAGGATGGCTCGGGCGAGATCCGGTTCACACGCGGCAGCGTCGACCTTCTGACGCTGTTTGCATCTTTCGCGACAGGCGGTGGCGGTTCAGGCGGAAGCTCAACGCCCGCGACAACCGCCGATGAAGATGATTTTGTGGATCCGTTCGGAGACTGACGCATGACCCGTTTTGCCCGCCTGGCCACTGCCGCAGCGCTCTCGGCCCTTGCCTTGTCCGGGGCGGCCTCTGCCAACAGCATGTCTCGGCAGAACGAGGTGACACTCCGGGCGCTCGACAAGATCACGGGCCGGGCGACTGATATTGTCGTGAAGACGGATGCGCCGGTCACCTTCGGCGCGCTGCGGATCGACCTGCGCGCCTGCTTCCAGGCGCCGCCGGAAGAAGTGCCCGAAAGCGCGGCCTTCCTGCGGATCACCTCCACTCAGCCTGTTGCCGCAGAGATCATGGACGCTGCCGCCGCTGCAGGGAATGCAAGGCCGCAGGCGAACGCCGCAGACCCGGTGCTGTTCTCCGGCTGGATGTATGCCTCCTCGCCCGGCCTCAATGCCCTCGAGCATCCGGTCTATGATGTCTGGGTAATCCGCTGCACGGCGCCTTCGCCGGTCAGCACCGCGCGCAATCCGGTTGCGTCCAGCTCGGAGCCGTTCATCGACGACATCCCGGTCGGCGTCACCGAATCGGAAGCGCCGATCGAAGACCTGCCCACATTCGACTGACCCGGCGCGCCAAAGCTCGTCTCGATCTTCAGGGCGGCTTTCAGGCGTGCCTTGAACTCATCGCGGCTGATCTCGATCAGGCCGAACTGTTCGAGATGGGGATTGTGGAACTGCGCGTCGAGCAGCTGATAGCCCCGCCCGATCAGATGCGCAGCAAGGTGCACCAGCGCGATCTTGGACGCATCGGTGCGGCGCGAGAACATGCTCTCGCCAAAGAACGCCCCGCCGAGCGCCACGCCATAGAGTCCGCCCACCAGCTCATCGCCTTCCCAGCATTCGACGGAATGGGCATGGCCCTGCCGGTGCAGCGCGCTGTAAAGGTTCAGGATCGTCGAATTGATCCAGGTGTTCGGCCGGCCATCATGCGGCTCGGCGCAGGCTTCGACAACGCGGGCAAAGGCGGTATCGAACGACACCCGGAACGGATCCTGCCGCACACGGCGCTTCAGCTTCTTCGGGATATGGAAAGTGTCCAGCGGAAGGATGCCGCGCGTATCGGGATCGACCAGAAAGATGCGCGGATCATCCCGCGAATCCGCCATGGGGAACACGCCGCGCCGGTAACAGGCGAGCAATTCATCCGGGCCGAAACGCGACGACATGCCATAAGGTATGATCTGCGCCGTGGCGGGAGTAAATCCCGGAAAAAACGGGGCCGGAGAGGGGCTTACCCCTTCGCCTCTGCCGCGTCTTCTGCTGCTTTTGCCTCTGCGAGAAATTTTTCCAGCCAGTGGATGTTATAGTCCCCGGCCTTCACATCCTCGTTATCGACAAGGCGGCGGTGCAGGTCGAGCGTCGTGTGGACGCCGCCAACGACCATCTCCTGCAGCGCGCGGCGCAGGCGCATCAGGCATTCGCGGCGCGTGCGGCCATGCACGATCAGCTTGCCGATCAGCGAGTCATAATGCGGCGGGATGCGGTATCCGGCATAGGCCGCGCTGTCGAGGCGCACATCCGGGCCGCCCGGCGCATGGAAATCTGTAATCAGGCCCGGCGACGGCACGAAGGTTTCCGGGTGCTCGGCATTCACCCGGCACTCGATGGCATGGCCGACCAGCATCACATCTTCCTGCGAGAAGGAGAGCGGCTTGCCTTCGGCGATGCGGATCTGTTCGCGCACAAGGTCGATGCCGGTGATCATCTCGGTCACCGGATGCTCGACCTGAAGCCGGGTGTTCATTTCGATGAAGTAGAACTTGCCGTCCTCATACAGGAACTCGATCGTGCCGGCGCCGCGATAGCCGATCTTCTGCATCGCGCGGGCGCAGATGCTGCCGATCTCTTCGCGCTGCAGCTGGTTGAGGGCAGGCGAAGGGGCTTCCTCGAAGACTTTCTGGTTGCGCCGCTGCAGCGAGCAGTCCCGCTCCCAGAGATGGGCGACATTGCCATGCGTATCGGCGATCACCTGGATCTCGATATGGCGCGGGCCCTGCAGGTATTTCTCGAGATAGACGGCGTCGTCGCCGAAGGCGGCTTTCGATTCGGTCTTGGCGGTCTTTACCGCATTCTCGAGGTCGGCCTCGGTCATGGCGAGTTTCATGCCGCGCCCGCCGCCGCCAGCGGAGGCTTTCACGAGCACCGGGAAGCCGATCTTCTTGGCGGCCTTCTTGGCGTCCGCGATGGACTCCACCGCGCCGTCAGAGCCCGGCACGCAGGGCACGCCGGCTTCTATCATCGCCTGCTTGGCGGCGATCTTGTCGCCCATGATGCGGATATGCTCGGCCGTCGGCCCGATGAAGGCGAGGCCGTGGGCCTCAACCATCTCGGCAAACTGCGCATTCTCCGAGAGGAAGCCATAACCGGGATGGATCGCATCAGCGCCGGTGATCTCGGCGGCGGCGAGGATACGCGACTTTTTCAGGTAGCTCTCGGACGAGGGCGCCGGGCCGATGCAGACGCTCTCATCGGCAAGGCGCACGGCCATGGCGTCGCGGTCTGCCTCGGAATGGACGACCACGGTCGACAGGCCCATTTCCTTGCACGCGCGGTGGATGCGCAGCGCGATCTCGCCGCGATTGGCGATCAGGACCTTGTTGATGGTGCGGGGCGCGGGTGCAGACATACTATTCGATCAGGACCAGGGCTTCGCCGAACTCGACCGGCTGGGCGTTCTCGACATAAATCGCCTTGACGGTGCCGGCCCGGTCGGCCTCGACGGGATTGAAGGTTTTCATTGCCTCGATCAGCATGAGCGTGTCGCCCTTCTTCACCTTGTCGCCGACCGCGATGTAGGCCTTCGAATTCGGATCGGGCGAGAGATAGACCGTGCCGACCATCGGGGATTTGACGGCATTGTCAGCAGCCGCTGCAGCGGGCGCGGCGGCGGCTGCAGGCGCTGCGGCCGGGGCAGGCGCCGGGGCCGCAGCCATCGCCGGGGCGGCCATGGCGGCCTGCATGACCGGAGCAGGGGCGGGCTTGGTCACCTTGACGCGCAGGCCCTCATACTCGACCTCAAGCTCGCCGAGATCGGCTTCGCGCAGGATTGCCGCGAGTTCCCGGATTAGGCCGGTGTCCAGCTTGTTCTTGGATGTGCTCATTTTTTCAGCTCCTCGCCTCGCCCGAGAGCCTCAGGGCGGCGCTCAGCGCGAGTTCATATCCATAGGCGCCGAGCCCGGCAATCGTTGCGGCTGCAACAGGCGCGACATAGTTCACATGGCGGAAGGCCTCGCGCGCGGCGGGGTTCGACAGGTGGACCTCCACGACAGGAATCTTCAGCGATTTCAAGGCGTCATGCAGGGCAATCGAGGTATGGGTATAGGCCGCCCCGTTAAGGATTAGAGCCCGGCCCTCGCGGCCGGCCTCCTGCACCCAGGTGACGAGTTCGCCTTCGGAGTTCGTCTGGCGCGTCACGAGCGGCACATCCTCCGCCAGCGCGCGCAGGCGGGCGTGGATGTCCTCGAGCGTGTCGCGCCCGTAGATTTCCGGCTCCCGCGTGCCAAGCAGGTTGAGGTTCGGTCCGCCGAGGACATATACCGGTTTCGACATGTTGCCCCGTTTGCGCTGTAACGGCGGGCGTGGCAAGAGGGCAACACTTTGAGGATTGCCGCGAAATGAACATCACGCTCAATGGCGAGGCATGCGAGATTGCTCCCGGCACGACCGTGGCGCAGCTGGTGGCGCGCCTGTCGGGCGAGACGGGGCAGGACCCGCGGGGAATCGCCGTCGAGCGCAACCGCGAGATTGTGCCGAAATCCGAACATGCCCTCACCGTGCTCGAGGACGGCGACCGGCTGGAGATCGTCCAGTTCGTCGGCGGTGGCTGAGCCCGGCCCCCGCACGCGCGCCCTGAGCCTCACACCTGCTTTGCCCTGACTGGACCTGACGATCATGCCTGACACTGCCACCCCGCCGCCCGAGGCTGCTGCCGACGACGCCCTTGTGATTGCCGGTAAGCGCTACACATCGCGCCTGATCGTGGGCACGGGCAAGTATGCCTCCTTTGCCCAGAATGCCGAGGCTGCCCGCGCCGCCGGGGCCGAGATTGTCACGGTGGCGCTGCGCCGGGTGAACCTGTCGAACCCGGACGAGCCGCGCCTGACCGATCATGTGAAGCCCGACGAGTTCACCTACCTGCCCAACACGGCCGGCTGCTACACGGCGGACGATGCTGTGCGCACCTTGCGTCTGGCTCGGGAGGCCGGCGGCTGGAATCTCGTGAAGCTGGAAGTGCTCGCCGACCAGAAGACGCTCTATCCCAACATGCCGGAAACGCTGAAAGCCGCCGAAGCGCTGATCGCGGACGGGTTCGAGGTGATGGTCTATTGCTCGGATGATCCGGTCTATGCGCGCCTGCTGGAAGAGGCCGGCTGCGTGGCGATCATGCCGCTCGGCAGCCTCATCGGCTCCGGCCTCGGCATCATGAACCCCGTGAACATCCGCCTGATCATCGAGGCCGCGCGCGTGCCCGTCATCGTCGATGCGGGCGTGGGCACGGCGTCTGATGCAGCGATTGCGATGGAACTCGGCTGTGACGGGGTCCTGATGAACACCGCCATCGCCGAAGCAAAAGACCCCATCCGCATGGCCCGCGCGATGAAACACGCCGTCATCGCCGGGCGGCACGCTTATCTGGCAGGGCGTATGCCGAAAAAACGCTACGCCGATCCGAGTTCGCCACTGGCGGGGCTGATATAGTCGCAGTTGTGACGGAAGCGTGGGGGATTTGAATGCTTTTGGCTTTTCGTAACTGCGCTTTTGACCCTTGGAGGCGTTTGCGCCCCCTCACCCCCAACCCCCTCTCCCTCTGGAGAGGGGGCTTTGAAGGGGGCTTCTGATGCCCCCCCAACTCGTCATCTTCGATTTCGACGGGACGCTGGCGGACAGCATGACGTTTTTCCGGGGCCTGTTGCCGGAGCTGGCGCAGAAGTTCCGGTTCCGCCAGCCGGAGGGGGAAGAGCTGGAGGCCATGAGAGGCCATCCGCCGCGCGATGTGATGCGCACGCTGGGCATCCCGGGCTGGAAACTGCCGCTGATCGCCGTCCATGCCCGCAAGCGCGCGAAGGCGGCCGAGGCCTTCCCGCTGTTCGAGGGCACCCAAGCGCTGATCGAGGCGCTCGCCGCACGCGGCATTGCGGTGGCCATCGTCTCGTCGAATTCCGAAGCCGTCGTGCGCCGCGCGCTCGGCCCGGAAACCTGCGCGCGCATATCTGCCTGGAGCTGCGGCGCCGCAATGTTCGGCAAGGCGAAGCATTTCCGCGATGTGATCAGGGCCGTGAAAGCCGACCCCGCGCGCACGATTGCCGTGGGCGACGAGATCCGCGACATCGAGGCGGCACGGGAAGTCGGTATACGGAGCGTCGCGGTCAGCTGGGGCTTCGCCCCGCGCGCCGCCCTGACCGCCGCCGCACCGGACCACACCTTCGACGATGGCGAGGCGCTGAAAGCCTTTCTGGCAGGATAACGGGGGCTGGGCCTGTTCCTCTGTCATGCTTCCGGCATAATTAGCGCTATAGTGGGCGCGGGCCGGGGTGGCTGCGAGGAGGGGATGATATGGGCAACATCGTCAGCATTGCCGGGGTCGGCGACATTGACCTCAACAAGATTGCGAAGCTCCTGCCCGGGCACAACACCTGGAGTGTGCTGCGCCTGAACATGCAGGGGCGCTACATCAAGGCCATCCTCGATTCGTTCGAGACCTTTGAAAAATATGAGATGAACACGCCGCTGCGGCTCGCCCATTTTGTCGGGCAGGGGCTCGTCGAGACCGGGTGGCTGCAGCACGCAGAAGAAAACCTGCGCTATTCCGAGCAGGGCCTGATCGCCACTTTCTCGGTCTACCGCAACAATCCGGCACTGGCCCGCCAGCATGCCCGCCAGCCCCAGAAAATCGCCGAGACGGCCTATGGTCACCAGACGGCGCTCGGCCGCCGCCTCGGCAATACCGAGCCCGGCGATGGCTGGAAGTTCCGTGGGCGCGGTTTCATCCAGCTGACTGGCCGGGACAATTACACCCGCTATGGCGAGGTTGCCGGGATCGACCTTGCCAGCGATCCGGACCAGATCGTGCGCGACCTGAAGAAATCCGTCGAAGTCGCCTGCGCGTTCTGGAAGGCAAACGGCCTCAATCGCTGGGCCGACGAGAATGACGCGCCGAAAGTCTCGCGCGGGGTCAACCGGGGCAATCCGCTGGCCACCGCTGCCGCCCATGCAGAAGACCTGCGTATCCACTGGACCAATATCGTCCTCGGCGTGACGCAGTCGCCGGAGAAGGTTGCGCCGGAGCCGGCGCCGGCAGCGGCTTCACTGAAGCCGCTGGCCGTCGGCAGCCGCGGGGAGGCTGTGCTGAAGCTGCAGCAGGACCTCGAAACGCTCGGCTACGCGACTGGCGGCGCCGATGGCATCTTCGGGCAGGGCACGCGGCGCGCGCTGGTGGCCTTCCAGAACGAGGCCGGCGTTGCCGTCACCGGTATGCTGGACGATGCGACCCGCGATGCCTTCGCGGCTGAGTTTGCGGCCCGCGAACGCGGCAGCGTGGAGATCGACCGGTCCGATCCGCGCACCTTCGGGCCCACGATTTTCTGATGTGGCCGGCCGGCGGCCCGCACTCGTCTCGTGGCACCTGTCGTTGCGTGAGGCTTGCCGCAGGCGGCGGGGCAGATAGTTTCCGGTTCAGAACCCACCCTCTGAGGAGTCCCCGTCCCATGGCCCTGCCGCCCGTGCTTCAGAATCTGCGCATTCCGGTGATCGCCTCGCCGCTGTTCATCATCTCCAATCCCGACCTCGTGATCGCCCAGTGCAAGGCGGGCATCGTCGGCAGCTTCCCGTCGCTGAACGCCCGCCCCGGTCCGCTGCTGCATGACTGGCTGGACCGGATCACGACGGAGCTCGCCGAGCATACCGCCAAGAACCCCGACCGGCCGGCCGCGCCCTTCGCGGTCAACCAGATCGTCCACAAGACCAATAACCGGCTCGAGCATGACATCGAGGCCTGCGTGAAGTTCAAGGTGCCGGTGATCATCACCTCGCTCGGCGCGCGGCAGGATGTGAATGATGCGATCCATTCCTATGGCGGCGTCGTGCTGCATGATGTGATCGACACCTGGTTTGCCCGCAAGGCGCTGGAGAAGGGCGCGGACGGGCTGATCGCGGTCGCGGCCGGTGCAGGCGGCCATGCCGGCAAGCTGTCGCCGCTGGCGCTGATCCAGGAGATCCGCGAATTCTTCGATGGCCCGCTCGCGCTGTCAGGCTCCATTGCGACCGGCGGGGCGGTGGCGGCCTCGCTCGCGATGGGCGCAGACCTCGCCTATATCGGCTCGGCCTTCATCGCCTGTGACGAGGCCAATGCGGTGGAAGGCTACAAGGACGCCATCGTGAAGTATGGCGCGGAGGACATTGTCTATTCCAACCTCTTCACCGGCGTGCACGGCAACTATCTGAAGCCCTCCATCATCGCCGCCGGGCTCGACCCGGATAACCTGCCCGAGAGCGACCCGTCGAAGATGAATTTCGGCTCCGGCGGCAATACCGATGCGAAAGCCTGGAAAGACATCTGGGGCTGCGGGCAGGGCATCGGGGCGGTGAAGTCCCGCGGGCCGGTGAAGGACTATGTCGACCTGCTGGAGCGCGAGTATAACGACGCGCGCACGGCTCTGGCCAAGGGGCTCGCCTTCTCGCGCTCGGCGGCGGTTCCGGCGGAGTAAGCCGACCTGGATTTCTGCCGGGTTCGGGCGCGTCTGTCCCCCGGTGTAGGTCTTGTGCTGATAGGTAATCTGGCGGCCCGGTGAAAATTTTTCGCCGGGCGGTTTCCTTTGGAATTTCATACAAATCAAAGCTCTGAATGCCGCCCGCCCCGCCAGCCCGGCACGGGCACGGCCCTGCACAGCCAGAAAAGTGCACTTGTCCAATCCGACCGGGTCTGAGGCGGGGTTAGCTTCTCAGGCATGACGAAGCCCCGCCTGACATGCTCCTTTCCAATTCCCCCCGGCGACGCCGGAGGCGCCCATGAGTGAACTCATCGGCCTTGCCGCCAGCGCAGCCGGGGGCGGCGTGTTCGGCCTGATCGGGACGCTGATCGGCCGGGCCGCCGGCTATGCCGAGCGCCGGCAGGACCAGGCGCAGGAGCGGGCCCGCTGGGCGCATGACGCCGCCCTCGCCGCGCTGCACATGCAGGCGGCAGAGCGTCACGCAGACGGCCAGTTCCGCCTGGCCGAAGCCGCCGGCGCCTGGCGCGGCCTTGCCGCCTCGATCGAAGCGGAGGCGGGCATCGCGGCGAGCTATCGCTGGGTGGACGCCGTGCGCGGCATCACCCGGCCTGCGCTGACGCTGCTGCTCTGGCTGATCACGTGCCTCGTCTTCCTCGGGGCGGATCCCGCCGCCCGCAGCGCCATCATCGAGACGACCACTTTTGCCGCCACTGCGGCGACGCTCTGGTGGTTCGGAGACCGGGGGCAGAAACGGGAGGTGCGTTGACGCGGGGCGCCGGCCCCGTCCATCCTGCCGGAAAAGCCGGAGGATTCATGACCGACCTTATTCTTGTGATCGATGAGGGCACGACCTCGACCCGCGCCATCGTGTTCGACCGGCAGTTCCGGCAGGTCGCGCTCGCCCAGCAGGAAGTGGCGCTGTCCTATCCCGCCGATGGTTGGGTGGAGCAGGACGGAGATGAGATTCTCGTCAGCACACGGGACATGTGCCGCGCGGCTATCCGGGACGCCGGCGGGCCGGAGCGGATCGCGGCGATCGGCATCACCAATCAGCGCGAGACAACCCTGGTCTGGGACCGGGCGACCGGCGCGCCCATCGCCCCGGCGATCATCTGGCAGGACCGGCGCACGGCAGCGGCCTGCGAGGCGCTGAAGACGGCGGGCCATGAAGCGCAGGTTCAGGGCGAGACGGGATTGCTGCTCGACCCTTACTTCTCCGGCACGAAGATCGGCTGGGTACTGAACAATGTACCCGGCGCACGGGCGCGGGCCGAAGCAGGCGAGCTTGCCTTCGGCACGGTCGATTCCTTCCTGCTCTGGCACCTGACCGGCGGGCGGGTCCATGCAACCGATGTGACGAATGCATCGCGCACGATGCTCTACCGGCTCGGCCTCGGCGCCGAGGGCGGCTGGAGCGCTGAGATGGCGGCGCTGCTGCGTATTCCGGCGGCGATGCTGCCGGAGGTGAAGCCGAGCGCGGCAGATTTTGGCGTGGCGGATGCGGCGCTGCTGGGCATGGAAATCCCGGTCGCGGCCATGATCGGCGACCAGCAGGCCGCGCTTGTCGGGCAAGGATGCCTGAAGCCGGGGCAGGCGAAGGTGACCTTCGGGACCGGTGCCTTCCTCGTGGCGAATACGGGGCAGAAACGTCCGGCCTCGGAGCACCGGCTTCTCGGTACGGCGGGATATGAATTGCCCGGCGCCGGCGCAATGGCGCTGGAGGGGTCCATCTTCAATGCGGGCACCGTCATCAAATGGCTGCGCGATGATTTGAAACTCATTCAGCGGGCGGATGAAAGCGAGCGCGCTGCTGCCAGCCTGCCGGATAATGGCGGCGTTTATATGGTGCCCGCCTTCACAGGCCTTGGCGCGCCGCACTGGGATGCCGAGGCGCGCGGGCTTATCAGCGGCCTCACGCGCGCAGCCACGGCGGCGCACCTTGTGCGCGCGGGCCTGGAATCCGTGGCTTACCAGACGCATGACCTGCTCGCCGCCTTCGCCGCCGATGGCGCGCCGATTGCGGAGCTGCGGGTCGATGGCGGGATGGTAGCGAATGACTGGCTGATGCAGTTCCTCGCCGATATCTGCGCCCTGCCGGTGTTCCGGCCCGATTATCGCGAGATGACGGCGCTCGGCGCAGCGGCGGCCGCCGCCATGCAGATCGGCTGGATCTCGGCAGAGGAATGGGCCGCGCGCGATGTGCCCGGCAGCCGGTTCACCCCGCGCATGGACGCAGGTGCGCGCGCCGCGCTGCTCAGCGGCTGGCAGGCAGCGCTGGGCCGGGCCTTGTCCTGAGGTTTACTCGACTGCCAGTTCAAAGGGCGTGACAGGCCGGCCTTCCGGCGTCATCAGGTTGCAGAAGGGCGTATCGCCCCAGCAATAGCGCAGCGTTGTATGCTCCGCCTCCGGAGCTTCGACGCGGATCTCTGCGCCGCTGCGCTGCGCAGCCGCGAACACACAATCCGTCCCGTCCACCTTACACAGCATGAAGCCGGCAGGCTCGTTCGTGCCCGGATGAGTGTAGTCACCTGAAGCATCCGGCAGGCTGACGCGGATCATGCTGCCCTCCCGGATCGCGGTGCTGGGGCTGTGCCCGGTGCGGACGGGGCTCACCGGATCGGTGAGGACCGCTGCCCAGACATCCCGCATCCGGCGGGCCACTTCCTGCTTGTTCGGCGGGTGGATGTCCCAGGCGTCGCCTGCGCCAAGCGCCACAATGAGGCCGGCGCGGTCATCGCTCAACGCAAAGCGCCGCTGCGCCTCCCGAAGCGAGGACCAGCCGGAATTTCCGGGGGCTGACATCCGCGCCCCGAACTCCGGCAGCTGCACGATCAGCACCGGCAACGCCTCGCCGAACTGACGCCGGAAATCAGCCGTCAGCAGGCGGAGCATCAGCTCATAGGTCTCTGCATCGCCGGTATTCGATTCGCCCTGATACCAGAGAGCGCCTTTCATCGGCAGGCCGGCCAGCGGCGCGATCATGCCTTGATAGAGGCCGGAGAGGCCGGACACGCTCATCCACGGCATCTGCGGTGCGGGCGGCAGGCCGGGCGGCACTTTCTGATAGGCCCATCCGCCGGAGAGCGGCACAGGCGCGCCATTGACAGGGCGGATGAACAGGGCGTCTTCCGGGCCGGTCATCCCGCCTTCGGCCCAGCCATTATGGACATTGACGAGGATATGGTTCTCGCCTGCCTTCAGCGTACCGGCGGGCAATGTGTAGGTGCGCGGCGTGCCCCATCCGAAGGTCGAGCCAATGAAGCGGCCATTGACCCAGACCGCGTCGATCTCGTCGATACCGCCCAGTGAAAGTTCTGCGGCGCCGGCTGCCTGCGCGGGCGTCAGGCTCACACGCCGCTCATGCCAGACCATACCGAGGAAGCCGGAAAGCTCCGGATCGCCGAACTCTTTCCAGTCCCTCAGCGGGCCCGGCACGGGCTTCGGCGCATCGAGACCGTCCGTCCACGGCGCCGTGCCGGCAGCATCGCGCCACCAGGCCTCCCAGCTTTCGCCATAAGCGGTCATGCCGGCAGCAGGGTCCTGTGCATAGGCGGCCAGCAGGCGGAGGCGATCTGCAAGGTGCGGCGCGCCCGCGAGCATCTCCGGGCTGATCCAGGGCTCGATGCGGGAGCCGCCCCAGCTTGCATTGATCAGCCCGACCGGCACATTTTCCTTCGCCTGCCAGTCACGCCCGAAGAAATAGCACAGCGCCGAGAAGTCCGCTGCGCGCTCGCGGCTCGCAACCTGCCAGGCCGTGCCCGGGGGCAGCGCTGCCTGCGGCCGGATGGCGGAGGTCTGCGGCACCTGGAGGAGGCGCATGTCCGCGCGGTAGGGGCCCTGCAGCTCCCGGTCCGGATTGAGGGCGAGGCGCACGGGCCAGGCCATGTTCGACTGGCCGGAACAGAGAAACACGTCGCCGGCCGCAATATCCACGCGCTGCACGCTGGCGCCTGCGCCTGAGGCCCTGAGGGTGAGGCCGGTGGCGGCGTCCAGCGGCGGCAGGATGGCTTCCCAGCGCCCGTCTGCGCCTGCCCGTGTGCGCGCCTCGGCGGCCCCGAGGGTGACCGTCACCTCGCCTTGCGGCGCAGCATATCCGCTCACCGGCAGGGCCGCGCCCCGCTGCACGACCATGCCGTCCATGAACCGAGGATCAAGGCCGATCCGGGGCTCTGCGCAGGCCCCGAGGGCAAAGCCCGCCAGAATGCAGGCCAACAGGGACGATTTCCGAAGAAGCCACATCCAATTTCCCCCAAGACGCTATTTTTATGTTGATAGCGCTATCATCTCGCCCTTAAAGTGCAAGCCACAAAGGACTGGCGGGCAAAGGGCGCGCTGGCAAGATGGCACGCAACCGGAGCAGCCGATCCCCCGTCGAGGAGGTCTGGCTGCGCCACCGGTTCCGTGCTGGGGAGACACGGGATGCGGTTTCAAGGCGCCTGGCTAAGTTTGGCAGCCATGTTGTTTGCAGCGATCGCTGCGGCTTGCGCGTCGTCTCCGGACTCCCAGGTTCAGACGCAGGCTCAGGCCTGCGACATCCGGATGACCCAGCATGGCGTTTCGCCGGGCGGGTTGCTCCGCGCAATCGCGATCACGCCCGCGCGCGATCCTGTGCCCTTCCTGCTGCGCGATGCGGATGGGGCGGTGCTGGCAGAGGGCATGACTGATCCATTCGGCCCGGATGAAGCCTCCGGGGCAGGGGTTCATGTCATCAGCCTGACCGCGCCGGAGGCAGAGGCAGACGGCCTCGTCCTCGAAGCCTGCGGCGGGGCGAGCCGTCCTTTCCGCGTTAAATCAGGGCTTTATGCAGAGCTCTCGGAAGATGCCCTGCGCTATTTCTATCACAACCGTATCGGCATCCCAATCGAGGAGCGCTTCGTGCAGGGCCCCGAATGGGCCCGCCCGGAATCCCTCAATCCCGTCATCGCCAGCTGTTTCAGCGGCACGGATACGTTGGGCAATAGCTGGCCGGGCTGTGATTACAGCCTCGATGTCACCGGCAGCTGGTTCGATGCGGGCGATTTCGGCGTCTATGCGGTCAACATGGGCATCACGATCTGGACGCTGCAGTCCGCCTATGAGCGCCTCGCCGTGAAGGGGCTTGTCGAGGAAGCTGGCTGGGCTGATGGCCGGATGCAGCTGCCGGAGACCGGCAATGGCGTCAGCGAACTGCTCGATGAAGCGCGCTGGGGCATGGAGAGCCTCCTGCGCCTGCAGGTGCCGGAGGGCGGCCAGACGGTCGTTGCGCGCGGCCTGCTGACTGGCAGCGGCCAGCCGGCGATCCTCACAAGGATCGCGGCCGGCGGCCTCGTCCATCACAAGCTCGCAGGCCGCAACTGGCCACCCCTCCCGATCTGGCCCTGGGATGATGCGCAGGAACGTTACCTCTACCCGCCCTCAACCTCGGCCACGCTGGCCCTCGCCGCAACCGGGGCGCAATGTGCGCGCCTCTGGGCGGGGCTCGATGATGCCTTTGCGGGCCGGTGTTTCGACGCCGCCCGGCGCGCGTATGATGCGGCAAAACGCCATCCGGAAATCTATGCGAGCAATAATTTCGATGGCAGCGGCGGCTATGGCGACAACCGGCTGCAGGATGAATTCGCCTGGGCCGCTGCCGAACTGTTCATCACCTCCGGCGATCCTGCCTATCTCTCAGACCTTGCCGCAACCCCGGCCTTTGCCGCGCCAAAGGACAGTTTCGGCTGGGCGGATGTGGACCTGCTTCCGGCGCTGAGCCTCGCCGTGCAGGCGGACGATCGCCACCGCGACACCTCCGCCCGAGCGCGGCGCACGGTGGTCAATGCCGCTGACAGCGTGCTGAACATCCGCGACCGCGAGGGCTTCCGAACCCTCCTCGCCCCCGGTGACTATCACTGGGGCTCCAACAGCATGCTGATCAATCGCGGGCTGATCCTCGCCGCCGCCTATGACCTGACGGGCGAGGCGCGATACCGCGAGGGCGCCGTTGATGCCATGGATTATATCCTTGGGCGGAACATCCTCGACCAGAGCTATGTCTCTGGCTATGGCGCCCGCCCGATGCGCGCGCCGCACCACCGTATCTGGGCCGGCGCGATTGATCCGGCCTTCCCGTTGCCGCCGCCGGGCGCGCTCAGCGGCGGGCCGAACAACCGCAACATGTCCGATCCTGTGGCGCAGGAGATGCGCGGCACCTGCGCGCCAATGGCCTGCTGGGCCGATGATGTTGCCTCCTATGCGCTGAACGAGGTGGCGATCAACTGGAACGCGCCGCTGGCCGCGCTGGCGATTTTTCTGGACCAGACCGAACGGGCTGGCCGCACAAGACAAGAAACCGAAACCGGGGAGTGATTCGTGATGCGTCTGTCTAAAGCCTTGAAGCCGGGCCTTGCGGCCTCCGTGCTGGCCCTTGCCATGCTGGGCGCCTGCGAAACGCGCCCTGATGCGGCCGGTACAGCAAGCCCATCGCCCGCTGAAGCAACAGAATGGCCGTATGCTGACGTGACTGTTGACCCGGCAAGCTGGCCGAAGCTGACGCCGCCGCCGCTCGACCCGGCCATCGAGGCGCAGATTGACGCCATCCTGCCGCGCCTGACGCTGGAACAGAAGGTCGGCCAGATCATCCAGGCTGACAGCAGCTCTGTCACGCCCGAGCAGGTAAAAAAATACCGGCTGGGTTCCGTCCTCAGCGGGGGCAATTCCGCGCCGGGCGAAGAGCCCTATGCCGATGCGGCCACCTGGCTGGCTGCGGCGGACGCCTATTTCCTTGCCTCACTCGATCCGGAAGGCGTGGAGATCCCTGTCCCGGTGATCTGGGGAATTGACGCCGTACACGGACATACGAACCTGCTGGGCGGCACGGTCTTTCCGCACAATATCGGCCTCGGCGCGGCGAATGATCCGGGCCTGATCCGCGAGATTGCGGAAGCCACCGCCCGCGAGCTGATCGTGTCCGGCCATGACTGGACCTTTGCGCCGACCCTTGCTGTGCCGCGCGACGATCGCTGGGGCCGCAGCTATGAGGGCTTCTCCGAAGGCCCGGACATTGTCGCAAGCTATGCCGCCGGCATCGTCGAGGGGCTGCAGGGCCGCCGGGGCGAGGCGGGATGGATGGGCGAGGGACGCGTGATCTCCAGCGCCAAGCATTTCGTCGCCGATGGCGGCACGCTGAACGGGCGCGACCAGGGCGATGCCGTGATCAGCGAGGCAGAGCTGCGCGACATCCACGCCGCCGGCTATTTTCCGGCGATCAGCGCCGATGTGCAGACGATCATGGCGTCCTTCTCCAGCTGGAATGGCATCAAGATCCATGGCAGCCGCGCGCTGCTGAACGACATCATGAAGGAACGTCTCGGCTTCCAGGGTTTCATCATCGGTGACTGGAACGCCCATGGCCAGATCCCAGGTTGTACGAATACGGATTGCCCGCAATCCCTGCTCGCCGGGCTCGACATGTATATGGCGCCTGACAGCTGGCAGGGGCTTTACTATTCGACGCTGGGTCATGTGAAGTCCGGCGCCATCCCGATGGAAAGGCTGGATGATGCCGTGCGCCGTATCCTCCGTGTCAAGATTGCCTATGGCCTGTTCGACCGCCCGGTGCCGAGCGCACGCCCCGGCGCGGGCGATGTCTCCATCCTGTCTTCGGAGGCGCACAAGGGCCTCGCGCGGCGCGCCGTGCGCCAGTCGCTCGTGCTGCTGAAGAATGATGGCGGCGTGCTGCCCCTTTCCGCTGGCCAGACGGTGCTCGTCATCGGCGACGGCGCCGACAGCATCACCAAGGCGGCCGGTGGCTGGACGCTTTCCTGGCAGGGCGGCGGCTATGACAATTCCTATTTCCCGAACGGCCAGTCGATCCTTTCCGGTATCCGCGACGTGGTCGAGGCCGCCGGCGGCACCGTGATCCATGATCCCGAAGGCATGACAGACGTGCACGCAGATGTCGTCATCGCGGTCTATGGCGAAGATCCCTATGCGGAATTTCAGGGCGACGTTGATCACCTTGCCTTTACCACGGACAAGTTCGACACATCCGTGCTTGCCGCGCGCCGCGCGGGCGGGGCGAAGGTCGTCTCGGTCTTCCTCTCCGGCCGGCCGATGTGGGTGAACCGCGAACTCAATGCGTCCGATGCGTTCGTCGCGGCCTGGCTGCCGGGCTCCGAAGGCGGCGGCGTCGCCGATGTCCTGTTCCGCACTGATCCTGCCTATGACTTTACCGGCCGGCTTTCCTTCTCATGGCCGGCGACCGCCATCCAGTCGCCGCTGAACAAGGGCGATCCGGATTATGCGCCGCTCTTCCCCTATGGCTATGGCCTTTCCTATGCGTCGCCTGCGGAGGCTCTCGGCGCTGTGCCTGAAGTCTCCGGCCTCGCCGAAGAAGCTGGTGGCGGGCGCGGAACCGTGTTCGTTCGCGGGCAGGCTTCTGTCCCGTGGAGCCTGCGCCACACTGGCATGGCCGCCGGCCCCGCGCGCACCGATCACCGCGCGCAGGAAGACGCGCTGATTCTCTCTGCGCCTGAAGGCGCTGCATCCCTCGCCTTCTTCGCGGGCGGGGACGGGGTGGACTGGTCGCGCGAATCCAACGGCGCGCTGGAGCTCAGTTTCTTTGCGCGGTCCGTGGGCGGAGCAAATGTTGCTTCAGAAGTCGCCATGGGCTGCGCCGCCGATGGCGCCTGTGCCCGCTGGATCGGTTTCGAAGCTGGCCCGGATTGGACCGAGCACCGCGTCTCGCTGAGCTGTTTTGCCGATGCCGGCGTCGACATGCGCGTTCTGCGCAATGCGGCGAGCTTCCGCATTGCGGAAGGCGCCGTTGCGCTCGCTGCCATTCAACTCGCCGAGGACAAGGACGGCCGCCCGGATTGCGGCAGCTGATCAATCACTGGGGAGGAAGTTCCCCAGCCTGAAGGGAAGGAGACCGGCGCATGTTCCGCCTGCAACACCTGAACCGAGCAGTGGCCGCGTGCGCCGTGCTGTTGATCCTGCCGCTTGCAGCGCTGGCGGACGCGCCGCCTTGCAGCCAACCGGTGGATGTCTGTGAGGGGCAGGTAAAAGGCGCTTTTCCGCTGATCCGGGACGGTGCCGCCGTCCGTATCCTGATGGACGAGGCAGACTGGCCGGGCGCCCTGCGCGCGGGCCGCACGGTGCAGGAAGACTTCGCCCGTCTCGCGCGGTCTGAAACGGTGCAGGACGAAGCCGCCGGCGTGATCATCGCCGGCACGATCGGGCGCTCCGGGCGCATTGATGCGCTCATCGCCGCCGGAAAGCTCGATGTCTCCGCGATTGACGGCGTGTGGGAAGGCTTTGTGCAGGCCGTCATCGAGGCGCCGGAGGCGGGCATTGACCGGGCGCTGGTGATCGCCGGCGCCGATCAGCGCGGCACGATTTTCGGCCTCTATGAACTCTCGGAGCGCGCGGGTGTCTCGCCCTGGTTCTGGTGGGCGGATGTGCCCGTGCCGCACCGGCCGGACCTGTCCGTTCTGCCCGGCCAGCGGGCGGACTGGCCGCGCGTGAAGTATCGCGGCATTTTCATCAATGATGAAAAGCCGGCTCTCTATGGCTGGGTCAATCACTGGTATGGCGGTTTCACGAGCCCTTTCTATGAAAAGGTCTTTGAACTGATACTCCGGATGCGGGGGAATTATCTCTGGCCCGCGATGTGGGGCGAGGCGATCTTTGACGATGACCCTCTGACCGGCCCGCTGGCCATCGAGATGGGCTTCGTGCTGGGCACGTCGCACCATGAACCGCTCGGCCGCGCGCATGTCGAATGGGCGCGATATGGCGAGGGCGAATGGGACTATACGGTGAATGCAGAGGTGCTGCGAGAATTCTGGCGCGGCGGGATGGAGCGGCAGAAACATAATGAAACCCTCGTCACGCTCGGTATGCGCGGCGACGGCGATGAGGCGATGACCGAAGGCACCGCCATTGCCCTGCTCGAGCAGATCGTTTCGGACCAGCGCCAGATCATCGAGGAAGTGACCGGGCGCCCGGCCTCGGAACAACCTTCCATCTGGGCGCTCTACAAGGAAGTGCAGGACTATTACGACCAGGGCATGCAGGTGCCGGAGGATATCACCCTTCTGTTTGCGGATGATAATTGGGGAAATATCCGCCGCCTGCCGCAGCCGGGGTCTGAGCGTGCCGGCGGCTACGGGGTCTATTACCATTTCGATTATGTCGGCGGCCCCCGGAACTACAAATGGCTCAATACCAGCCAGATTTCGCGTGTCTGGGAGCAGATGAACCTGGCCTGGGAATATGGCGCGCGGCAGATCTGGATCGTCAATGTCGGCGACATCAAGCCGATGGAGTTCCCGATTTCCTTCTTCCTGCAGCAGGCATGGGACCCGGAGCGGATGCCGCAGGCCGCGATGGAGGCGTATGCCGCAGACTGGGCCGCGCGGACTTTCCCGCCGGAGCATGCCGCAGAGATTGGCGACATCCTGACGCGGTACGCCAATTATGCATCCCGCCGGAAGCCGGAACTCGTCGATTGGACGACGTTCAGTCCTGTGAATTTCGGCGAATTGGAGTGGGTGACGGTTGAGTGGCTCGAGCTTGCGGAACGCGCGGACGCCGTACGTGCTGCACTTACGCCGGAGTATGACGATGCGTATGTGCAACTCGTCTGGTGGCCCGTGCACGGGATGGCGAACCTCTACCAGCTTTATCATGCGACAGCCCTCAATCATCTGTATGCCGAGCAGGGGCGCGCCGTCGAGGCGCATGGGATGGCTATCCGCGCCGAGGAATTCTTTGCGCGTGATCACGCGCTGACCCGCATGTTCCACGAGGACATTGCGGCCGGGAAATGGGTGCACATGATGTCCCAGACCCGGATCGGCTACACTTACTGGCAGCAGCCGGAGGAACAGGCGATGCCGTCAGTGCAGCGCCCGGCGGTTCCTAGGGGCAGCGCGCTTGGCGTAGCGGTCGAAGGCAGCCGCCGGGGCTGGCGCACAGGCGAAGCCGGCGCGAGCCTTCCGCGCACGGATGTCTTCACAGATCCTGAGGTCAGCATCGAACTGTTTCCGGCGGGAGACCGGCCCGTGACCGCGCGCCTATCAGCACGCGAGGACTGGATCGTGATTCCCGAAGCGCGCGTGACGCTGGATGCGTCCCGGCGCGTTACCCTCCTGATCGATTGGACACGGGTGCCGCCCGGGCGCCATACCGGCCGCGTGACTGTGCGCAGCGGTCTCACGGGCCGTATCGACATTGCGGTGCCGGTGTTCAAGCCGGATGGCTGGCAGACCGTCACCGGATACCCGCTCGGCGCGGGCTATGCGGCGATCGAGGCGTCCCGGGCAAGCCGCGTAGTCAACGGGCAGGGGCTCGACTGGCAGGTCATCCCCGATCTCGGACGCGCGGGCGACAGTATCACGCTCTTGCCCGTCACCGCGCCTCCCGCCGAGCCCGGACGACATGACAGCCCCCGGCTGGAATTCGATCTCACCCTGTTCGAGCCCGGCGATCTCACTGTGCAGGTCGAACTCGCCCCCACGCTCGACTTCAAGGGGCAGGGCGGCTTGCGCTATGCTGTGTCGCTGGATGACGGCGAGCCCGTCATCGTCAACATCCACCGCAATATGACGCCGCAAGACTGGAACGAAAATGTCTGGGAAGCGATGGTGGCGCGCAATGCGCACCAGCATCGCACGGTGTTGCCAGTCGCTGCGCCTGGGCCGCGCGTCCTGAAGCTCTGGGCGATCGATGCGCCGCTGCTGTTCCAGAAAGTGACCGTAAGCCAGGTTCCGGTGCCCGAGAGCTATCTCGGCCCGCCGCCCGCCCAGGCGCGCTGACTGAACTCAGTCAGCAGGCGGAGGGGCGAGGCCGAGGCCAGCGGCCAGCGATGCGAGCAAGGCATGCCGGAGGCGGCGCTGCTGCGCCGGCGTATGGGCCCCGAGCGCGCCCTGAACCTCCGTAGGCAGATGGGCGACAGGATCACCGTTCATGCCGAACACATAGTGGTCGAAGAAGCCTTTCCACACGGCGCGCTGGCGCGGGGGCAGGCTGCGCAGGGCAAGCAGCCCGTGCAGCATCGCATCGAACGGGGAGCCGCCGATGGCCTCTGTCTCGCTCCACCAGTAATTCACGAGCACATTGAAACGCGCCAGAGATTCCACATGATGCCACCAGGCATAGGGAATGAAGACTGCATCGCCGGGGCCGAGCTCCGCACTGCGTCCTGCGCCCAGCGCCTCGGCAAAGCGCGGAAAGGCGTCCCTGTCCCAGGCTTCCGGGCGCACCAGGCTCACCGGGGGGCCGGACAGTGTGAATTCAAACGGCCCGGGATACAGATTGGCCAGCTGGTCTGGCGGAAACAACGTGAAACGCCGCCGGCCGGCGACGACGCAGGCGATGTTTTCAAACAGGTCGAAATGCGTCTGCACGCTCAGCCGGTTGCCGATCCAGATACGCGGCTGGACGCCCTCCGGCACATGCGGCAGCGGATGGCCTGCAAGGAAACCGGGCAGGTGGTCTGCAATCGGCAGGGATTGTAAATAGACAGAGGGCGGACGATCATCCGCCTCCAGCGCGGCGAGGCCGCCCAGCACATCGCGTATACGCTCTGGCTGCCGCACGAAGTTCAGACCCTTCAGGTCATCGGTATAAAAAAACCGTCCGTCTACCTCGGGCGGGGCAAAGATCGTCTCTGCAGGACGCCCGGAATCGAAGCTCGCGAGATAGGCGGCAAGGCTGCGCGTTCCTTCCCGCGCGGCGGCAACGGCCGGCCAGTCTGCCACGACGCCTTCCAGAACCACGGGTTCGCCGGCGGGCAGGATCTCGGCGCGGAAGATCTCTCTTGTCACGCCCCGGCGGCGCGGAAGAGGTGGAAGGCTGCGGAACAGCGCGGCCCCTGCATCGCCGGTTTCCATTTTTGTCAGTTCGGTCATCCGTTGGTCCTAGCGTAACCGGCGCCTGAATGCGATGTGCCGCGGCCCCGAGGGAGGACCGCGGCACATGCCGGGAGGACTGACGGTGGTGTCAGAAGCTGTAGCGGGCCGAAACCGTGACCCGCCGGTCGTTGCGGAACCAGGACCGGCCGCCGCGGCGCCCGTTCGAGTCCGGAATGAACGAGGTTGTTTTCGTTACCTCATCCAGGAGGTTCGCGCCTTGCACCCCGATCTTCAGGTTGTCATTCACCGTGAAGAAGAACGAGCCGTCGAGTTGCCCCGTGCTTTCCTGGAAGATCGGGTAGAAGGGGGTGATGACATCCCGCGGCGTCACCAGATAGTCGCTGCGCCAGTTATAGGCGAGGCGGGCCGAAATCCGCCCTTTCTCATAAATGGCCGCGATATTGTATGACACGTCCGAGAGGCCGGCGAGGGGAAGATCGCCGAGATCAACGAGCGCGTCGTTGGCAGCCGGGGTCGTCGTGGTATTGTTCACGCCGCCCGATTGCACGCCATCGCTGTCCAGCAGTGTCAGGGCTGCCTGCAGGCCGAGACCGTCAAACGGCCCGGGCAGGAAGTCGTAGAATTGCTGGTAGGCGATCTCAAGTCCGCGAACCTTCCCGGTTTCAGTTGAATTGGTGGGCTGGCGCGTGAACACGTCGGTGGCCGTGGCCCCCGTCTGCGGGTTGGTGAAGGTCAGGTCGCCCTGGCCGGTCACAACGATATCCTTGATCTCCTTGTAGAAGACCGAAGCAGTGAACGAGCCGGCCTGCGCGAAGTACCATTCGAAGGACAGGTCGTAATTGTCCGCTGTTGTCGGCTTGAGGAACGGGTTACCGCCATTTGCATCGAAGCCATACCAGCCACCCTGGAAGCCCGGAGGCGGCTCATCTCCGCCTGCCGTGCGCGGATCATCCTGCGTCAGAGGATTGATCGTGAAGTAGTTGCGCATCAGGCCGAGATCTGGCCGCGACATGCCTTTCGAATAGGCCGCCCGGATAATCATCTCATCTGTCAGGCCGAGCCGGAAATTGATGCTCGGGAGCCAGTTATCATACTTGTTGCGCGAGACGACATCGATGTTGGCGCCGGTTGCAAAGGCGCGGATCCGGTCCCGGTCGGCCTGTGACAGGGCGCAGAAGGCTGGCGGACGGAAGACTTGACCTTCCTCCAGGTCTGTCGGCGCAAGGCAGCGATTCTGGCCGGCGGGCGAGGGCAGGCCGCTATCGATCGGGATGTCGCCCGGCTGCGGGAAGGTCCAGCCGCCATCGGACGAGAACTTCGTCTCGACGTAACGCAGGCCGATATTGCCATCCAGCGTCATGCCATTGCCGAACGGGTTGTCATGCCCGAAGCGCAGCATTGCATAGGCGGCCCGTGTTTCCTCGAGCGTCTTGTTGATTTCGCCCGGAAGGTAGGGAGTCCCCGCAACGACACCCGGCCTGTCGGCCAACCGCCGCCAGCCGCCGCCGCCACCTTGCGGGCCAGCTGCAATTGCGTCAGCGTTCCCGCCATTGAGGAGCCATTGGCGCACGACAGAGTCCGCAAACGCCGCTCCGGCGCCATAATTCTGGGCCAGATTGAAGGCATAGTACGGGAAGTTCGGCGGCGCCGTTACTTCACCACGCTGGAAGTTCTCCCAGTTGAAGTTGGCAACCTGGCCTTGTGGCGCGCCTACCTCATCCATCCAGACGGGACCGCCATTGCCCCAGATTTCGGACAGCGCGCCCCAGTTATAGGTCGAGAAGCGGGTTGTCTGGTCGCGTTCAGACCAGCGCACGCCGGCCCGCACGGATTTCAGCCAGCTGCTGTCATCGGTGAACTTGTATTCTGAGTCTGCGCGGAACGCATTCTCGGTGCCTTCACTGTCTTCGAGGTGGTCCATGGCCGCGCGCCAGAAGCTGTAACGCGGATCGGCGAACAAGGCCTCATTACCCGGGCGGACATAATCCGGGCAGCCGCCGGTTGCACCGAAGCCTTCCGAGCAGTCAAGCGCCGGGTTCGCGCCGAAGCCGGTGACGTTCGGACCGAGGAGGCGCACTTCCGGGATCGACTTCCGCAAGTCGATAAATGCGTCCTGGAAGGTGGTGCCCCACAGGCCGAAGTCGACATTGGTCACCGTTGAGTCGACATTCTGGAAGTCAAAATTGAACGCCCAGTTTTCATTCGGCGTCCATTTGAAGTTAAGGGAGAGGTCACGCGTGACCTGTTCCTGTTCGACATCCCTGCGGATGTTGTTCGATTGAAGGCCATACACCGGGGTGCGGCGGCCTCCTGCAGAGGCGGGTGTATTCTGGTCATCCCGCCAGCCAACCGGGGCGGAAATTGTGCCGAAGGCGAACAGGTCATCGGAGCCGAAGCCGAACTCCGTACCCGGAAGGAAGCCGAAGGCATCATCGCCGACATTGTCTGTCGCGATTTCAACCACATTCTCCGTCCACGAAGTGGAGGCTTCCGAACGCAGAAGCTCCAGCGTTGCGATCATCGTGCGGTCAGGATTTTCCCATTGCAGCGAGCCGCCATAGCCGAACCGTTCCCGGCCATATTCCTGCGACCGCAGAGCCGCGCCTTCCGGCGCCCATACACGGCGGCCGGGGACAAGGTCGTCACGCGCCTGGAAGCTTGAAACCTGCGTGCCGTCCGAGCGTGTCTTCAGCTCCGAATAAACGCCGTTCAGCAGCAGGCCGACATCGCCGATGCCCGTCTCCCAGCGATTGCTGTAAAGGACCGAGGCCGTCGGCGCCCACTCTTCGCGGAAGTCAGCATAATTGTATTCGAGCGTACCAGCGAGCACCTGGCCGGCCGAATCGAATGGCTTGCGGGTCACGAGGTTGACCGTGCCGGCGACGCCGCCTTCGATGAGGTCGGCAGTCTGGTTCTTGAAAACCTGCACGGAGCCGAGCAGTTCCGGCGCAACATCCGAGAAGCTCAGTGCCCGGCCATTATTTGCAGAGAACGTGTCGCGGCCGTTGATCTCGGAACGGACATAAGTCAGGCCGCGGACGATCACGCCCGTGCCTTCGATCGAGAAGTGGTCCGGGTCATCGGCCGCAGCAAAACGGCTGATCGTGATGCCGGGCACGCGCTGCAGCGCTTCGGTCACCGACCGGTCGGGCAGGGCGCCGATGTCTTCCGCCGTGACAGCGTCGACGAATGTCTCCGCGTTACGCTTGATCGCCTGCGCGCTCTGGATCGAGGAGCGGATACCCAGAACGGTGACCGTATCCTGACGGGCTTCATCTGTATCGGCCGCAGTCGTCGCCGGGCTGTCCTCGGCCTGGGCAATGGCCGGCGCAGCTGTCAGGAGTGACAGCGCCGACACGCCCGAGGCGAGTACGGACCAGGACGCCAGACGGCGATTCGACAAGTATGCGAACTTAGTTGCCACGATGGGCCCTCCCTATGAACCTTTCCCACCGCCCTCTCGCGGGGCGGGCCGGACTTGCGGCCGGTTATTTATAGCGCTAACGAAACACATAATGTTTGCGCTATCAAGACGGAAATCAAAAAACTGTTTTGGTCCTCGTCAAGCATGGCAAAAATGTTACGGTTACCCGAAGAGGCGCGACCGTTTGCAGTAAGAGGCCGATCAGGCCCGGAGGGAGGAAGGCGTCCATGGCGCCGCGAATCGAGCGAATTGTCATCCTGGGAGGTGGCACCGCGGGCTGGATGACGGCGGCGGCGCTCTCGCATGTGCTGGCGCCGCGCCGGGTTGCGATCACGCTCATAGAATCGGAAGAGATCGGCACGGTCGGGGTTGGAGAAGCCACCCTGCCGCATATCCGGTTCTTCAACCAGCGAATCGGCCTTGATGAGCGCGAGTTGATGGCGGCGACCCAGGCGACGATGAAGCTCGGCATCCAGTTCACCGATTGGGCCCGCCGGGGCGACGCCTATATCCACCCCTTCGGCGATTATGGCCAGCCGGCCGCCGGCGCAGAGTTCCAGCATCTCTGGGCGCGGCTTTACCAGTCCGGCAAGGTGAGCCGCATCTGCGACTATTCCCTGCCCATCATCATGGCCGAACAGGGCCGGTTCGGTTTCCCGGCGGCGGATGAGGCGGATGTGATGTCCTCCTTTTCCTATGCTTACCAGTTCGATGCCGGCCTTTATGCCCGTTACCTTCGCCGCGTCTGCGAAGACCGGCGCGTCACCCGCGTGGAGGGCAAGGTCTCCCGCGTCTCGCAGGATCCGACCAGCGGGCATGTCACGGCGCTGCACCTCGGCGAAGACCGCGAGGTTTCCGGTGACCTGTATATTGACTGCTCCGGATTCCGCGCATTGCTGATCGAAGGCGCGATGGGCTCGCCCTATGAGGATTGGTCGCGCTGGCTGCCCTGCGACCGCGCAATTGCGATCCCGACGGAGAATACCGGCCCGCTGATGCCCTTTACCCGCGCTTCGGCGAAGACTGCCGGCTGGTGCTGGCGCATTCCGCTGCAGCACCGCACGGGCAATGGCCATGTCTATGCCTCCGCCTTCCTCGATGACCAGGCGGCGGAAGACGAGCTAATGGCCGCGCTGGCAGGCAAGGCGCTGCGCCAGCCGAACCGCCTGCGCTTCCGGGCCGGCCAGCGGCGCACCCAATGGGCCAGCAATGTCGTCGCCATCGGTCTTTCCGGCGGCTTCCTCGAGCCACTCGAATCAACATCTATCCACCTGATTCAACAGGGAATAACCACCCTGATGGAACTCTTCCCGGATGGCGGCCCCGACCCCGCCGACATCGCCGAATTCAACCGCGTCATGAGCCTCGAATATGACCGCGTCCGCGATTTCCTGATCCTTCACTATCACGCGACCGAGCGGGACGATTCGGAGTTCTGGAACCATGTCCGCACCATGGATGTGCCGGGCTCCCTCGATGAAAAGCTCACCCTGTTCCGCGAGCGCGGCCTCGTCATGAAGTATCGCGACGGATTATTCCTGAATCCCAGCTGGATTTCGGTCTTCATCGGCCAGCGCGTCATTCCCCGGCAATGGGACCCGCGCGCCGAGGCGGTCCCGGCGGATCAGGCCGCTGCCACGCTGGCGCGCCTCAAGCGCCATATCGCCGAAACGGTCGAGCGCCTGCCCAGCCATGAATCGGCGCTCGCGGCCTACTGCCCGGCGAAGGCAGACGCATAATGGCGGCCCTCCGGCGCATCGCGGTGCTCGGCTCCGGCCTCGGCGCATGGATGGCGGCGGCATATCTTGCGCGCAGCCTGAAACGTCTCGGCACCGAAATCGTGCAGGTCCCGGCCGGCGATCCCGCCCCGCCGCCGCCCGCACTTGCAGCCCTGCCGAGCCTGGAAAGCCTCCACCTCTCGCTCGGTTTTGATCCGGGCGACCTGATTCGCGCTGCCGGGGCGAGCTTCCGGATGGGCACGCTCGTCTCCGGCACCGGCGGCGTCATCGCCTATGGCGATACCGGCGCGCCCTTCGGCCCCGTCGCCTTCCACCTCGCCTGGCGGGCATTTACCGGCGATCCCTCGCCCGCCGCCTATGCCGATCACAGCCTCGCCGCCCTTGCCGCGCGGGCGGGCAAGTTCGCGCCCCCGCTGCCCGGCGGCCCGCCCGGCAGCAGCTTCAGCCCCGGCCTGCACCTCTCCGGCCCGGCCTATCTCTCCTATCTCCAGCGCGCGGCGCTGCATTACGGCGCCATCCCTGCCGCCGCCCTCGTGCCCGGCAGCGTCGATGGTGAAGCCGGCACTCTCCGCCTCTCGGACGGCGCACACCTCAGCGCAGACCTGATCCTGGACACGGGCGGCCACGCTGCCCCGGCAGAGACCGCCCCATTCCCCGCACTGCCCGCACAGATCACCCTGCGCCATGGCCGCAGGGCGGAGGCCGCGCTGCTGGGCCGCGCGAGCCTGCACACCGTCTCCGGAACGCTGGCGGTCGACATTCCGCTGCATGGCGAAACCTTCCGTACACTGCTTTCCACCAGCGACGCCACCGCCCACCGCGCGAGCTCAATGCTGCGCCGAGAGGGCTTCGAGCTGCTGCAGGGTGGCGGCGCCACCTTCACCCCCGCCCGCGCCCACACGCCCTGGGAAGGCCGCCTCATCCGCCTCGGTGACGCCGCCTGCCGCCTGCCGCCGGTCGAGGCGTTCGATCTGCGCATCCTGCAGGCCGGGCTCGAAACCCTGCTGGCGCTGCTGCCCGGCGGCCATCCGGATCTGCCCGAACGCGCCGAGTATAATCGTCTGATGGCCGACACATTCACGTCGCTGGCCGACTATGCCGCGCTCGCCTTCCTGACGCCCGGCCCGCTGGCGGAGACGCTCCCGGCGAGCCTGCGCCTGCGCCTTGAGAATTTCACCAGCCGGGGCCGCATCTTCCTCAGCGATGGCGAGAGCTTCACCCGCGAGAGCTGGGCCAGCGCCTTCATCGCCCATGGCTGGCAGATGCGCCGCGCCGATGCCCATGCCGCCGCGCTGCCTGAGGCCCGCGTCATCAACAGCCTCGCCGCCATGCGCAGCGCTCTGGCCGCGACCGCCGAAACACTGCCCGATCAGCGCACCTATCTGCGCCATGCCGGCCTGATCGCGCCAAGCCGGGCAGGGGCGGGCTGAACCATGATCTCTCCGCACACCCTCTCCCATATCGTTATCGCCGGCGGCGGCACCGCAGGCTGGATGACCGCCGCCGCCCTGTCGCGCCTCACCCGCAACGGCCACACGCGCATCACGCTGGTGGAGTCCGAGGAGATCGGCACCGTCGGCGTCGGCGAGGCGACGATCCCGCCGATCAACATGTTCAACCGCCTGCTCGGCATCGACGAGAACGAATTCATCCGCGAGACGCAGGCAACCTTCAAGCTCGGCATCGAGTTCCAGGGCTGGCTGGAGGAAGGCCACGCCTATATTCATCCGTTCGGGGAGTATGGCCTCGATATCAATGCGGTGAAATTCTACCAGTTCTGGCTGAAGCTGAAGGCGATGGGCCGCGATGTCGGCAGCCTTGAGGAATATTGCCTCTCCGCCGTCGCCGCGCGCCATGGCCGCTTCGCCCCGCCAGACCCTGATCCGCGCACCGTCCAGTCCGCGATGGCCTATGCCTTCCATTTCGATGCCGGGCTCTATGCCGCCTATCTGCGCCGCTACAGCGAGGCGCGCGGCGTGCGCCGCATCGAGGGCCGCATCGCAGAAGTGCTGCAACGCCCGGAAGACGGATTCGTCCGCGCCCTGAAGCTCGCGAGCGGCGAAATCCTCGAAGGCGACCTCTTCATCGACTGCACAGGCTTCCGCGCGCTCCTCATCGGCCAGACGCTCGGTGTCGGTCATGAGGACTGGTCACACTGGCTGCCGGTGGACCGCGCCCTCGCCGTGCCCAGCGAAAACATCCGCGAACCAGTGCCCTACACCCGCTCCATCGCGCGCCCCGCCGGCTGGCAATGGCGCATCCCGCTGCAACACCGCACCGGCAATGGCCATGTCTGGTGCTCCGCCTTCATGGACGAGGCCGAGGCCGAGCGCATCCTGATGGCGAACCTTGAAGGCCCGGCGCTAGCATCCCCGCGCCCCTTGCGCTTCCGCACAGGCCGGCGCACCGAGGCCTGGAGCCGTAATGTCGTCGCCATCGGACTTTCCGGCGGCTTCCTCGAACCGCTGGAATCGACCTCTATCCACCTCATCCAGGCCGGTATCTCGAAACTCCTCGCCCTGATGCCGGACAAGCGCTTCAACGCGGCTGAACGCAGCGCCTATAACCGCCTCACCGCCATGCAGTTCGAGCAGGTGCGCGACTTCATCATCCTGCACTACAAGGCCACTCGCCGCACCGGCCCGTTCTGGGATCATGTGCGCACGATGGACATTCCCGAAACCCTCCGGGAACGGATCGACCTCTTCGCGTCCAAGGGACGCATCTTCCGCTTCGAGGATGAGCTGTTTGCCGAGGCAAACTGGCTGTCCGTCCTGATGGGGCAGGGCATCACGCCCGGCGGCTGGGACCCCGTCGCCGACACGGTGGACCTCGCTGCCATCGAGCGCCAGGTGGCCGGCATCCGACGCGCCATCCGCGAGACCGCCCTGCGCCTGCCGACACATCAGCAATACATCAACCGTTTCTGCGCCGCGCCCCGGCCGGCCCTGCAGACTGGAGACGCCCCATGACCGACCCCCGCATCCGCAAGATCCTCATCGCCGGCGGCGGCACGGCTGGCTGGATGACAGCGGCCGTCCTGTCGAAAATTCTCAAGAACAATTATGCCGAGATCACCCTGATCGAATCCGACGAGATCGGCACGGTCGGCGTGGGTGAGGCAACCATCCCCCAGATCGGCACCTTCAACCGCACGCTCGGCATCGACGAGAATGATTTCGTCAAGGCGACCCAAGGCAGCTTCAAGCTCGGCATCGAATTCGTCGACTGGGGCGCCAAGGGCGAGCGCTACATCCACCCCTTCGGCGCTTATGGCCTTGATATGGAGGGGGTCTCCTTCCATGCCTTCTTCCAGAAATACCATGGCCGGAATTACGGCCCGGACACAGCCGAGCAATACTCCCTTCAGGCCGTTGCCGCCCGCAGAAACCTGTTCATGCGCCCCGTCAATGCCGGCAATTCCCCGCTCAGCAAGATCGCCTATGCCTTCCATTTCGATGCCGGCCTCTATGCGAAATACCTGCGTGGCCTGTCCGAAGCGCGCGGCGTCACTCGCCACGAAGGAAAGATCGCCGATGTCGCCCTCGACCCCGAAACCGGATACATCCGGAATGTTCAGCTGACGGATGGCCGCATCTTCGAGGCGGACCTCTTCGTGGACTGTACCGGCTTCCGCGGCCTGCTGATCGAGCAGGCGCTCAACGCCGGATACAATGACTGGTCGCACTGGCTGCCCTGCGACCGTGCGACCGCAGTGCCCTGCGAAAGCGCCGCGCGGCTGACGCCCTACACCCGCTCCACCGCGCGCGAGGCCGGATGGCAATGGCGCATCCCGCTGCAGCACCGCATCGGCAACGGCCATGTCTGGTCCAGCCAGTTCACCACCGAGGAACGGGCCACCGAACTGCTGATGTCAAACCTTGACGGCAAGCCGCTGGCCGAACCGCGCCATCTGCGTTTCCTCACCGGCCACCGCAAGAAATTCTGGGTGAAGAACTGCGTCGCCATCGGTCTCTCGGCTGGCTTCATCGAGCCGCTGGAATCGACCTCGATCCACCTCATCCAGTCCGGCGTCGCCAAGCTGCTCCAGATGTTCCCCGGGGGCGGCTTCAACCAGCCCGACATCGACCGCTACAACCGCGTCACGGCCTTCGAATATGAGCGCATCCGCGACTTCATCATCCTCCACTACCACCTCAACCGCCGCGACGATTCCGAGTTCTGGAAATATCTCCGCAATATGCAGATCCCGGACTATCTGGCTGACAAGATGGCGCTGTTCGAAAGCCATGGCCGCATCTTCCGGGAGAATGACGAACTCTTCAACGACACAAGCTGGTTCGCGGTCATGATCGGCCAGGGCCTGCGCCCGCGCGACCATGATCCGGTGGCAGATGTTCTCAATGCGGAGGAAACCGCAGCCCGGATGACCAACATCCGCGACACGATCGCCAAGGCGGCCACCTACATGCCCACCCATGAAGACTTCATCGCCCAAAACTGCGACGCCCGCAGCTATGTGGCGGCCTGAGGATCAGTCAGTCAGCTGGGGCTGCCCGCCTGTCTTGTTCACGCTGAGCGCAAGGGACGGCTCACCCTGAGCGAAGTCGAAGGCTCATCCTGAGCGAAGTCGAAGGACGAGCCGGGCCGCAGGGGCGGCCTGCCTGGCCCATCCTTCGCCTCCGCTCAGGATGAGCGCGGAGTGCCGGGCAGACGATGCAGACCCTATTCCCCGCCCACCGCATAGACCCCGAACACTGAGCCCACAAACCCGCCCGCGCGCCGCGTTGACAGGTTCTTGCCGTCAAGTGCCGGGCCGATCTGCTGCCAGTTCTCGCCGTCGAGCGACCAGGCCGCCGACAGCGCCGCGCCGTCTGCTGCAAAGCGCAGCTGCACCGTGCGATCGTCCGGCCCGAGCGGGACGCGCGACAGGATCGTGCCCTCGGCCGGCTCACTCGCGCCCGCCCGCTGGCGCAGCTTCAGGATGCGCGTGCCATCCTCAACCCGCGTGATGCCCAGCGAGAACCAGTATTCATCGCTCTGGAAGGCAGCGAGGCCCGCTTCATCGCCCGTGCCGGCGGGGTCAAACGTCACGCTCACCTCTGCCGAGGCCGCCATATGCTGCTGGCGCCGCGCGAGGAAAGAAGGCTGCGCCTCATCGCCCAGGCCCACCGGGCGCGGGGTCAGCACCAGCTTGCCATCGGCAAAGCTGAACCAGTCTTCCTTCGGCACGCGCGGCGTCATCCAGTGATGGCGCGGCGCATCAGCGGAGAAATCCTCCTCCACCCGGAAGCTGCCCGTCGTCGGCAGGCGCGCAGGCGCCGCTGCCGGCACGGCAGGGCGCGCCAGCGTTCTCGGCACAGCCACGCCGCGCTCCAGGATCACCGGCCAGCCCGTCTCCCAGCTCACCGGCAGAAGGAAGGTCTCGCGTCCTGTGTTGTAATAGTCGCCCTCATAGGGCCGCACGCCGAGGAAAACCGCCCACCACTGGCCGTCATCATCAATGATGTAATCGGCATGGCCCACAGACGTCACTGGATGGTCCCGGTCCTCGGGCAGGTCGCGCTGCGTCATGATCGGGTTGCCCTCATAGGGCTCATACGGCCCGGTCACCTCGCGCGAGCGCAGGATGACCTGCGAATGGTCAACCGCCGTGCCGCCCTCGGCGGCGGAGAGGTAATACCAGCCATCGACGAAATAGATGTGCGGCCCCTCGATCCAGATCGGCTTTTCTTCCGGGCGCACGCCGCCGTCGATGATCATCACCGGCTCGCTCAGCGCTTCGAAGGTCTCGGGATGCACCTCGCGGATCCAGATGGCGCGGTGGCCCTCATAGGTAGAGCCGCCCTCGGGCGCGTCATTGTTCATCAGCCAGACCTTGCCGTCGGCATCAAAGAACAGCGACGGGTCGATCCCGCCCACATGCGGCGTCCAGATCGGATCGGACCACGGCCCCGCCGGGTTGTCGGCCGTCAGGATAAAATTGCCGCTGCAGTCGACGCAGGTATTGGCGATGTAGAACTTGCCCTCATGGTAATCGATGGTGGCGGCAAACACGCCGCGCGACAGGCCGAGGCCGTCAAAGTCCAGCATCCCCGGCCGGTCGATGGCGTTGCCGACCTGCGTCCAGCTCACGAGGTCGGTCGAATGCCAGACCGGCAGGCCCGGAAACCAGCTGAAGGTCGAATGCACCATGTAGAAATCGGCGCCCACCCGCACGATCGACGGGTCGGGATAGAAGCCGGCCAGCACCGGATTGGTAAACTGCCCCTCCGCCGGGGGCCAGGCATCCGGGTCTGCTTCCGTGCCCTCATAGATGAAGCCCGAGAAGACCGCCTTGCCGGCATATGCATCCGGCGCCTCGGTCAGCGGACGGGCCACCCCGTCACAGGCCGAAACAAACAGGCTCGCGCAAAGCGCTGCCGCTGCCGCAAGGGCATGGGGCTTCATCATTCTCTGGTCCTCCTTCGCGCGGCTCCCGGCGGCCCGCCTCATCTTCTTTCGCTTTACGTCATTTTCCGGGGTGGACGAACCGCGAGGCTTCATGTTAGCAGCAAATGATAGCGTTACCATAAAAAAGTGAGCCTCGCTCCGGAGAAGGGTCCGGATGGGGCCGGCAGCAAGGAGGAAGACCATGAACCCTTTATCCCGCAGGACTGCTCTGGGGCTCATCGGCGGCGCCGCAGGCCTCACCGCGCTGGGCGCCTGCACCGGCAGCAATGGCGAAGCGGCCCCCATGGCCCCCGCCGGCGCCGCGTTCCCGGTCGACCCCGACCCCCTGAAAGTCATCGCCCGCACCAAGGGTCTCCTGTTCGGTTCGGCCATGGCCGCCCACCAGCTGAACGATCCCGAATATGTCCGCATCATCCTCGCCGAATGCGATGTCATCGTCGCCGAGAATGAGCACAAATGGTACACCATCCATCCCCAGCCGGATGTCTGGAATTTCGAGCCGGCTGACGCCCTCGTCGGCTTCGCGCAGGGCAATGGCCTGAAGATGCGCGGCCACACCGTCCTCTGGCACCATCCCCGCTGGTTCCCGGACTGGGTCAACGAGCTTGAGTTCGCCAGCGCCGCCGAGGCCGAAGCGATGCTGGACGACTACATCACCCGCGTCGTCTCCCGCGCCCATCCCTTCATCCACAGCTGGGACGTGATCAACGAAGCGGTCGACGACCAGACCGGCGAGCTGCGCGAGACATCCTTCTCCCGCGCCATGGGCGGGCCGATGAACGTCATGGAATACGCCTTCCGCAAGACTGCCGAGCTCAGCCCCGGTACGGCGCTGGCGTATAATGACTATATGAGCTGGGAAACCGGCAATGAGAATCACCGCAACGGCGTCCTTCGCCTGATGGAAGAGCTGCTGCGGCGCGGCGCCCCGCTGACCAAGTTCGGCATCCAGAGCCATTCCAACTACGACATGCCGGACGAATTCACGCCCGAGAAGCAACGCGCCTGGCGCGCCTTCTGCGAGGAGGCCATCGGCATGGGCCTCGACCTGTCGCTGACCGAGTTCGACGTCAACGACACCCGTCTCGGCCCGGATATCGAGATGCGCGACCAGCTGATTGCGGCCTTCACCAAGGACTATCTCGACATCATGCTGAGCTATCCTCAGACCAAGGAGCTCCTGATGTGGGGCATGGTCGACAATCAGAGCTGGCTGCAGGACTTCCTGCCGCGCGAGGACGGTGTCGAGAAGCGCCCGACGCTGTTTGACTCCAGCTACCAGCCGAAACTGATGCGCCAGGCGGTGGCCGCTGCCCTGCGCGCCGCCCCGGTGCGCTAGCTGAGGCAGGCCCGGTCGCGTCATGTTTCTCGGCATCGATATCGGCACCTCCGGCGTCAAGACGGCGGTCATCAATGACACCGGTGACGTCATTGATCAGGCCGCCGCGCCGCTGACGGTCTCCCGCCCGCATCCTCTGTGGTCGGAGCAGGACCCCGCCGACTGGTGGGCAGCAACGCAGAAAGCGGTGCTGGACCTGTCACCGGACCGCCGGGCGAAGATCCGCGGCATCGGCCTTTCCGGCCAGATGCATGGCGCGACCCTGCTCGGCGCCTCAGGCGATGTCCTCCGCCCCGCCATCCTCTGGAATGACGGGCGCAGCTTCGCCGAATGCGCCGCGCTGGAAGCCGCCGAACCGCGCCTGCGCCAGATTGCCGGCAATATCGCCATGCCGGGCTTCACCGCGCCGAAACTCCTCTGGGTAAAGCAGCATGAGCCGGAGGTCTTCGCAAAGGTCACGCGCGTCCTGCTGCCGAAGGATTATGTCCGCCTGCTGATGACCGGCGAGGCCGCCTCCGACATGTCCGACAGCGCCGGCACGCTCTGGCTCGATGTCGGCAAGCGTGCCTGGTCGCCCGAACTCCTCGCCGCCACGGGCCTGACCGAAAGCCAGATGCCGCGCCTGTTCGAGGGATGCGAAATCACCGGTATGCTTAAGCCGGACGTCGCCCGCGCCTGGGGCATGGAGCCCGTGCCCGTCGTCGCCGGCGGCGGCGACAATGCCGCCGGCGCGGTCGGCGTCGGCGTGATCCGCCCCGGCGAGGCCTTCCTGTCGCTGGGCACATCCGGCGTGCTGTTCCTCGCCGGCGAGAAATTCCTTCCGAACCCGGATCAGGCGGTCCACGCCTTCTGCCACGCCCTGCCGGATCGCTGGCACCAGATGACCGTCATGCTGTCTGCCGCCAGCTGTGTGGACTGGGCCGCGCGCCTCACCGGCGTGCATGATGCCGGCGAACTCATCGCGCTCGCTGAAACCCGCGGGCGTCTTGCCGGGCCGGAAGTCTTCCTGCCTTACCTCTCGGGCGAGCGCACACCCCACAACAATCCCCATGCGCGCGGAATTCTCTTCGGCCTCGACCATGACAGCGACGCTGCCGCCATCGGCCAGGCCGTGCTGGAAGGCGTCGCCTTCGCCTTCGCGGACGGCCTCGATGCGCTGGCCGCCGGCGGCGGCGAAGTGCGCGAGATCACCGTCATCGGCGGCGGCGCGCGCTCGGCCTGGTGGGGCAGGGTGCTGGCCGGCGCGCTCGGCCGCCCGCTCGTCTACCGCCGCGACGGCGCCGTCGGCCCCGCTTACGGCGCCGCCAAGCTCGCCCTGATCGGCGTCACCGGAACCCCGGCGGAGGACGCCTGCGCGCCGCCGCCCGTCCTCTTCACCATTGATCCGCAGGCGGAAGATGCCGAGCGCCTCGCCGCCCGCCGCATCGCCTTCCGCGAGGCCTATACCCGCATTTCTCCCCTCTATACCATGGAGCCACAGTAACATGTCCGCGTCTTACTTCTCGTCCATCCCGGCCATCCGCTATGAAGGCCCGGAGAGCCGCAACCCGCTCGCCTATCGCTGGTACGACAAGGACCGCGTGATCCTCGGCAAGCGGATGGAAGACCATATCCGCCCGGCCATCTGCTACTGGCATTCCTTCTGCTGGGACGGGTTCGATGTGTTCGGCGAGGGCACCTTCCGCCGCCCCTGGCACAGCCTGTCGGGCCAGGAAATGGCCGATGCCAAGCTCGAGGCCGCCTTCGAATTCTTCACCAAGATGGGCGTGCCCTTCTACACCTTCCACGATGTCGACGTCATGGCGCCCGCCGCAAACCTGCGCGAGCATGTGAACAATTTCGCCGTCATCGTCGACAAGCTCGAAGCCAAGATGGCCGAGACCGGCATGAAGCTCCTCTGGGGCACGGCCAACGTCTTCGGCAACAGGTGCTACATGTCCGGCGCCTCAACCAATCCGGACCCGGAGGTTTTCGCCTGCGCCGCCACCCAGGTGCGCCACGCCATGGAAGCCACCCACCGCCTCGGCGGCGAGAATTATGTCTTCTGGGGCGGCCGCGAAGGCTATGACACCCTCCTCAACACCCGCATCGGCCAGGAGCAGGACCAGTTCGCCCGCCTCCTCGCCCTTGCCGTCGAGCACAAGAACAAGATCGGCTTCAACGGCACGCTCCTGATCGAGCCCAAGCCCCATGAGCCGACCAAGCATCAGTATGACCGCGACACCGCCACCGTCTACGGCTTCCTCAAGAAGTACGGCCTCGAAAACGAGGTGAAGGTCAATATCGAGACCAACCACGCCACCCTCGCCGGCAATGCGATGGATCATGAGATCGCCGTCGCCTTCGCGCTCGGCATCTTCGGCTCCATCGACGCCAATCGCGGCGACCCGCAGAATGGCTGGGACACCGACCAGTTCTGGATGGAGCACCTCGAAATCACCCGTTCGATGCTCGAACTCCTGCGCGGCGGCGGCTTCACCACCGGCGGCTTCAACTTCGACTCCAAGGTCCGCCGCCAGTCCATCGACCCGGCCGACATGTTCTACGGCCATGTCGGCAGCCTCGACGCGCTCGCGCGCGGGCTGATCGCCGCCGCCTCGATTCTCGAGGAAGGCGAACTCGACCGGTTCGTGGAGGATCGCTATGCGGGCTGGAACGGCGAGCTCGGCCAGTGGATCATGAAGGGCGCAAGCCTCGAAGCGATCGCTGACAAGGTTGTCGCCGACGGGCTCGATCCCCAGCCGCGCTCGGGCCGTCAGGAATGGCTCGAAAACATCCTCAACCGGCACCTCTGAGGCCGTTCCAGCCGCCCTGGCGCGGTTGACATTGTCCGGACAGACGCGCGTTATATGCCCGAACTTAAAGGGAAATCCCCGGCTGATAGGGATAACACGCGCATGTCCGAAACCCTGCGCCGCGCAGGCCGCAGATCGCACGCCACCATCAAGGAAGTCGCCGAACTCGCCGGCGTCTCCCAGATGACCGTGTCCCGCGTCCTCAACCGCCGCGAGAGCGTGCGCGATTCTACCCGCACGCGGGTGGAGGAGGCGATCCGCGAGCTGAACTACCGCCCGAACCTGCTGGCCCGGGGCCTTGCGGGCGGCAAGTCGCTGTTCATCGGCCTGATCTATCACAACCCGTCGAGCTCCTATCTCGGAGAGCTCCTCGTCGGCGCGCTGCATCAGTGCCGCGATGAGGGCCACCATCTGGTGATCGAGGATTTCTCCTCGGAGGACATGTCCGCCGCTGCGCCGCAATTTGCCGAACGCCTCGGCGGCGCGGGCCTCGACGGCGTCATCGTCGCCCCGCCGATGAGCGAGGATGACGACATCCTCGATGCGCTGACGGCTGCCCAGATCCCCACCGTGCTGATCGCGCCGAAGGACATCTCGCGCACCGATATCAGCGTCTCGATGGACGATTCCGAAGCCGCCGAAGCGATGACGCGCCTGATCATCGCGAATGGCCACCGCAAGGTCGGCTTCATTCGCGGCCCGGAGAACCATTCCTCCGCCCGCCGGCGCTATCGCGGCTTCAAATCGGCGATGGCCAAGGAAGGCGTGGCCTTCGAGGATAGCTGGATCGGGCAGGGGGATTACACCTACCGCTCCGGTATGCTCGCCGCCGAGACGATCCTCGCCCTGCCGGACCGTCCGACCGCCATCTTCGCCTGCAATGATGACATGGCCGCCGGCGTTGTCGCCGCCGCCAACCGGATCGGCCTGCGCGTGCCGGATGACCTCTCCGTCACCGGCTTTGACGACACCATCTTCGCCAGCGCCATCTGGCCTCAGCTGACCACCGTGCGCCAGCCCATCGCCCATATGGCCGCCAGTTCCGTCACCCTGCTCGCCCGCCATATCTCTGCGGGCAGCGGCGAAGACGGCGAGGCCGAAGCCGAGCGCAATGTCGTCCTCGATTATGAAATCGTCTCGCGCGGCTCCCTGAAACAGCTCTGACGCCGTCTCCGCGCGCACGGCCCGCCGCCCTGCCGCAATCCATCCCCCACACCGCCTGAGCCCCCGCCCGGGGCGCCCATGCCATCAACCCAACTTGACAACTGCCAAATGACACCGCATAAACTGCCATATGGCAAACATTCGCAATCTCGCTGAAGCCTCCACCCCCTTTGGCCCCGCCGGTCTGCGCGCGGGGCTTGAGGCGTATGAAGCCGCCGATGTCGCCCGGGTCGCGGTCACCGCCTTTGCCCGGATCGCGGAGGCCTGGAAGCTCGGCAATGTGGTTGCAGCCGATCTCATCTCGGTCAGCCCGCGCACCTGGGCCCGCATGAAGACCGGGCAATGGTCCGGCTCGCTGGACCGGGACCAGCTCCTGCGGATCAGCGCGCTCACCGGCCTCTACAAGGCGCTGCACCTCTATTTCAGCGACACGCTGGCCGATCGCTGGCCCGGCCTTCCCAATTCCGGTCCGCTCTTCGCCAACCGCTCGCCGCTGGAGGTCATGCGCGCGGGCGGCCTGCCGGCGATCCTGCAGGCCCGGGGCTATGTCGATGCCCTCCGGGGCGGGCTCTGATGGCGCCAGCGCTGCCCGCGCTCCCCACAGCTGACATCTGCGAGCAGGCGACCGTCCGGCTCGTCCCGTCCGCATACTTCAAGCCGCCGGTGCTGGCGCCGCTTGCCGATAACGCCGCCGATCTCACAATCCTTGCGCTGATCGAGGGGATGACCAGCGGCCGCCTGCAGGCCGAGGCGCAGGGCCTTGCCGCATTGTCGGCGCGCGAGCTTGCCTATGGCGTCTGGGGCGAGACCTATATCAACGCGGCCTTCACCTACACCCGCGCCGAGGGCAACCGCTTCAACGATGCCAGCCGGGGCGCCTGGTATGCGGCCTTCGAGGACCTGACCGCGATCACCGAAGTCGCCTTCCACCGGACCCGCGAACTTACGCGCATCGGCGTGTTCGAGGATGAAGCAATCTATCACGGCCTGCTGGCGAGTTTCATCGGCAGGTTCCACGATGCGCGCGGCGAGGCGCGGGGTGAGGGCGTGCTCGGCGATGATCCGGCCACGGCCTATCCGCTGGGGCAGGCCCTCGCGCGCGACCTGCGCAAAGGCGGCAGCATCGGCCTCATCTATCCGTCCGTGCGCCATCCCGCCGGCACCTGCCTTGCGGCCTTTCATCCGCACACGGTGCAGAATGTCCGCCTCGGCGCCCGCTGGAAACTCAGCTGGACCGGATCACCCCATTATACCGTCAGCGGCGCCTAAAGCGGCGTTCCGAAAAGTGGGAACCGGTTTTCGGAAAAACGCCGCGACGATTCAAAGACCTGGAACATCGGGCTGATTCAATGAGTCGGCCCGATGTTCCAGGGCTTCGAGCCCGCGCGTTGCACCGGCCTTCCGAAAGGCTCATCCTGAGCGAAGCCGAAGGCTCATCCTGAGCGAAGTCGAAGGACGAGCCGGGGCGCGGGGCAGTCCTGCTGGGGCCACCCTTCGACGTCGCTCAGGATGAGCTTTGCATTTTGGTAAACAGAATTCGCCTCAGAGCTCTTCCGCCCCGGAAGGCAGCTCTTCAAGCCGCACGCCCTGGCCGAGGTTCATCACATACACCTGGCCGAACTGCACCGTCTGGCGGTGGGCCGCCACATTGAACGCCAGGTTGATGTCACGCGAAGAATAATCCGCCGGCGCAATGCCCTTCACATAGTGCAGCTGCCAGCGCGTGTTCACCTCGACCTGCGCCTCCGCGGCGCCCGTATAAGGCGCCGCCATCTGCTGCAGACGCATCTGCACCGGCGCGCTCGTGCGCCCCTCATCGGTCTCCGTCGCCCGCGCCCAGAAAGCGACCAGCACAGCGTCCCCCGCCGCCACGCCCGCGCTCAGCGAAGCCGTCACCGACACGTCCCACGGATTGCGCCCGGCCCGGCGCACCTTCACTTCATAGGCATATTCGCCGGGGATCTCCCGCACCCGCACGACGCGCGCGGACTGGTTCGCCCCATTGGTGCGCCAGTCGGTCGTGTAGGGATTGTTCATCAGCGTGCCGGGCAGGGACGCTTCCAGCGCCGCCAGCGCTTCGTCCTCGGGCGAGGTATCAGCCAGCGCAGCCGGGGCAGGGCCCATCAGGCAGGCCAGCAGGAAAAGACCGGAAACAAGACGCATCGACAACCTCCCGTGTTTGCTCCCTCGGGGCCCCGTTTTCCGGTCCGCCGCCCCAAGGGCAGCGCCCCGGCCGGCGCCTCCTGATACCGCTATCATGCCAGATTTCGCGGCCCTGTAAATTCCCCCGGCGCGACTCCGGCACGGCCTGTTCGCCCGGTGGCTCGGGAAAAAAATGTTAGCGCCAACAAAAAGGCTTTGCGTCTCGCCGCTTGAGTGCGTATCACTACACAAAACAACAAGACTTCCCGGGAGGACCTCCGTTGACCAGCACGACTGCCATGCCTGCGAAGGCGGGGGGCGATTTCGCCTTCATCCTGCTCATCACCTGCGTTGCCACCATCGGCGGCTTTCTCTTCGGCTTCGACAGCGGCGTCATCAACGGCACGGTCGATGGCCTGCAGGTCGCCTTCCAGTCCGACAGTGTCGGCACCGGCTTCAACGTCGCCTCCATGCTGCTCGGCTGCGCCTTCGGGGCGGCCTTTGCCGGCTGGCTGTCGGACAAGTTCGGCCGGCGCACCATGATGATCGCTGCGGCGATCTTCTTCATCATCAGCGCCTGGGGCTCGGGCATCGCCGGCTCCTCGGGCGAGTTCATGTTCTACCGCGTGCTCGGCGGCCTCGCCGTCGGCGCCGCCAGCGTCATGGCCCCCGCCTATATCTCGGAAATCGCGCCCGCCCATCTGCGCGGCCGCCTCTCCTCCATCCAGCAGGTCGCCATCATCACGGGCCTCTTCGTGGCCTTCCTCAGCAATTACGCCATCGCCAACACGGCCGGCTCCTCCACCAGCGAATGGATGTGGGGCTTCGAGGCCTGGCGCTGGATGTTCTGGGTCGAGCTTGTGCCCGCCACCATCTTCCTCGTTGCGCTGCTCGCCATTCCGGAAAGCCCGCGTTTCCTCGTCGCCAGCGGCAATGGCGAACGCGCTGAGGGCGTGCTCACCCGCGTGGCCGGTGCCGAAGCGGCCGGCCTCAAGGTGCAGGAAATCCGCGACTCGCTCTCCAGCGACCAGAAACTGCGCTTCGCCGACGCCTTCGCGGCGAAAGGCGTGTTCAAGCCCATCGTCTGGATCGGGATTGGCCTTGCCACCTTCCAGCAGCTCGTCGGCATCAATGTCATCTTCTATTATGGCGCCATCCTCTGGCAGGCCGTCGGCTTCTCCGAAGGCGACGCGCTGCTCATCAACGTCATCTCCGGCGCGGTCTCGATTCTTGCCGTGCTCGCTGCCCTCATGCTGATCGACCGGATCGGCCGGCGCCCGCTGCTGCTGATCGGCTCGGCCGGCATGGCGCTCACCCTCGCCATCATGGTCTTCGCCTTCTCGCAGGCGCAGGTGGTTGACGGGGCCGTCACGCTGCCGGGCAATATCGGCGTCATGGCGCTGATCGCGGCGAACGCCTATGTCGTCTTCTTCAACTTCTCCTGGGGCCCGGTCATGTGGGTCGCCCTTGGCGAGATGTTCCCGAATGCCGTGCGCGGCTCCGGCCTGGCCATCTCGGGCTTTGCCCAGTGGATCTCGAACTTCGCGATCACGCTGACCTTCCCGATGATGCTCGCCACCGCCTGGATCGGCCTTACCGGCGCCTATGCCTTCTATGCCGTCAGCGCCGCGATCTCGGTTGCCTTCGTCTGGTACTTCGTGCGCGAGACCAGGGGCATGGAGCTGGAAGACATGACCAGCTGAACCGTCTCCTCCGGAAACGTTCCTCCGGACACCTTGCCCGGCCCCCGAAAGAGGGCCGGGCTTTTTCTTTCTCCGATTGGTCCGGTTTCCTTTGACCCGGCGGATTTATGCCCTTAGTGTTAGCGCAAACATAAGCCTTCACATCAGGGGAGATCCAACATGACATCCAGGCTTCTGAAACAGGCGAGCGCGGCTGCGCTGGCCGTCGCGCTCGCGCTTACGATGCCGGGCTGCGCAACGCCGGCCACGAACGCCGCCGCCGCGCCCGCCGCTGCGGCCGCCACCCCCGCCTGGGGCGGGGCAGAGCTCATCTATCTCGACACCGCGCGCCCGGTCGCCGACCGGGTCGAAGACCTGCTCGCCCGAATGACGCTGGAAGAAAAGATCGTCCAGATCACCACCATCTGGAGCGGCAAGACCGAAATCTTCGACGAGGACGGCAATTTCGATCCCGCCAAGGCCGCTGCGCTCTATCCCCACGGCATCGGCCATTTCGCCCGCCCGAATGACCGGCAGGGCCCGTCGAGCCCGCTGGAGCTCGCCTTCCGGAACGAGCGCGAGACGGTCGAGCTCGTCAACGCCATCCAGAAATGGAATGAGGAAAACACGCGCCTCTCCATCCCGGTCCTCTTCCATGAGGAAGGCCTGCACGGCTATGCCGCCCGCGGCGCCACCTCCTTCCCGCAGGCCATCGCGCTCGCTTCCACCTGGGACACCGATCTCGTCCGCCAGGTTTACGCCGTTGCCGGACGGGAAATCCGCGCGCGCGGCGCCCATCTCGTGCTGACACCGGTGGTCGATGTCGCGCGCGATCCGCGCTGGGGCCGCACCGAGGAAACCTATGGCGAAGACCCCTATCTCGTCGGCGAGATGGGCGTGGCTTCCGTCCTCGGCTTCCAGGGCGACACGCTCCCCCTCGGCGAAGGCAAAGTCCTCGCCACCCTGAAACACATGACCGGCCACGGCCAGCCGGAAAGCGGCACGAATGTCGGCCCCTCCAACCTCTCCGAACGCCTCCTGCGCGAAGTCTTCTTCCCGCCGTTTGAGGAAATCATCCGCCGTACGAATATCCGTTCCCTGATGGCTTCCTATAACGAGATCGACGGCGTGCCCTCGCATGGCAATGGCTGGCTGCTGAATGATGTCCTGCGCGGCGAATGGGATTTCAAGGGCGGCGTCGTCAGCGACTATTGGGGCATCGACGACATGCAGCGCCTGCACTTCGTCGAGCCGGACATGAAATCAGCGGCCGTCCGTGCCCTGATTTCTGGCGTCGATTTCGACCTGCCCGACGGCAACGCCTTCAAGCTCCTGCCCGAGGCGCTCGCCGAAGGCCTGATCACGATGGACGATATCGACATCGCGGTGCGCCGGATGCTCGAGATCAAATTCCAGGCTGGCCTCTTTGAAAGCCGCTATGCGGACGCTGACCATGCCGAAGCGATCACCGCCAATGATGAGGCCCGCGCCCTCGCGCTGGAGACCGCACGCCGCGCCATCATCCTCCTGGAGAATGACGGCATCCTGCCGCTGGCCGCCGGCGCGCATCGCCGCGTCGCCGTCATCGGCCCGAACGCCGCTGAAGTCCGCCTTGGCGGCTATTCGGATGTGCCGCGCCATGTCGTCACCATGCTTGAAGGGCTGGAAACAGCGCTGGAAGGCAAGGCCGAGATCATCCACCATCCGGGCGTCAAGCTCGTGGAGAGCGGAGACTGGTGGCAGGACGAGATCATCCCGGCCGACCGGGACGAGAACTTCCGTATGATCGCCGAGGCGAAACGCACGGCGGCGAATTCCGACATCATCATCCTGTTCGTGGGCGGATCAGAAGCCACCTCGCGCGAGGGCTGGGCCAGCGACCATCTCGGCGACCGCCAGAGCATCGACCTGCCGTTCCAGCAGCTCGAACTGATCGACGCCATGCTCGAACTCGGCAAGCCGGTCGTCACGGTACTGATCAACGGACAGCCGATGTCGACCGAGCCGTTCTCGGGCCGCGTCAACGCCATCGTCGAGGGCTGGTATCTCGGCCAGGAAGGCGGCACCGCCATGGCCGAAGTCCTGTTCGGCGAGGTCAATCCCGGCGGCAAGCTGCCGGTCACCATCGCGCGCAATACCGGCCAGCTGCCGCTCGTCTACAATCACAAGCCGAGCGCCCTGCGCGGCTATCTCGATGGCCCGACCGAGCCGATGTACCCCTTCGGCTTCGGTCTCTCCTATACGAGCTTCGAGATCGGCGCGCCGGTGCTCTCCGCCTCCAGCATCCCGAAGGATGGCACCGTGCAGGTCTCGGTCAGCGTCACCAACACCGGCGACCGCGCCGGGGATGAAGTCGTCCAGCTTTACATCCGGGATGTGATCAGCTCGGTCACGCGCCCCGTGAAGGAGTTGCGCGGCTTTGCCCGCGTCTCGCTCGAGCCCGGTGAAACGAAGACGGCCACCTTCGAGCTTGGCGAGCGTGACTTCCGCATGTGGGACAAGAACATGCAGCGCGTCGTCGAGCCCGGCGAGTTCCAGATCATGGCCGGCGGCAATTCGCGCGATGTGAAAACCGTCTCGCTGATGGTCACCGAATAGGGCGGCAAAAAAAGGTGCGCGCCGGTCAGCGGACCGGCGCGTGCCAGCTTTCTTCTGTGGCCGTCTCGGCGCCTTCGGTTTCGGCCCAGAGGCTGAGGGATCCTCGCAGCGTCTCGCCGGGCGCAAGCCGCACAAGGCCGGTTTCCTGCGCCGGGGCGTCCAGGTTCACCATGTCGGGAACATGGCTCACAGGCTCGGCGCAGAAATAGTCCTGGTCCGGAGGAACATACAGGACGAGGAAGCGCAGCGTTTCGTCCGTATGCAGCCGGATGTTCAGCCCGCGCTCCGGCCAGCTGATCGCAATGCGCCCATCGGCCATCTCGAACGGATCATCGAGGTCTAGCGCGCTCACGCGCGCCGGGCCTGCTCCGTGCACAAATCCGGGCGCCGCGATCTTGCGCACCGGAATGTGCGCTTCGTCGGCCTCCCACATGAAGGGCAGGCGGGCGGTCAGTTCTGCATCCCCGCGCGGGAAATAAGGGTGCCAGCCGATCCCGGCGGGCATCGCCTCATCCGACAGATTGTGCAGGCTGAGATCCAGCGAAAGCCCTCCGCGCGACAGGACGAACCGCTGCTCGGCCGCATAGGCCCAGGGCCAGTCGCCCGCCTCATGCCGGTAGGCAAGGGTGACGCTGGAGGCCGTCTGCTGGATCACCTGCCAGGACTGCTGCCAGCCATGGCCATGGATTGCATGGGGCTCCGGCGGGAAGTTCTGCCCGAGGCGCACCTCGCGGCCATTCCAGTGGAAGGCGCCCGCGCGAATGCGGCCCGAGAAAGGGAACAGCGGAAAGCCGGCAGTCTCCAGCGGGTCGGCCTGGCCGAACAAGGGCACGCGCGCCGGCCGCAGGATGTCCTGCCCGTCCTTGCGCAGCCAGCCGACGCTTCCCCCCGCTTCCGGCAGCAGCCCCAGGCTGAAGCCTTCATGGTTCAGTTCAATCATCCGAGGCGAACCCTCGTGTTAGCCCTATCATTTGAGAGCGCTAACACATTCATTTGCCCTTCGGAAGGATTTACTCTGCGGAAGGTGAGGAGGGGGAATGAGGGGGAGGCCGCCGAGTCCACCGGGCCTACATGTCCAGCACGACCGCCCGGTCGAGCAGCGCGGAAATCGCCTCGCCCGGCTTGTGGCAATGCACCAGCGCATCGCGGAAGCCCTCGGGCACGAACCCGCCTTTGATGATATGGTCCATCAGCTCGAAGAAGGGCGCCCAGAAGCCGTCTTCATCGAGGAAGGCCATCGGCTTTGCGTGCAGGCCAAGGCGCGCCCAGGAAAGGATTTCCACAGCCTCCTCCAGCGTACCGATGCCGCCGGGCAGCACGATGAAGGCGTCGGCCTCATCGAACATCATCTGCTTGCGGGTGTGCATGTCCTCGACGATGCGGTGTTCCACATCGGTATAGATCTGTTCCTTCTGCAGCAGGAAGCGCGGCATGATGCCGAGCACGCTGCCGCCGGCCTCATGGGCTGCGCGCGCGGTCGCCCCCATCAGCCCGACCCCGCCGCCGCCATAGACGAGCCGCAGGCCGAGGCGCGCAAGCTCCCGCCCGAGGCGTTCCGCGAGGTCGATAAAGGCCGGGTCAACCGCGTTGGAGGCGCCGCAATAGACACAGACGGAGCGAATTTTCTTCATTGTTTTCAGTCCTTCTCCGATCAGTTTCCGTAGAGGATAGGGTGGCTCGCCCGGCTTCGCCAGCCGCTTTCTGCGCCCGCTGCCGGCGGGATGTGTTGCCCCCGGGCCACAGGCGCCGCCTGCCTTCTTTTCGCCATGCATCCCTGAGGAGCCCCCCGCGTTGGCAGCCCGGGGCAGGTAACAACCCTTGAGGCAGCTCCCCGGGCTGCCCGCAGAGTAGAAGGCAGAATACCTCATGCAGAAACTGATGCTTGCAGCGGCTGTCGCCGCCATCACCCTCCCGGCCGCCGCCGAGGCGCAGACCCATGACTGGACCGGCTTCTATGCCGGCGTCACCGCAGGTCAGGGCCGCGAGGCGGACTTTGACCTTGATGCCGTGCTGGAAGTCGCGCCCGAGGGCACCTTCTTCCCGGCGCCGCTGGCGGGCGGGACCTTCCCCACCCAGCGCAGCTTCGGCGGGGACGGCTTTGTCGGCGGTGCCCATGCCGGCTGGAACATGCAGAGCGGCTGGCTGGTCCTCGGCGGCGAAGTGGACCTGCAGACCTCTGATGTCGGCTCCTCCATCTCGATCCCGAATGCGCCCGGCGGGGCGGTGAACAATCCGGACGGCTTCACCGATCTCAGTTTTGGCATCGACTATTACGGCACCGCGCGTGCCCGCGCCGGCGTCGCCTTTGACTGGGCGCATGTCTACGGCACCGGCGGGGTCGCCTATGGCAAGGTGGAGTTCGACCGCAACTACCGTGTCGGCGCCGCCGAGATCCGCGACCGCGCAACCTCCAACCGCACCGGCTGGACGGTGGGCGCAGGCGCCGAATATGCCGTCACCGACCGCATTTCCGTGCGCGGTGAATACAGCCGCGTGGACCTCGGCAGCGGCAGCTTCGACACCGCTTATGAGGACGGCACCATCGGCCGGGCCAGCATCGACACCCAGTTCGATGTCGTGCGCGGCGGTGTGAGCCTGCGCTTCTGAGCCTGGCCCTGATGTCTCCTGCAGCCCCGGCCGGCCTGTCCGGCCGGGGCCTTGCGCTTCAGCACGAGATCGGCCGGGGCAGGCTTCCTCTTTCGCGGAATCCGGCCCATATGGCACGGATGAGTCAAGCCTATGCCGCCGCGGCTGCCACGCCGGAGAACCCTGATCGTATCGAGAGCGCCGATGGCGGGCTCGGCAAGTCGATCCTCAGGATCCTGAAACTGCTTGGCCGGCCGGAGCTGGCGAAGTGGCGCCCGGTCATGGGGCTTGCCGTCCTCATCACCCTGCTCGCCTCGGTGCTGGAAGTGGTCGCGCCGCTGGTGCTCGGCCATGCGATCAACCAGGCCGTCCCGCAGGGCGGGGCAGAGGCCTCCTTTGCCGCCGCCGCGCTGTGGCTGACCTATGGCCTCTTCCTGCGCTTCGCTGCTGCCGCCCTGCCGCAGGTGCGCGACTGGCTGTTCTCGCCGGTCAGCCAGGATGCCCAACGGGTGGCGAGCGTCGACGCCTTCGGCCATGCCCTCGCCCTGTCGCTGAACTTCCACCAGACGCGGCGCACCGGGGCGCTGAACCGCATCATCGAGCGGGGCGCCGGGGCGATCGACTACCTGATCCGCTTCCTCGCCTTTAATATCGGGCCAACCTTCGTGCGGCTGATCCTTGCCTCGGTGGCGCTCGGGGTGGCCTATGACATCCGCCTGTCGCTGATCGCGGTCGTGACGATCCTTCTCTATGTGCTGGCAACGGTCATCATCACCGAATGGCGCGTGCGCCAGCGCCGCCGCATGAACGAGGCCGACACGCATTTCCGCGCGACCGCCGTGGATATCCTCACCAATTTCGAGACGGTGAAATCCTTCGCAGCAGAGGGCCGCGAGACGAGCCGCTTCGACGGCGCGATGGACAACTACAACCGCCATTATGTCGAGACCAATCGCAGCATGTATGTGCTGAACACGGTGCAGGCGCTGGTGATGAACCTCGGCCTGCTGGCGGTGCTGGTGCTCTCGGCGCTGAACGTCATCGAGGGCCGGATGCAGATCGGCGACCTGACAGCGGTGATGCTGATGCTGCTCTCGCTCTATGCGCCGCTGAACATCCTCGGCTGGGCCTGGCGGGAGATCAAGCAGGGCGCGGTGGACCTCGAGAAACTGCATGGCCTCATGGCCATGGTGCCGGAAGTGCGCGACCGGGAGGAGGCCATCGTGCTCGAGCGCGCCGAGGGCCGGGTCGAGTTCGAGGACGTCGGCTTCAGCCATGAGGGACGGGCGGCCGGCGTCTCCGGCATCAGCTTCAAGGTGGAGCCGGGGCGCAAGGTCGCCTTCGTCGGCACGTCGGGGGCTGGCAAGTCGACGCTCTTGAAGCTGCTGTTCCGTTTCTATGATGTCGAGACTGGCCGTGTACGGATTGACGGGCATGATGTGAGGGACCTGACACAGGATTCGCTGCGCGCCTCGCTGGGCCTCGTGCCGCAGGATGTGGTCCTGTTCAATGACACGATCCGCGCCAACATCGGCTATGCCAAACCGGGGGCAAGCCTTGAGGAGCTGGAAGACGCGGCAAGGCGCGCGCAGCTGTTGCCCTTCATCCAGAGCCTGCCCGAACGCTGGGACACGCGGGTGGGCGAGCGCGGGCTGAAACTGTCCGGCGGGGAAAAACAGCGCGTCGGCATTGCCCGCGTTATCCTCGCTGACCCCGCAATCCTTGTTCTGGACGAGGCAACGAGCGCGCTCGACAGCGCGACGGAAGCGGCCGTGCAGGAAGCGCTGGAAGAGGCCTCTGCCGGGCGCACGACGCTGGTGGTGGCGCACCGCCTGTCCACCGTGAGCCGGGCCGATGAAATCCTCGTGCTGGAGGCTGGCCGGATTGTCGAGCGGGGGCGGCATGAGGCCCTGCTGGCAAAAGGCGGAAAATATGCTGATATGTGGCAGCGTCAGGCCCAAAGCGCGGAAAGCGCGGGCGTGGCAGGCTGATGAAACCGGCAGGGAGATTATCCGATGTCCGATGAACCCGAACGCCAGTCGCTTCCGTGGCTGAGAACCAGTTTCGACTGGGAGGCTGTGGCTGCAGCTGCCGGCGCGCTCCTGGCGGCGCTGCTGCTCGGCTGGATCTGGGGGCCGCTGTTCTGGATCGGCTTTGCCGCGATGGTGCTGGCGTTGGCGGCGGGTCGCTGGTCGAAACGCACGCCGCCCGACCTTGCCTATGGCGTTGTGGCGCCGTGCGATGGGATCATTGTCTCGGCTGGCTATGGCGATGCGCCGCAGGCGCTGCGCCTGCGCGGCGAGAGCTTCGTGCGTATACGGATTGCCTCGTCCCCGGCGGCGACCAACAAGCTCTATGCGCCGATGGCGGGGGGCGTGGAGATCGTCAGCCTGAAACAGGGCGAGCCGTCCTCGCCGATTGCGCCGAAGCCGGATGCCGAGGGGCTGACCCGCGCCTATGTGACCTTCGAGAGCCAGAAGGAACAGGCCGGTATTGCACTGGCGACCGGCGGGCTGGGTCCGCGGATCGAGTTCACGGTCGAGCCCGGGGATGCCGTGCGCCTTGGGCGGAGTTTTGGCACGCGGCGCCTGGGCGGCTGGTGCGATGTGTACCTGCCGGCGGATATCCGCACACATGTCTGGGTCGGCCAGACGGTGACCGGCGGGGAAACCGTGATCGCGCATTTCCGTTCCTCGGTCTCGGAAGATACCGGGGAGGAGGAGCTTGCCTCTGTCAGTACCGGGACGGTTGCAGGCGCTGCCGGGGTGGTGGCTGCAGGCGCGGCGGCGGCGACGGCGGTGGCCGGCGCGGAGGCAGAGGAAGAGGACCTTATCGAGGACGATTATCCGGAGCCGGATGAAGTCTCAGCGCCCGAAGACCCGGCGGCGATCTTTGCGCGGCTGCGGGAAGCGGCGCGGCGCCATGGCGAGGGTGACTGAGGCGGGTTGCTGCGACCAAGATTGATCGTGTGCTGACTTGTTTTTCTGGGTCCCGGCCTGCGCCGGGATGACAGGAGGAGAGGTTTGGGGTTTTGGGGCAGCGCGGGCGGCCGGATCTGCGGTTCCGCAGCCGGTGAGATCGGACGCCATTTCAGGAAATTGTCAGGACGTGTCAGCGGGCTGGGGGCTTGTGCCGAAAGCGCGGCGCAAAGCGGCGCGGAGGCGCGGCCGAGGGAGGCCGGCGCTGGGGATCTGAGGGGTCGGGGCGCGGGGGGTGAGGCCTCTGGCCTTCAGGGTGCGGGCGAGTTTCAGGGCCCAGCTTTCGGGATTTGAGAACACGGCCCGGAGCGCGGCGAGGCTGACATCTGCGGGCAATGCGGGAAGGCGGCTTGCGGGCGTGGCGCGCGGGCCGGACGGCTTCGGGGCGGGCGCCGGGGGCAGGACGTGGCGGAAGTCTGCCAGCGAGAGCGAGAAACGGGCGGGGAGGCTGCGGGCGCGGCGGATGCGCTGGCGCGCGGTGATCTGCAGCGCGGCGGGCGGCGGCATTGGTCGGCGCATCAGGCGGACCGCGAACATGATGAGCAGCGCGCGCAGGATGCGCCCGTAGGTGCCGACATGCCGGGCGGCAGCGGCCTCGGCGCTGCGGCGAAGCGCAGACTGCGGCATTTGCCGGACGGCCCAGAGGAAGGCGGCGATCAGCCGGACCTGCAGCCGCAGCCAGCGCCAGATGACAGGCTTTGCGCCCGCCGGCGGGGCGCATATGGCGCGCGGATGGCGGGAGGGGCAGGGCCGGTTCATGCGCCGCAGTATGGCATGGGCGCGGACCCGGTCGGATACGATTGTCTGAACCTGCAGCGGAAGCTGGGTTTACCCCTGTGGAGAGAGGGTCTCGAACCTCTCAGTCTTCTTCGGGCGGTTCGGCGGCGTTCATCCAGTTCAGCAGCGGGCGCAGGGGGATGACCCAGAGGGTGCCGGCGGCGATGTAGAACAGCATCTGCACCCAGCCGGGCAGGCCGGTCATGTAGGTGCCGAGCGTCGCAATGGCCCAGATCCAGACCGCCATGAAGGCCAGCATGGCGAGGATGGTGACGGGCTTGCGCATGGGGCGGTTTCCTTGGGGGTATTTCCGGGGGAAGTTGGCTGCGACCTCAGCAACTCTTGATCCGGGCGCCGCACGAGTGATCTAGGCGGCATGAGCCAATACGCAATTTCTCCCGTTGCCGCAGGCTGGATCCGGCGCTGGCTGATCCTTCTCGGCCTGCTTGTCTATGCGATCATCCTGGTGGGCGGGGCAACCCGGCTGACCGATTCCGGCCTCTCCATTACAGAATGGGCGCCGATCCGGGGCGCGATGCCGCCGATGAGCGAGGCGGCATGGGCCGAGGAGCTGGAAAAATACCGGCAGACGACGCAGTACCAGTTGCAGAACCGGGGGATGTCGATGGCCGAGTTCAAATTCATTTACTGGTGGGAGTGGGGCCATCGCCAGCTGGGCCGGTTCATCGGGCTGGTGGCGGTGATCGGCTTTGCGGTGTTTGCGGCGCGGCGCTGGCTGGGCGGCGGGCTCGGCTGGAAGCTGGCGGGGCTGATTGCGCTCGGCGGGCTGCAGGGGGCGATCGGCTGGTGGATGGTCTCCAGCGGCATCGGGGAGACCGAGCGGGTGTCGGTGGCGCCCTACAGGCTGATGACGCATTTTACCCTAGCTCTGGTCATCCTGGCAGTCATAGCGTGGCTGTGGCTGAGCCTTGGCCCGCAGAAGCGGGCAGGCGCGAGCGGGCGGGAGCGGGGCGTGGCGCTGGCGCTGATGCTGTTGATCTTCGTGCAGATGGCGGCCGGCGCGCTGGTCGCGGGGCTGGATGCGGGCCGCACTTATAATGACTGGCCGCTGATGGCGGGGGAGCTGTTTCCCACTCATTATATGCACGCGGAGCTGGGCGTGCGCAGCCTGTTTGAGGGGCGCGAGGCGACGCAGTTCAATCACCGTTTCCTGGCGTATGTGCTGTGGGCAGGCAGCCTGTGGGCGGCGTTCGCCTATCGTGCGGGGCCGCTGGCGCGGGAGTTTGCCTTCCTGGCGGTGCTGGTCAGCGCGCAGGCGGTGTGGGGTATCCTGACGCTGCTGAACGCCGCGCCGATGGGGCTCGCGCTGGTGCATCAGGGGCTGGGCGTCGTGCTGACGCTGTGGGCGGTGTATGTGGTCTGGCGTGCGGGAGAGGGCGCGAAGCGTTCCTCCCCCTGATCGTCACCCCTGATGGCCTTTGGCCATCGGGGGTGACGGAAACAAGCGGAGCGTTTGAAAACCTAGCGGCGTTCCAGGGTGATCTGGCTGGGGTCCACGAAGACGGCCTGGTGGGTGCCGGAGGCGGTTTCGCCGGCGATGACGACCACCCCGCCCTGGAAGCCGCCGGACTGGAGCGAGCCATGGGCGGTGAGCGCAGTCGGGCGGTCCGGCGCGGTGATGGTGATGCCGTCGCGCACGCTGATCTCCTGGCTGGTCATGCCATAATCGGTGGAGAGTTTCAGCGGGCCGCCCGCCTCCAGCGACAGGAGGGCGGAGACATCACCGCGTGTCAGGGCGGCGGCCGCGATGGCGCTGGGCGAGGCGACGAGTTCGCCCTCCGAGAAGACGCAGGAGCGGATGGGGAAGTCGGTCTCGGTCATGGCTTCCTCGGTCCAGGTCAGGGTGTCGCCCTGCATCCCGATGAGGCCGGTGCGGAGGATGCGGTTGCCGGAGACTGTCCAGTAGGCGAGGCGCATCAGCGCCTGGGGACCTGATTCGCCGGTGCAGAGGCCTTCAACGCGGCGCGATTCGGTCACCGGCAGGTCGATCTGGGCCGGGGCGACGAGGCCGGGGGCGAACACATAGGCTTTCAGCTCGCCTGTTTCGGTGACACCGGGGAAAAGGGTGAGGGGCGTGTCGCCCATCGTGGCGGTGCGGCCGTCGGCGAGGGCGCGGACGCGGAAGCCCGCCTGCTGGCCTACGGGATCGCCTTCCAGGTCGTAGAATTCGATGCCGCCGGTCTCATAGGCGATGGCGAGCAGCGCGCTGGTGCCGCCCGACAGGGCGATATCGCGGACCGCGCCTGAAAGAGGCCGGGTGGACCAGACGGCCGGGAGCACATAATCCCCCGCCAATCCTGCTGCAGGAACAGGGGATTCAGCCCCGGTTTCCGGGCCTGAATCCTGGCGTGAACAGGCGGCTGCCGCAAAAAGCAGGCTAAGCCCGGCGGCTGCGTTGACAAAGGGAAATGCGGCGCTTAAACGCCAGCCCTTAATTTGCATTCCAAGAACTCCGAAAGCGAGAGGCTCTGAGCAGAGCAATGAAAACTTATAACGCACCCGTCGGCGTAGAGAACAAGTGGGTCGTGATCGACGCGACTGGAGTCGTTGTCGGACGGCTGGCTTCTTACGTCGCCAAACGCCTTCGCGGCAAGCACCGGCCTGACTTTACCCCGCATGTGGACACCGGCGATCACGTCGTCGTGATCAATGCCGAAAAGGCCGTGTTCACCGGCAACAAGATGACCGACAAGGTCTATTACCGCCACACCGGCTATCCGGGCGGGATCAAGTCGACCACGCCGGAAAAGATCCTGAACGGCCGGTTCCCTGAGCGCGCCCTTGAAATGGCCGTGAAGCGCATGATGCCGCGCGAGAGCGCGCTGTCGCGCAAGCAATTCGGCAAGCTGCGCATCTATGCCGGCTCCGACCATCCCCATGTTGCCCAGTCGCCGGAAGTCGTCGACTTCAAGGCGATGAACCGCAAAAACTCGAAAACGGCCTGATAAACATGACCGACACTTCCAACTCGCTGCAAGATCTTGGCGCCATGACCGGCGCGCCGGCTGCCCAGCCGGCAGTCAGCATTGCTCCGAAGATCGACGCCCAGGGCCGCGCCTATGGCACCGGCCGCCGCAAGGAAGCGGTTGCCCGCGTCTGGATCAAGCGCGGCTCCGGCAAGATCATCATCAATGGCCGCGACCAGGAGAAATACTTCGCCCGTCCGGTTCTGCGCATGGTGATCGCCCAGCCGCTGATCGAAGCCGGCCGCGCGAGCGAGTTTGACGTGATCGCGACCGTGAAGGGCTCGGGCCTGATGGGTCAGGCCGGCGCGGTGCGCCACGGCATTTCGCGCGCGCTCGTCGCGTTCGAGCCGGGCCTGCGCCCCGTGCTGAAGCCGCACGGCTTCCTGACGCGCGACCCGCGCGTGGTCGAGCGCAAGAAGTACGGCAAGGCGAAAGCCCGCCGCAGCTTCCAGTTCTCGAAGCGCTGATCCGCAAGCAGGGATTTTACATCTTCTGGCGGGCGCTTCGGAAACGAGGCGCCCGTTTTGTTTTGGGGTTTTGCGCCACTGGAACCCCTCTTCCGAGGGAGAGGGGGCTTATAGGAACTGAGGACGGCCCATGAATCCCAAGGTTTTCATTGATGGCGAGGCTGGCACGACGGGGCTGGAGATTGCCCAGCGGCTGGCGCCGCGGCGGGATCTCGAGCTGATCTCGATTGATCCTGACAAGCGCAAGGACATCGAGGCGCGCGCCGCGATGATCAACCGGGCCGATGCGGTGGTCCTGTGCCTGCCCGATGATGCCGCGCGGCTGGCGGTGAGCCTTGTGAAGAATCCCAACACGGTGGTCATTGATGCCTCGACCGCGCACCGCACGGCGCCGGGCTGGGTCTATGGCTTTGCCGAGATGGACAAGGGCCAGCGTTCGGCGATTGCGGCGTCCAAGCGGATTTCCAATCCGGGTTGCTATCCCACCGGCTTCATCGCGCTGGTGCGCCCGCTGGTCAGGGCCGGCATCCTTCCGCCGGACTGGCCGGTGACGGTGAATGCCGTATCCGGATATTCCGGGGGCGGAAAGCCGATGATTGCCGAGTTCGAGGAACATCAGACGGCGGACAATTATCGCATCTATGGCCTCGGCCAGGCGCACAAGCATCCGCCGGAAATGAAGAAATATGCCGGCCTTGCGCACCTGCCGATGTTCACGCCGGCCGTGGGCCGGTTTGCGCAGGGGATGATCGTGGAGGTGCCGCTGGCGCTGTGGGCGCTGCCGGGACAGGCGAAGCGCAAGGATGTGCACGGCGCGCTGGCGGCGGCCTTTGCAGGCGAGCGATTCGTGAAGGTGGCGGCGCTGGCGGAGGGCGACGCGCTTAAATCGCTGGACGCCGAAGGCTGCAATGGGACGAACCGGCTGGAGATCTATGTGTTCGGCAGCGATGACCAGGCGCGGCTGGTGGCGCGGCTCGATAATCTCGGCAAGGGCGCCTCGGGCGCGGCGGTGCAGAATTTGAACATTGCGCTGGGGCTGGATGAGGGCGAGGGGCTGGAGGGGTAGGGGCCAGCAAAGGCTGGCACTTTTCCCGGGTCCTCATTGTACGTCACGCCCGATGATCGCAGATCATCTGGGCGCCCATCTCCTGACATCACCGTAGGCGGAGTATCACAGGTTCGGAGACAAGCTCCCAGACCGGCTGCGCCGGTCGGGAGTGACGATGGGTTGATGGGCTCGTGTGCCGGCTGAGGCGAGGTGGCAGGCGGAGATTCCTTGACCTCATGATTTGCCGCGCCGTTGCGCCCCCTCACCCCCAAACCCCTCACCCCAGGCAGGGGCGATTTTTCAGGCGCGCTGGGCCTTGTAGGGTTCGTGCCAGCCTTTGGGGGAGGCGGTGAAGATTTCGCAGCCCGTCTCTGTGACGCCCACGGAATGTTCGAACTGGGCCGAGAGCTGGCGGTCGCGGGTCACGGCGGTCCAGCCATCAGGGAGGATGGCGGCGTCCTTGCGGCCGAGGTTCAGCATTGGCTCGATGGTGAAGAACATGCCGGGCTTCAGCTCCGGGCCGGTGCCGGCGCGGGCGGAGTGGACGACATTGGGCTCGTCATGGAACAGCCGGCCAAGGCCGTGGCCGCAGAAATCATCGACGACAGAGAAACGGTTCAGCCGCGCAATCTCGCTGATCGCGCCGCCGATGTCTCCGAACCGGTTGCCGGGCTTGACGGCGGCGATGCCGGCCATCAGCGCCTCATAGGTGACTTCCATCAGCCGCTCGGCTTTGCGCTTGACCTCGCCGACGCCGTACATGCGGCTGTGGTCGCCGTGCCAGCCATCGAGGATGAGGGTCACGTCGATATTGGCGATGTCGCCTTCCTTCAGCGCCTTCGGCCCCGGAATCCCGTGGCAGATCACATGGTTGACCGAGATGCAGGAGGCATGGCGATAGCCCCGGTAGCCGATGGTGGCGGAGACCGCGCCGTGATCGTTCACGAATTCATAGACCAGCCGGTCGAGATGGTCGGTGGTGACCCCGGGCTTCACCTCCGGCACCAGCATGTCGAGGCATTCGGCGACGAGGCGGCCGGCGCGGCGCATCCCCTCGAAGCCTTCGGCGTCGTGGATGCGGATTTCGCCGGTGCGGACGGGCAGGAGGAGATCGGTGTCGGTCATCGCCCGTATATGCCATCCGGGGGGTGGATTTTCCATGCTTTTTGTCTGCCATCTTGCCGAAGCGGGCGGCGCCTGCCAGTAAACCGCAGCACGAAACCAGCGGGAGGACAGGCAATGCGGGCATTCTGGCACAGCGGGATGGGAGCAGCCGCGCTGGCTGCCCTTGCGGCAATGGCGGCCTGCGCGAGCGCGCCGCAGGCCGCCGCGCCCGCCGAGGTGCGTCCGCTGTCGCTGGCGGTGGAGCCGCAAGGCAAGTATCATTTCACGCCCGAAGGCATCGCCGCGCTGGAAGCGCGGATGGCGGCCTATGTGGATGAGGGCCGGGTGATGGGCATTGCCACGCGCCTGATCAAGGACGGGGACGTGGTCTCCGACATGCGCGCGGGCATCCGCCGGGCCGCCGATGGCGCGCCAGTCGAGGAAGACACGATCTGGCGCTATTATTCGATGACCAAGCCGGTGACGGGTGTTGCCATGCTGATCCTGTGGGATGAAGGCCTGTTCGAGCTGGACGATCCGATCACGAAGTATTTCCCGGAGTTCGAGGGCCTGAAGGTGTTCACCGGGCTGGACGAGGCGGGCGCGCCGGTGCTGGTGCCGATGGAGCGCGCGCCGACGGTGCAGGAGGTGATGAGCCACACCGCCGGTTTCGGCTATGGCCTCGCGCCGGGCAATTATGTCGATGACCAGTTCCGCGCGGCAAACATCTTTGCGGCGCCGGATGCGGAGGAGATGATCCGCAAGGTGGCCGCAATCCCGCTGAAACGCCAGCCGGGCGAGATGTGGGACTATTCCATCGGCGTGGACATCCAGGGCGCGATGATCGAACGCCTTTCCGGCATGTCGCTGGGCGAGTTCTTCCGGACACGGATTTTCGAGCCGCTGGGCATGACGGATACGGGCTTCTATGTTCCGGAGGCGGAGTATGATCGCTTCTCCGATGTGTGGGGACGCCATCCGGAGACGGGCGCGCTGATCGGCCCGCTGGACGCTCCGGGCTTCCTTTACCAAAAGGACACGATTGCCTTCGAAGGCGGCGGCCACGGCCTCGTCGGCACGCTGGAGGATTATGCGCGCTTTGCCACGATGCTGGCGAACGGCGGTTCGCTGGACGGAGTTGAGATCCTGAAGCCGAAGACCGCGCAGATGATGGCCTTCAATTTCCTGCCGGCGGGCAAGTTCATCTGGCATAACGGCACCTCGCCGGACGCGGTGAACGATGTGGCCTTCGGGCTGAATGTGGGCGTCATCATCGCCGAGGATGCGGTCTATCCCAAAGGCTCGTTCATGTGGGGCGGGGCGGCGGGCACCTGGTTCTGGGTGGACCCATCGAACAAGCTGACCTTCATCGGCATGATCCAGGTGTTCGGCGGCTCTCTGGACCAGGAGATGCGGACCGAGTCGGCTGAGCTTGTCTATGCGGCCATGCGGGGCGGCGAATGAGCGAGCCCAGCGCGGCGGTCCTTCTGATCGGGGATGAGCTTCTGTCCGGCCGCACGCGGGACATCAACCTGCAGCAGGTCGCGCAATTCCTGGAGCCGCTGGGCATCCCTGTGCGCGAATGCCGGACGGTGCCGGATATCGAGGATGAAATCGTCGCGGCGGTGAATGCGCTGCGGACGAAATACACTTATGTGTTCACGACCGGCGGGATTGGTCCGACCCATGACGATATTACCGCCGATGCAATTGCGGCGGCCTTTGGCGTCGGCATTTCCGAACATCCCGAAGTGATCGCCGAGATGGCGGCGCGCTATGCGGCGATGAATACGGAATTCACGCCGGCAAGGCGGCGCATGGCGCGCATTCCGCACGGCGCGAAGATCGTCAAGAATCCGGTTTCCGGCGCGCCGGGTTTTCAGATGGAGAATGTCTTCACGCTGGCCGGCGTGCCGCAGATTGCCCGCGCGATGCTGGAAGATATCGGCCCCCGGCTTGAGGGCGGGGCGGTGGTTCACAAGGTGCAGCTGCGCGGGGCGGGGCTGCGGGAGGGGGATATTGCCGAGGCGCTGGGCGCCATCGCTGCGGCGCATGGGGATGTCTCCATCGGGTCCTATCCGTGGTATCTGGGCGTTGGCGATCACGGTGTGGCGCTGGTCGCGCGCTCGCGCGATATGGCGGCGCTCGAAGGTGTGCGCGGCGAGCTTGAGGCGCTGATGCGGCGTCTCGGTGTGGAGCCGGTCGCGGCGGATTAGGGAGAGGCGGCCATGAAGATCATCACACGGACACCGGTACTGTGGGCCCTGTTTGGGCTGTCGGTTCTGTGTGTCGTGGGCTTCCAGGCTTTCAATCCGGCGGTGGGCGGGCAGTATCTCGACACGCTGGATGATCCGGCTGTCCTGCGCGAGACGCTGGCGGGCATGAGCGAGGCACAGAAGACCGCGCATTTCCGGGTGACGGTGCTGATCGATACGGTATTTCCGCTGAGTTTCGGGCTGCTGTTTGCCGGGCTCGGCTGGCGCTTTTTTGGCAAATGGGGGCCGCTGGCGGCTGTCCCCGGATTTGCCGTGCTGGTGGTGGACCTGACGGAGAATATGATCCAGGCGCTGGCGCTGTCGGGCGCGGCGGATGTGCTGGACGCCAAGGCCTGGGTGACGCCGCTGAAGATGGGGCTGTTCTATCTCGCCGCGCTGATTGCGCTGGTGGCGGTGGGCGTTGCCGTTTGGCGGATGGTTCTCAAGCCGAAGGGGGGCTGACCCGCCGCCGCGTCAGGCTTGGCGGGCAGGGGGCGGGCGCCCTACACTTGCCCGACAGAAACCCAACCCGATCCGCCCAACCCCATCCGGAGGACGCCCCCATGCCTGATACCGCAGAGCCCATCATCCTTGTCGAGCGCCAGGGCGCGGTTGCCCTTGTGACCTTGAACCGTCCGGGCGCGCTGAATGCGCTCTCGCGCGCGCTGCGGGCAGAGATTGTGCGGGTGTTCACCGAGCTGAAGGATGATGCCGAGATCCGCGCGGTCGTGCTGACCGGGGCGGGGCGGGCCTTCACGGCAGGGGTGGACCTGAAGGAAGCCGGCCAGACGGGCTTTGCGCTCGGCGTGGATGAGGATGCGAAATCCATCGACCTTGCCCGCGCGATGATGGCTTACCCGTATCCGATCATTGGCGCGATCAATGGCTTTGCAATTACCGGCGGGTTTGAACTTGCGCTGCTCTGCGATGTGCTGCTGGCGTCTGAGAATGCAAAGTTTGCCGACACTCATGCGCGCGTCGGCATCATGCCGGGCTGGGGCCTGTCGCAGCGCCTGCCGCGCCTGATCGGTATCAGCCGCGCGAAGGAGCTGTCGCTGTCGGGCAACTATCTCGACGCCGAGACCGCCGAGCGCTGGGGTCTCGTCAACCGGGTCTACAAGGCCGAGGAGCTTGTGCCCGCCGCGATAAAGCTCGCCTCGGAGATGGCAAGCTGCCCGCCGGTGATGCTGAAGGGCTACAAGAAGATGATCGATGACGGCTTCGGCATGACGTTCGCGGAGGGGCTGAAGGAAGAAGTCCGCCGCTCCGCCGAACATGCGCGCAACGTGACCGCCGATGCGGTGGAGGAAGCGCGCCGGCAGGTGACCGAGCGCGGGCGCGGCCAGCAGGGCTGAGGGCTCTCGACTTCTGCGGCCAGCCGTCCGAAATGGACCATATGGCTGAGGCAGTCTCATGAACTGGTCCGATGAGGGCATCGTGCTCGGCGGGCGCCGCTTTGGCGAGGGCGGGCTGATCCTCGATGTGCTGACGCGCGGGCGGGGGCGGCGCTCCGGCCTTGTCTATGGCGGGGCCTCGCGGCGCCGGCGCGCGCAGTTCGAGGCAGGCAACACGATTGCGCTGAGCTGGACCGGGCGGCTGGATGACCAGCTTGGCCGGTTCGATGTGGCCGAGGCGCAGGTGGACCGGGCGAGTCAGTTGCTCGACGATGCCCCCGCGCTGGCGGCGCTGGCCTCGGTGACAGCGCTACTCCGAGCCGGGCTGAACGAGGGCGATGCGGCAGGCTCGGCGCTGTTCGAGGCGACGGCTGTGCTGCTGGACGCGCTGACCGAGCGCGAGGTGTGGCCCGCGCTCTATGTGCGCTGGGAGCTCGGCCTGCTCGGCGCGCTGGGATTTGGCCTCGACCTTGATGTCTGCGCGCTGACCGGGGCGAATGACGGGCTGACGCATGTGTCCCCGCGCACCGGCCGGGCGGTGCGGGGATCGGAGGCGGAGGATTATGTCGACCGGCTCCTGCGCCTGCCGCCTTTCCTGATCGCGCCGGGCGCCGGGCTGACGCCGCAGGATGTGGCCGACGGGCTGAAGCTGACCGGGCATTTCCTGGAGGCGCGGCTGTTTGCGGCCGTGCACCGGGGGCTCCCGCCGGAGCGGGAGCGGCTGGTGCTGCGCCTGTTGCGCAGCGCCTGAGCGCGGTTCAGAACCAGCCGGCGGTTTCAGCCGCCATCCAGAGGCCGATGACGATGAACAGCATCGCCGCGATCGCCCGCACGACATGCAGGGGCACGCGGCGGATGAGTTCATTGCCGAGGAAAACGGCGGGGACATTGGCGATCATCATGCCGGCGGTGGTGCCGAAGGTGACCATCAGCACATCATTGAACCGCGCGGCGAGGGCAACGGTGGCGAGCTGCGTCTTGTCGCCCATCTCCACCAGGAAGAAGGCGACGAAGGTGGTCACGAACACGCCGAACCGGGCGGGCGCGGCGGCGGCGTCCTCATCGGCCTTGTCGGGGATCAGCGTCCAGGCGCCCATCACGACGAAGGAGGCGGCGACGAGATAGCGGAACCAGTCGCCTTCGAGGAAGGCGGCGGCCTGCGCGCCGACGAAGGCGGCGAGGAAGTGGTTGGCCAGCGTCGCGGCGAGGATGCCGAGGATGATCGGCACCGGGCGTTTGAACCGTGTGGCGAGCACGATGGCGAGCAGCATCGTCTTGTCGCCGATCTCGGCGAGCGCAACGACGGCGGTGGAGGTGAAGAGGGCTTCCAAGGGATCAGTCTCCGGGCCGGGCAGTTCGGTTTCGAGTCCAACAACATCGCCTCCCTGCCCGGCGCGGCAGGAGGTGATGTCATTGGTCTCGCCCGGACGGTGTTGACCGGCCCTCCCGCACCATGACCTCTCGGCCAAGTATGTTGATGCGAAAGCCCGCCTTGCGGCGGCTGGCTACTCCCCAGATGACGCGCGCGGCATAGCGCAGGCGGGGGCGGCGGGCAAGCCGCAGGACTGAATCGGCGATATTGAGCCTTGGCCCGGACCGTCGCATAGCTGGGGGCATGATGTGCGCGCGCTCCGTCTTTTGTCGTTCTCCCGTGCCGCTGCTGGCCGGGCTGTTTCTGGCCCTTGCTGCCTGCGGCAATCCCGGGGAGGCCCCGGATGGGGAGCCGCCCGCAATGCCCTCTGCGGCTGCGGCGGCAGACCTGGCCGAGCCTGAGCCCTATGTCTCGGTTGCCCCGCCGGTGCAGGAGACAGGACATGCCGTGCCGGAGTCGGCGCATGAACGGGCAGCGGGCCTCTGGGGCCTGAAGCCCGGCGATCCGGTGCCGCTCAACTGGGAAGACCTGATGCCGGAGGGTGGGCTGGACGCGCTGGACGAGGAGCTGGCGGCGTATTTCCAGATGCTGGAGGAGCGCTACAGCAATGGCGCCGATGGGCTGGCGCCCGTCGAGCACGGATCTGCAGAGGATGTGCCCGTTCAGATCGGCAGTTTCGAAACGGTGCCGGAGCTTGACGGCATGTTCGTGCGCATCCCCGGTTATGCAGTGCCGCTCGAGGCCGGCAGCGGGCGCCGGCATCGCAGCTTCCTGCTGGTGCCCTATGCCGGGGCGTGTATCCATTCGCCGGCGCCGCCGCCGAACCAGATCGTGCATATCGAAGCGGAGAACGGCGTGCAGCTTGGCGGGCTGGAGGTTGCCTACTGGGCGGAGGGCCTGCTGCGCGCCGAGACGCAGGAGACGTCGCTGGCGGCGGCGGCCTACACGCTGACGCTGACGCGGCTGGAGCCGTTCCGCACGCCGGCGCCCTGACAAGCGGCCTGACAATCGGCCTGGCAAATGCCATAACCGGCGGGGTGACCCGCTGCGGCGCATTCCTGCGCCTTAAGAAGTGAGGCCGCTCCTGGCCTCACCGCCGGACCCGCCCGTGTTGCGGGCAGGACGGCCCGACCGGAGAGACCTTCCATGCTGCGCATCTTCATCATCCTCCCGTTCCTGTTCCTGCCGATCCTGCTCTATGCCCTGATCGCGATGACAGCGGGCAGCAATGGCACGGAGGCTGCGCTTGCGCGCCCGATCTTCACGGCGGGCATGTTCTCGGGCGGAGACTGGGTCTTCACGATGCGGGACCTGGTCCTGCTGGTCGGATTGCTGTGCCTGTTTGCCGAAGTGCTGAAATCGGTGCGCACGAAGGGCGACTCGATCATCAATCACGGCCTGTCGCTGGGCGTGCTGATCGTGTGTATCATCGGTTTCCTGGCGGTGCCGGGCTTCCATACCTCGACCTTCTTCCTCCTGATGGTCATTACCCTGCTGGATGTTGTGGCCGGGCCGATGCTGAGCATCGTGGCAGCGCGGCGCGACTTTGGCGTGGGCACCCAGATCTGAGGCAGCCGGCAGGCGTCAGCTGAAACAGCCGGACTCCGCAAGGGCTGCCATGCCCTCAAGGTTCCAGTCGGGCTCCGGATTGGCGAGGCGGGCGGCGACATCGAAGCGCCGCTCTGCCGCGCGCACCCGGCCGCAGGACCAGCTTGTGGAGGGCCCGGCAGCGGCATCGACCTGAACCGTCTGGGAAAGAATGTTCAGCATACGGTATTCATAGAAGGACTCGCCGGGGAAGGCCGCGATCAGGTCTTCGAAGAGGATCGCGGATTCGTCGAGCGCGCGGCGGGCGGCGTCATGATTGCCGGAGGCGGATTCGGCGGTCGCGACCTTCTGCAGCATGGCGGAGAGGCCTTCCGGGCCGCCGGCGTCATCGGGGTCTGCGGCCATGATTTCTCGCGCGAGCTGTGTGGCGCGGGCGGCGTTGGCGCGGGCGGCGGCGAGGTCTCCGGCGAGGCGGGTGGCGGTGGCGAGCTCGCCGACGGCGACCATCAGCTGGGTCTTCTGGTAATAGTTTTCCGGGGATTTCTCGAGTTCGGCGGTCCGGTGGGCGATGGTGAATTCGAGCGGGGCGATGGCCTCGGCGCCGCGTTCCTCGCGGATCAGGAAGCTCGCTTCCTGCATGGCGAGATAGGCGCCCATCTCGCCGCCATTGCCGAGGCGTTCCAGCATTTCGGGCGTCAGTTCAGCGCGCCAGGCGCGCACGAGGCTGAGGGCTTCCTCTGTTTCGCCTGCCGCAAGGAGGAGCTGGAGGAGGTCGGTGCGCACGCTCCACATATGGCGCAGGAGCGGGCGTTCATTCTCGGGCTTCAGGGCGAGGCCGGCTTCGGCATGGGCGGCGGCGCTGGCGTTCAGTTCGCGGGCCTCGGCGAGCGCATTGCCGAAATAGAGCGCCTGCATCGTCAGCATACGCTCGGCCATGACCAGTTCGGCGCGGGCCACCGCATCCGCCGGGTTGCGGGCGATGACTTCCTGAAGTGCGGCGCGCGCGTCGCGGAAGAGCTGGTTTGACGTCTCGGTCTCGCCAAGGTTTGCGATGCCGATGCCGCCATAGAGGTCGGCGAGGCGCGAAGTGATGATGCCGACTTCGAGGAGCACATCATCCGGGGCCGCATCATCGAGTTCGAGGCCCTGGATATAGTCGCGCACGACATTGGCGAGGGCGGTGCGGGTTTCCATCGTGCCGGAGACCTGCTGGGCGGTGTCATAGACATCGAAGACCAGCGTGCGGCTGAGCTGGCGGGCCTGGGTGAAGCGGTCATTGGCGACGGCGAGGGCCGCTTCGGCGCGGTTGTATTGCAGCACGGTGACGGTGAGCGCAGCGGTGAGGCCGAGGATGACGCCGGCGACGGCGAGCACGCCGCCGCGGTGGCGGCCGATGAATTTGCGCACGCGGTAGGCCGCGCTGCCGCCATAGGCGGTGACGGGATGGCCGGCGCGGTAATTCGCAAGGTCTTCCTCCAGCGCGGTGACGGACGCGTAGCGCTCTGCCGGATCGCTGGCCGAGGCGCGGGCGATGATGGCGGACAGCTCCGGCGTGCGTTCTTCCGGGCGGGTGAGGTCGGCGAGGAGCTTGCCGAGGGAGAAGATGTCCGACAGCGTGTTGGCCGCGGCGCCGCGGGCGCGCTCGGGCGCGGCATAGCCGGGCGTATAGCTCAGCACGTCGCGCGCATCGGCGGGGGTGATCAGCCGGCCAGGCACGGTTTCCTGCGGCTTGGAAATGCCGAAATCGATCAGCTTCACATGTCCGTCGCGGCTGACGAGAACATTGGAGGGGGTGATGTCGCGGTGGATGATCAGGTTCTGATGGGCGAACTGGACGGCATTGCAGAGCGCGGCATAGAGGTCCAGGCGTTCGTCGAGGCTCGCGCCGGTGCGCTCGGCCCAGGCGAGGATCGGCTCGCCATCGACATATTCCATGATCATGTAGGGCGCGCCGTCCGGCATCTCGCCGCCATCATAGAGGCGGGCGATGTTCGGATGGTTGAGCGTGGCGAGGATCTGGCGTTCGCGCACGAACCGCTCGATCAGCATGTCGGAGAGGACGCCGGGACGGATGACCTTGATGGCGACGGTCTGGTCGAAATTGCCTGAAATGCGCGCGCCCTTGTAGACCGCGCCCATGCCGCCCTGGCCGATCGTGCCGGTGATCCGGTAGGCGCCGACCCGTTCGGGCGCAGGCGGTTCATGCGAGTCGCGGCCCGCCCCGCCGGTCATCAGGAGGCCGGAGGCGGAGCCGGCGGTGGCGAGGAGGGCGCGGACACGTTTCTGCAGGGCCGCGTCATCCCCGCACTGCGCGGCCGCCCAGGCGTCCCGCTCGCCGGAGGGCATGTCCAGCGCGGCGGAGAGGATTTCCAGGGCGAGGCGTTCAGTCGAGTCGGTGGTCATCCTGCTTCGCTTCATTGAGGCAGTCGAGCAGCCAGACGCGCGCGGCCCGCCAGTTGCGCTTGACGGTCGCCTCGGAGACGCCCCGGATTTCGGCAATCTCTTCCAGCGTCATGCCGCCGAAATAGCGCAGCTCGACAATCTCCGCCTTGTCGGGGTCGATCACGCTGAGGCGGATCAGGGCTTTTTCGAGCACGTCCATCTCGATCCGGTCGGTGCTGCCATCGGAGAGGCGGGAGACGAGGGTGACGCGCTGGTGGGCGCGCTTGTCGGAGCGTTTCTTGCGGGCATGGTCGATCAGGACGCGGCGCATGGCGCGGGCGGCGAGGGCGAGGAAGTGGACCTTGTCGGCCCATTCGACCGAATCGACCCGCATCAGGCGGATAACCGCCTCGTTCACCAGGTCCCCGGTCGACAGGGAGAGGTTGCGTTCGGAGCGGATGAGGCCCGCGGAAATCTGGCGAAGTTCGGTGTAGAGCTGGGTAAACAGCTCGTCGCGCGCGCCGAGATCGCCCGCGCGCCAGGCGTCGAGCAGCCGTTTTGCTGAGGCATCGCCGGTTTCAGACATATGCGTCTCCCGCGCGCAAACTGTCGCAAGTTCCGTGCCGTCACAAGGTTTGCCGCTGCAGCAGAAATTATTTCTGCGGGCCTGTGACCCGTTTTGCCGCGATCCCGCGCCTCCAATGACAGGAACGCAAGAAACCCCAAGGGGACCAGCCATGCAAGACACGCTCGATCAGATCCCACCGGAAGCCTGGCCGATCATTGATCTTCTCTTCAATGTGACGATGGCCGCAGCCGGCATCTGGCTGGCCATCACGGTTTTTGTGGTCTGGCGCCGCCATGCCTCCAACCTGACCCCGGTTCACGCCGCAGGCCGGAACCGGAAAGCCCAGCCGGACTTCCTGAAAGTCGACAGGAAGGCCCGCGCCGAAGCGATCAAACGCGGCGCGGCACATGAAAAAGACCTCGACCGGCGTGACGAGGCAGAGGCAAAGGCCGCCGCCGAGGCCGCCACCGCCGCCGCGAAAGCCGCAGAGGCGGAAGCCCGGCGCAACGCACCGATGACGTTCGCACAGCGGATTTCCGGCCTCGTGACCTTCCTGCTCTCGCTGTTCACGCTGCTCTCGATCATCGTCAGCTCGATCTTCACGATCAGCCGGATGGGCGACTATGTCGGCGAATACACCGCCTGGGAGCGCATCACGAGCATCATCATGCAGCACCCGATCGCCTTCACGATCTGTGTCCTGATCATCATTGCCCGCATCTACACCCAGTTTTTCCCGTCCGCCAAGAAGGAGGGCTGATCCATGGCCTCGCAACCGCTCGTTCTCTCTGATCCGAACCTCCTCGCAGAATTCATGCGGGAGTCCGAATTCAAGGGCCTCTTCGAAAAGCGCTTTGCTGCACCGCCTGATCTCGCCGCGCTCCTGTTCCGCAACGGCCAGCTGATCGACAGCTTCAAGGGCGCGCATTTCTCCGTCGGCGGACTTGTCAATGCAATCAAAGGCATTGCCGGTGGCTCGTCGCACATCTCGATCATGCTGGCAGACCTGAAACCCTTTCCGGTGAAGCTCGCTGTGCGCGGCCTGTCGCGGGACAATGTGGAGGTCACCGGGGTCGCGACGCTGGAATTGCAGCTAGACCCCGACAAGCCCTCGAACATCCTTGGGCTGATGAGCGGCGCCTCGCGCCAGCAGGCGAAGACGGACCCTGACGGCAATCCGCTGCCGGGCCGCAAGGCGATCTCGCGCCAGGATGTGCTGGAGCGGATCGCGCCGCACTTCTCCGACCGCGTGGTCGAGGCGGTGCTGCGCCGAACCGATGCCGCCGATATTCGCGGCGATGCCGGCATCCAGGACAAGATCCAGGCGGACATGATGAAGGAGGCCGAGCGTGTCTGCGGCGACCTCGGCCTGATGGTACGCGCGGTTTCGGTTGAATGGGCGATGAACGCTGTCGAGCGCGAAGCCTTCGAGCGGGCGCAGATCGACCGTCAGCAGGAAGCGCTGGACTATCAGCTGGACCTCCTGAAGCGGCAGGTCGAGCGGCAGTCGGAATCGACAGTGTTCCAGCTGGACGCCTCGACAAACCTCACCAAGCTGCAGGCCGCGAGCGAGGATGAACTCGCCCATATGGTGCTGCAGAGCGAGGTGCGGTTCATCGATGCCCGCGAGGAGGCGCAGCGGCGCCAGGAGCTCGAGGCGCTGGCGCATGAAATCGAGGTGCTGCGCACCGAGCGCGCCGCCAAGATGGAGAATGAGATCGCCGATGCGGGCCACCTCATCAACCTGACGAGCGAGGCGGCACGCCTTCGCAAGACCGAGCGGGAGATCGAGGAACTTGACGCCAGGCACGCGCAGAACCTCAAGAAGATGGGCGTTCTGTCCGATCTCGAATTGCGCGAGCGAAGCCAGCGGATGGAGCTGGAGCTTGCGCGGCTGGCCCAGGAACAGGCGGCGAAGAACCTGCAAAGGATGATGGAGGCCGAGAAGTTCAAGGCCGACAGCGATAATGAGCGCGACATCCGCCGGCAAAAAGCGGAGTCCGATTCCGAGATTGCGCGGATGAAGGCCGAGGCCGATGCGCGAACACAGCAGCTTATGGCGGGCGCGAAGATGACGCCGGAGCAGATCCTGGCAATCAATGCCGGCCTCTCGCCGCATGTGGCCGAGGTCTTGAAGGAACAGGCCCGCGCGCAGGCAGGCTCGAGCCAGGAGTCGATGGAAATCATGCGTGAGCTGATCAAGGGCGCGACCGAGGAACGCGCCGCCGGGCGCGCGCATGAACTGGATATCCTCCAGGCCGGCATGGCCGGGGCGACCGGCGTTGCGCATGGCGCGGGCGGCAAGGGCGGCGATGTGCCGGACATGCCGGAAGGCTCTGCCGGGGCGACGGTCGACTGCCCGAAATGCGGGCGCAAGCTGCCGGCGAAGGCAATTTTCTGCGGCGGCTGCGGCCACCGGATGCGGACCTGAGGGAGGCGTTCCGGCATGTCATCCACCCGGCTTCCCCTGCCTGAGCGCACGCGGTCTGCCTGCTGCTACACCTCCGCGCTGGATGCGGGCGAGGCGTTCTGCAGCGAATGCGGCAAGGCGCTGGTCCGGTGCATGGCATCTGAGGAGTGCGGCGGGCTGCTCGATGATCATGGTCTGTGTACGGTGTGTGTGGCGCCGTATCTGCAGGTCGATGCCGGGGCGCTGAAAACGGCCCGTGTGGGCGGGGCGGTGACGCTGCCGCTGTCGCTGGCGAACCTTTCTTCCGTTGGCCGGCCGCTGTTTGTCACCGGGCTCTGGAGCCGCGAGGCGATGGGTCCCTGGCGGGAGGAGCACCTCGGCTGGGAGCGGCTGGAGGCGGGCGAGACGCGGCCCATTCCGGTTGTCGCGCGGGAGATCGAGCGCGCAGGCGCGCATGGGCTGCAGGTGATGGTGGCGATGGCCAGCCGCTGGCGCTGGCGGCAGGAGAATTTTGCCTTCATCGGCAATCTTACCCTGATGGTCGAGGATCCGTCGAGCGAGACCGGGCCCGTCGTGAATATCGGCGGCGAGAGCGCCGGGCATGGCAACATGGTGTATATCAGCGGGAAGGCAGGGCGCGATACTGGTCCTCAGCAGACGGATCAGGCGATGCGCCTTGCGATGGTGCGCGCCGAGCGGGAAGAGCGGCGCCTCGGCCTGCGGGGAATAGATGCGGACACCTGGGTGCCGCGCGATGCAGAGCTCTGCTGGACAGGCTTCGGCGAGGGGGACGCGCCGTTCGACGGGCCGATCCTGGCGCCCGATGGCGTGCTCGCCGCAGGCCGCAGCCGCACACGCCGGCAGGGCGGCGACGGCGACCTGCGCCTCCTGGTCACCGCGCCGGACGGGACGCTGGATGAGGCGCTCAGCCGGCTGATCTCCCGGCGGCATATGGAATTCTACATCGAGTCGGACCGGCTGGTCCTGAGAGTCACTGGCGGTGGGGGACTGCGCGTGAACGGCGAGGCGTATGGTGAAGGAAAAGCCATACGCCTCTCCGGTAACGATGTGATTTCGCCGCTTGTCGCCGCGCCGGACAGCCTGAGCCTCAAAGTCAGTTTCCGGACGGAACATGGGCGCGTCGGACGGATCGTCTTCCAGCGCGCCGGCAGCGCAAGATAGTCAGGGGCAGGATGATGTTGAAGTGCAGGAATTGCGGCGCGGAGATGGAGGCGGGGGACCGTTTCTGCACCGCCTGCGGCGCAGACCAGGAAGCGGGCCTCGCCGGCATGATGACCATTGGGGGAATGGAAACCGTCGGCGATCTGGAAACCCGGCCCGGCGGCCTGAAGCCTGCGCCCGAACTCGCAGCGGGCGCAGAGTTTGCCGGGCGCTACACGATCCAGCAGGTCGTCGGCCGGGGCGGCATGGGCGTTGTCTACCGCGCAGCTGACCGGCTGGCGGAAAAGGATATTGCCCTGAAACTGATCCGTGCGGACCGGCTCTCCGGCCCTGCGGCCGTGCGCCGGCTGATCGCGGAGGGGATCACGGCGCGCGACATCCGCCACAAGAATATCGTGGCCGTCTATGATGCAGGCGAGGCGGAGGGCCAGCCGTTCGTGTCGATGGAATTCCTCAAGGGCCAGTCGCTTCGGGATTGGCACCGCGAGAAAATCCGTCAGCGGAAGGAAATTCCCCTGCGGATGGCGGCGCGCATCGTGGCCGAAGTGCTCGACGGGCTGGCTGCCGCCCATGCGGCGGGGGTCATCCACCGCGACCTGAAGCCTGAGAACATCATGCTGGTGGAGGAGCCGACCGAGACCGCCGCGCCGCTGAAGATCCTCGATTTCGGGATCGCGCGCGCAGCCGGCGCCGCCCTCGACAGCGGAACGGGCACGGGCCTCGGCACGCCGCGCTATATGGCGCCGGAACAGGTGACCAATCCGGATACGGCAGGTCCGCCGGCGGATCTTTATTCCCTGTCGGTGATTTTCTATGAGCTCCTGGTGGATGTGCTGCCGCAGGGCCACTGGCAGCCGCCGTCCGGTGGGCGCTCGGATGTACCGGCAGGCATTGACCGGCTGATCGAGCTTGGCCTGTCGAACCGCCCGGCGAGCCGGCCTCGGTCGGCAGCGGAGTATCGCAAGATGCTGGTGGACGGCGTCAATCTGACCGGTCCGGTGAAGGAAGATATCCGGAAAGACAAAGACAAAGACAAAGACGGAACCACAACGTTCAGTTTTGACAAGAAGAAGCTGAGGCTCTGGGGCGGGATCGGGCTGGCCGTGGTCGCGGTGATGGCGATTCTGGAAGCGGTCCGGGAGGAGGGCAGCAGCGGTCCCCGTCCGGCTCCCGCTCCGGCGCCGGTCTATGCGGATGACGCCCGCGCAGCAGAGCCCCGGCCTTCCGGCAGTGATTTCGGGCCACGGATCATCCCGGTCAACCCGCCCGCCCTCAGTACGCTGAGCGGTACCTGGGTCGATGAAACCGGAGAGACCTTCACGATGCGGATGTCCAATAACGGATCATTCTCCGGGTCCGGCATACATTCGGTCTTTGGCGTTCCGGCGCGGATTTCCGGGCGGCTGAACGGCGCAGCTGGCACCATTTCGTTCAGTATTCCAGCGGCCAACCTCACCTTCAATGGCCGGGCCCAGTGGGACCAGACGTGCCATATCACCTACCAGCTCTATGACCCGATGAACAATCTGATGGATCAGGGCCGGTTCCACATCAACCACCTGCCAGACGAGCCGTGTCCATAATGACCGACAAGATTCCGAACTCGCCTCACGGCTTCATCGTCAAGGATTGCCACCTGTGCGGCGGGCCGGCCTCTGCCGGCACGATCTGCGACCGGTGCGGCGCCGTGAACTTCATGCCCAATCCCAATCCAGAAGGGGGAAACCGTATGTCTGATGCCTGGTCCGGATACAGCCTGAATGGCTGCCGCTTTGAGACAACACCGTCGGCGGCGCCAACGCTGTCGGTTCCCGATATCCGGCTGCCCGACCGGGTGGACCTGCGGGCACATTGCTCGCCGGTGGAAGACCAGGGCACGACGCAGTCGTGCGTTGCGCAGGCCGTTGTCGGCGCCATGGAATACCACCAGATCAAGTCAGGCCGTCCGTTTACTGATCTTTCGCGCCTTTTCGTGTATTTCAACGCGCGTATCATCGGCAACTCCACGCATCTCGATTCGGGAAGTTTTATCCATCACGGGATGGCGTCCATCCTCGCCTATGGCGCGTGTGAGGAGCGGCTCTGGCCGTTCCAGGATAGCCTTGTGATCACGCGGCCCACCGAGGCGGCCTATCAGAATGGCCGCAATTATGAAGCCACGCAGTATGCCCGCACACCGCGCGGCGTTCCCGCGCTCGTCGCCCTTGCGCACGGCTTGCCGGTCGTCTTCGGCATGTATGCTCCCGGCGAGTATTACGATATTGCCCACCAGACCGGGCGGATGCCCCGGCCCGACCAGGTCGTGACACAGCGCCCGCCATCAGGCCATGCAATGCTGATTGTCGGTTATGACATGGCGGAGCGGTGCTATCTGGTGCGCAACAGCTGGAGCACGCGCTGGGCCCAGGGCGGTTATTGCTGGATCCCGTTCGAGACGATGGACTTCTGGGCGGTCGAGACCGATTTCTGGGCCATCGGGGCAATAGAGGATGCCCCCGGCTTCAAGCTGATGGGGCCGAGCCTGATGGACGCCATGAGGGGCGTGGGGGTCGGCGAGGACGTGCTGGAGGCGCGGGCACAGCGGCTTGACCAGCTGCGCATGGGCCTGCGCCAGCAGCTGACGGGCAACCTGGAGGCTGCCAAGCGCGATTTCCGCGACAGATTGCGCGGGAAATAACCGGCAAGCCGCAAATCGGGCCGTTTACAGCAAACTTTTGTCATCGGATCGGGCGTAACAGGCGTAAGGACGGCGCGAGTGGTGCATTTCTTGCACCTGCCCGCGACGGAAAACCGCCAGCGGGCGCGTTAAAGCCCTGTTGCACCACCGATTTGTGGACAAGTGTTCATGCTGAAACTGCCTTTCCTGACCGGTCGCCGGGCCTGGGTCCTCGCCGCCATCATTGCTGCCGCTGCCGGCTGGTTCGCGTGGAGCACGATCTGGGGCCGTGAAAAGCCGCCCGAGCTGACGACCGCGGAAGTGACAAGGGGCGACCTTGAGGTGACGATTTCGTCGGCGGGCAAGATCCGCCCCCGGGATTCGGTCGCGGTCGGCGCGCAGGTCTCCGGCCAGCTGACGGAGCTGCTGGTCGAGCCGGGCGATGAGGTCGAGCGCGGGCAGCTGCTCGCCCGCATTGATGCCACGATTGCCGAAACCAATGTCGAGGCGAGCCAGGCGCAGCTGCGCGAGCTGGAGGCCAGCCGCAAGCAGCAGCAGGCCTCGCTGGATCTTTCCCGCGCGAATTTCGAACGCGCGAAGATGCTGTTCGACAATGACGCCATTGCCCGCGCCGAATTCGAGGCCGCGCAGGCCGACTACACCGTCGCGCAGGGGCGGCTGGAGGCGATCAACGCCCAGATTTCGCGGCAGGCCTCCACCCTGCGCGCGCAGAGGGCGACGCTGGAATTCACCAACATCTACGCCCCGATCAACGGGACGGTCGTTTCGGTTGCCGCGGTGGAAGGCCAGACGCTGAATGCGGCGCAGACAGCGCCGACAATCCTGACGCTGGCCGACCTGTCGATCATGACGGTGGAAACCGATGTGTCGGAGGCCGATGTGCTGCGCATCCTGCCGGGGCAGGAGGCGTGGTTCACGACGCTGGGCGATGGCACGCGGCGCTGGCCGTCCGTCGTGCGGCAGGTACTTCCGACGCCGGAAGTTCTGAATGATGTCGTGCTCTACAAGGCGCTGCTGGATGTCGAGAATCCCGAGAGCCGGCTGAAGCCGCAGATGACGGCGCAGGTGTTCTTCCTGACCGGCGCGGCGCGCGATGCCGTTTTGGTGCCGGTGACGGCGCTTCAGTCGCAGCCGCGGGGCGGGCAGCGCCCCGGTGGAGGCAGTGGTGGTGGCAGTGGCGCCGGTGGCCGCGAGGGCGGCGGGCGCGGCCTGATGCAGGCGGAAGCGAGTGAAGCGCGCGGTGCAGCTGGCGCGGCCGGCGGCGGGGGTGATCCGCAGCGGCGCGAAGCGATGCGCGCAGCGCGCGAGGCGAACCCGGGCGCCGAGATGGCCACGGTGCTGGTGATGCAGGCAGACGGCACGCCGCGTCCGCAACCCGTGCTGGTGGGCCTGCGCACCCGCACGCAGGCGGAGATACTCTATGGGCTGGAGCCCGGCCAGACAGTGGTCACCGGCGAGGTGGCCATTCCGCGCCCCGGCTCTGGCCAGCAGCAGCAGGGCGGCCAGCGTGGCCCGGGCGGCGCAGGCGGTCCGCCGCCGGGCGTTCGCCGCGGCTGAGGGAGGTTCCGGCATGAACGCGCCCCTGATCGAGCTGAAGGATGTGCAGCGTTATTACGGCGCCGGCGAAACCGAGGTGCGTGCGCTCGACGGCGTGTCGCTGACGATCCGCTCCGGCGAGTTCGTCGCGATCATCGGCCAGTCGGGCTCCGGCAAGTCGACACTGATGAACATTCTCGGCTGCCTCGACCGGCCGACCGGGGGCAGCTATACCATCCGTGGGCAGAATGTTTCGGAGCTCGAGGCCGATGCGCTGGCCGCGCTGCGGCGGCAGACCTTCGGCTTCATCTTCCAGCGCTATAACCTGCTCGGCAGTGTCTCGGCCTCCGAGAATGTGGAGATCCCGGCGGTCTATGCCGGCCTCAAACTAGCCGAGCGCAAGGAGAAGGCCGCGGGCCTGCTCGCGCGGCTCGGCCTCGGCGAACGGTTGCATCACAAGCCGGGCCAGCTGTCCGGCGGCCAGCAGCAGCGCGTGGCCGTGGCGCGCGCGCTCGTCAATGATGCCGAGGTGATCCTCGCTGACGAGCCGACAGGTGCGCTCGATTCCGGCTCCAGCCATGACCTTCTGAACCTCCTCGAAGAGCTGCATTCGGAAGGGCGCACGATCATCCTGATCACGCACGACCCGAAAGTGGCGGCGCGGGCCAAGCGGGTCATCGAGATCCGCGATGGCCGCATTGTCGATGATACGGGGGCGGAGGTGTCGGTGCCCGAAGAGGCTGCCGGATATCGCCAGCAGCGCAAGGGCCCGTCGCCGCTCGTGCAGGTGGCAGAGTCGGTGAAGATGGCGTTCCGCTCCCTGCGCGCGAACCTGTTCCGCACCGCGCTGACACTGCTGGGCGTGATCATCGGTGTCTCGGCAGTGGTTGCGATGCTTGCCATCGGCGAAGGCAGCCGGGCGGATGTGATGGCGCGGTTTGAATCGATGGGGCCGAACCTCCTGTTCGTGCGCCCCGGCGCGCCCGGCCAGCGGATGCGTGGTTCGGAGGTCGCAACGCTGACCATTGAAGACGCGCAGGCGATTGGCGAACTCGAGAACATCCTCGCCGCCGTGCCCTCGCGCGGCGGCCGTGCCACGCTGCGCGTCGGCGGACAGGATTACCAGACCTCCATTGAGGGGACCTCTCAGGACTGGCCGATCGCCCAGAACCGCAAGCTGATCCACGGCACATTCTTTGCGCGCAGTGATGTTGACCGGCGGACGGGGGTCGTGGTGCTTGGCACAACGGCAGCGGGCAACCTGTTCCCGGATGTGTCCCGCGCGGTCGGGCAGTATGTGTTCATCGGCGGGGCGCCGTTCGAAGTGGCCGGTATCCTGGAAGAACGCGGCGCAACAGCCTGGGGGCAGGACCAGGATGATGTGGCGCTGGTGCCGATCTCGACTGCCATGATGCGCCTGTTCGGCCAGCGGTCTCTATCGTCGATCACCGTGGCGGTGGCCGATACGCGGCAGATTGCAGAGACCGAGGCATCCGTCCACAGCCTGCTGCTGTCGCGTCACGGCGTCGAGGATTTCCAGATCCGGAACACCGCCTCCATCCTTGAATCGGTGGAGCAGACGCAGAATTCCTTCTCGATCCTGCTCGGCTCGGTCGCGGCGATCTCTCTGCTCGTCGGCGGAATCGGCGTCATGAACATCATGCTGGTCAGTGTGTCGGAGCGCACCCGCGAGATCGGTGTACGGATGGCGACCGGCGCGCGGCGCTCCGATATCATGACGCAGTTCATGGTGGAGTCGCTTGTCGTGGGCGGCCTCGGCGGGATTGCGGGGGTACTGATCGGGCTCGGCGTCTGCATGATCCTCTCTTATTCGGGAATGACGGTGGCGGTGACGGCGCTGCCGGCCATCCTGGCCTTCAGTTCAGCGCTCGGCACGGGGCTGGTCTTTGGCCTGCTGCCGGCGCGCAAGGCGGCGCGGCTCGACCCCGTGGCAGCGCTCGCTTCGGAGTGATGAGTTTGATGCGTACCCTGATTTCTGCTGCCTCTGTGCTGACCCTCGCAGCCTGTGCGAGCCTCGGGCCGCCGCCGGCTGCGCCTTTGGAAGACGGTGCCGGCTTCGCAGTGCCGGAGGGGTATGATTATGCCCGCGAGATCGAAGGCCTGCGCGCGCCGGAAGCGGCCTGGTGGGCCGCGTTCGGATCGGAGGAACTCGACGCGCTGGTCGAAGCCGCGCGGGACGCGAACCTGACGCTGGCACAAGGCGCCGCAAATGTTCAGGCTGCGCGCGCGCAGCTGCGCGTCGCAGGCGCGAGCTTCCTGCCGCAGGCAAGCGCGGGGCTCTCTGCGGGGAGCGACACCGATCGCGGCCTCGATGATATCAGCGCCACGGGGCGGCTTTCGGCGTCCTACCAGCTGGACCTGTTCGGCGCGAACCGCGCGGGGCTGGAGGCGGCGGCGGCGAGCCTTGACGCAGCGGAATTCCAGCAGCGCGCGCTGGAGCTGACCGTGCAGGCGGATGTCGCGAGCACCTGGTTCGGGCTCCTCTCCAGCCGGGCGCAGCTGGAAGTGGCGCGCCGCAATCTCGAGATTTCCGAGCGCATCTTTCGCATCGTCGAGGTGCGCTATGAGGCGGGCGCGATCTCCGGTTTTGATGTCTCGGCCCAGTCGGCGCAGCTGGCGAATGCGCGCGCGCGTATCCCGCAGCTCGGCGCGCAGATCACGAGCCTCGAGACCGCGCTGGCGATCCTGACCGGCGCGGCGCCGCAGGGTTTTGCCGCGCCCGATACCGATGTGCTGGCGCTGGCGCTGCCCAAGGCGGACCCCGGCCTGCCGGCAGACCTGCTGCTGCGCCGGCCGGACCTGTTGCAGGCCGAAGCCAACCTCAGGGCGGCTGACGCGAACATCGCCGCGGCGCGCGCCGCGTTCATGCCGGGCATCGATCTCGGCGCCGGATTGTCGAGCCTGCTGACCGGCGGCGGCAATCTCGTTGGCTCGCTCTCGGCATCGGTGTCGGCGCCGATCTTCTCGGGCGGGCGGCTGGAAGGCCAGCTGGAAGCCGCCGAAGCGCGCCGCATGGCGCAGCTCGCAAGCTACCGGCAGGCAATCCTGAACGCGCTGCGCGATGTCGATGTCAGCCTCAGCGCGATGGAGGCGGCCGAAGCCCGCGAGGCCCAGCTGGCGATTGCGCGCGAGGCGTCCGCTGATGCGCTGGATGCGGCCGAGCTGCGCTACCGCTCCGGTGCGGGCGACCTGACGAGCCTGCTGACCGCGCAGCAGACTTTCTTCGATGCGTCGAACAATTACGTCCTCGCCCGGCTCGACCGGCTGACAGCGGCGATCAATCTCTATGCCGCCCTCGGCGGGGGGTATTGAGCGCCTGGAACATCGGGCTGATTCCTTGAATCAGCCCGATGTCCCCGGTCTTTGAATAATCGTGGCGTTTTCCCGAAAACCGGTTCCCACTTTTCGGAACGCCGCTTTAGTCCTCCGACGGCTTCTCGGGCGGTGGGGTGTCCGCTGACGGCGTGTCCGGTTCCGGCTCATCTTCCGGGAAGAGCCCGGGGGCCTCCTTCGCCGGAGGCTTCGGCTGGCGCCGCCGCCGCAGCGCGGTCACCAGGTCCTGCGCCGGCAGCACTTCCACCGTCTCGCCTTCGGCGCCGGGTTCGGCCGTTTTCTGGCGCACGACCACACGTTCGATCTCCGGGCGAATGACGGGCCGGTCCGGATCATGGAAGGGGTTCTCGTCGAACATCCCCTCGAAGGCGGGGTCGTTGCGGTAGTCCGGCAGGCGCGCCACGATCGGGGCATCGCCTTTCAGCTGCAGCAGCATTTCATGGTCCGACAGGTCGAGCAGCCGGTCTGCCGGGCGGAAGCCGACGATGCCGCACATGGCTTCGGCAGCGAGCATGGTGTTCGCCCCGAAGCACTGAACGGCCCGGCAGTTGTTGACCATCGTCTGCCAGTCATTGGGGTAGAGGTTCACCAGCTGGCTCGGATCCTGCCAGAAGCTCCAGGTCTGCATCCCATAGCCGCGCATCAGCGTGATCGCCCGGCGCAGCGGAATGAATGTGCCGAGCTGGGAGGCCTCATCGAGGATGAACAGGGTCGAGTGTTTGGGCCTTGCATTGCGCCGGGTGATCAGCGTCATCAGCGTATGCACCCACAGCCGGATGAGTTTGGCATGGCTGTCCAGCATGTGCGGGGGCAGGACGAGATAGATCGAGATCGGATCGCCGCGCGTGATGCCGTCAAAGTCGAAGCCAGTGGAAGAAAGGCTCTGCGTGATGGCGTCGCCGCGCGCGATCTCGACGATGGACTGCGAGAAGGAGAGGATGCCGCCGAGCGTCGAGACCGCGCCGAGGCGCAGCATCTGGCCGATGCGAGCGGCCTCTGCATTGCGTGAGCGTTCCAGCCGGCCAAGCACGGTATCGGGCGGGGCGCGCTTGCCGCGCATCTCCGCATTCTCGGTCATGTTCGAATAGATGGCGACCTCGCCCATCGCCTGGGCGACCAGTTCGCGCACCGTACCGAGATGCCGGCGCCCTTCCGGCAGGTCGGACAGGACATGCAGAACGATGCCCAGCACGAAAGTCGCGCCGCGCTCCGACCAGTAGTCGCCATCACTTGTGTTCCGGCCGGGGCGGTTGTCCATCATCGTCGAGATGACCGCCATCGCATCATCGACCAGGGTCGGACTGTCGGCATCCAGCAGGTCCAGCGGGTTGATCGCCGTCGTCTCGAGGCCTGTGATGCCGATGGGATCGACGATGGCAACCTGATGGCCGAGTTCCCGGCGGCGCCGGGCAGTGACGAGGGCGTTCTCGCCCTTCGGGTCGATCACGATGACCGGGCCATCATAGCGCAAGAGCGCCGGAATGATGCAGCCCCGGCCCTTGCCGGCACCGGTCGGCGCAATGGTCATCAGGTGGCCCTCATCCTCCATCAGGATGGGGTCGATGTATCCCGTCGCCGGATTCAGCGCGGGATCGCCGAAGCTGAAGCCAATCGGCTGGCGGGTGTGCTCCAGCTCCATCGACCAGCCCACCAGCAGGCGGCTTCCCTC